>NC_013947.1:4800000-5140259 GCF_000024545.1 Stackebrandtia nassauensis DSM 44728
GCGGGAGTACTGCGACAGGTACCGCAGGTGCTCGCTCATCTCGGCGGGGCCGGTGGAGCAGTTGAGCCCGATCAGGTCCACCTTCAGCGCGGCCAGCGCCGTCAGGGCGGCACCGATCTCGCTGCCGACCAGCATGGTGCCGGTGGTCTCCACGGCCACCGAGGCGATGATCGGCACCTGGATGCCTTCGGCCTTCATGGCGCGCTGGGCACCGACGATCGCGGCCTTGGTCTGCAACAGGTCCTGCGAGGTCTCGACGATCAGCGCGTCGGCGCCGCCGAGGATCAGTCCGGCGGCGTTCTCCAGGTAGGCGTCGCGCAGCACCGCGTACGGAGCGTGGCCGAGGGTGGGCAGCTTGGTGCCGGGGCCGATGGAGCCCAGCACGAACCGGGGGCGGTCGGGGGTGGAGTGGCCGGAGGCGACCTCCTTGGCCAGTTCGGCGCTGCGCTGCGACAGCTCCCGGATCCGGTCGGCGATGTCGTACTCGCCGAGGTTGGTCATGTTGGAGCCGAAGCTGTTGGTCTCGACCATGTCGGCCCCGGCGGCGAAGTACGCGTCGTGAATGTCACGCACCACGTCCGGGCGTGACACGTTGAGAATCTCGTTACAGCCTTCGAGACCCTCGAAGTCGTCGATCTCGAGCTGGGCATCCTGCAACATGGTGCCCATGGCCCCGTCGGCGACGAGGATGCGGTGCTTGAGGGCGCTCAGGAACGGATTCTCAGACATGTCCCCCAGCCTAGGCGGTATGGGGTGCGTCCGGAAACAGCATGTTCGCGTGATTTTCGATCCGGCGCGCGGCCCGAGCCGTCCGTGAAAGCGATGTGGGCAGCACGTACCCTTGCCGGGTGACACCTACTGACGGACTTCCGGACCTGCGTTCGCCGGTGCTCGTCGCCGCGTTCACCGGCTGGAATGACGCGGCCGACGCCGCGAGCCACGTCATCGCGCACCTCAGCGAACAATGGCAGGCCGAGCACACGGCCACCATCGACCCCGATCCGTACTACGACTTCCAGATGGCGCGCCCGTCGGTCAAGGTGACCGCCGAGGGCGTGGAGCGGGTCGACTGGCCGTACACCGGTTTCTCGGTGGCCTCGCCCACCGACGCCGACCGCGACGTCGTGCTGCTGACCGGTGCCGAGCCGAGCATGCACTGGCGCGGTTTCTGCGCCGAGGTCGCCGAGATCTGTCACAGTCTCGGCGTCGAGCAGGTGATCCTGCTGGGGTCGCTGATGGCCGACGTCGGTTACACCCGGCCGCTGCCGGTCTCGGGCACCACCAACGATCCGGCGCTGGCCAAACGCATGAAGATGGACCCGGTGGACTACGAGGGTCCCGCGGGCATCATCGCGGTGTTGCAGGCGACCTTCCAGGAGGCCGGGGTCCCGGTCACGTCCTGCTGGGTGCACGTGCCGCACTACGCGGCCACCTCGCCGTGCCCGAAGGCGACGCTGGGGCTGTTGCACCGGGTGGAGGAGCTGCTGGACCTGCCGGTGCCCGCCGGTGGCCTGGTCGAGCAGACCGCGCAGTGGGAGAACGACGTCACCCAGCTGGTCGAGGCCGACAGCGACATCGCCGACTACATCAGCTCGCTGGACGAGCCGCAGGCTGGCGACGAGCCGTCCGGCGACGACATCGCCAAGGACTTCGAGCGCTACCTGCGTAGACGCGGCCCGCACACCGACGACAACTGACGTCAGGGCACGGGCCGCGCGACGAATCTCAGCCGTTGGCGAAGTTCCAGCGGTGCCGGGCCAGCCGGGGCGGGGTCTCGGCGGGCGCCATCTTGTGGACGAAGCCCGAACGGGCGGCGGCGAAACCGGAACGGTCGTCGAAGAAGTCCTTGGCCATCTCCGACAGTTCGGCGGCCTCGTAGTAGGCGGGCGGATGGGTTCCGCTGAGCACCTTGAGTTTCGCGTCCAGGGCCTGGCCGTGCCAGTGCGGGTCCGCGTAGGACTGCGCCATGCCGGTGAGCCAGGAGGCGAAGGACTCGGGTTCGCGGGGGCCGACCGCGTCGGCCAGGCCGATGGCGGCCGCCTCGGTGGCGTCGACGGGCAGCTTCTCGGTGAGCAACCGGGCCGCGGTGGCGTGCCCGACCCGCCTCGGCAGCGTGTAGGTGTGCAGTTCGGAGCCGTACAGGCCCATGTCGTAGTACGGGTTGAGGACGACGCCGTCGCGCACCACCACCACGTCGCAGGACAGGCCGAACATGACGCCACCGGCACCCGCGTTGGCGGTGAACCCGGCGATGGTCAGCTTGTCGGTGCACGACACCAGGGCCTTGCACAGCGCGTTGATGGCGTTGATGTTCTCCCACGCCTCCAGTGCCGGGTCGGGGGCCGCCGCGATGACGTTGAGGTGGATGCCGTTGGAGAAGAACCGTTCGGTGCCGCGCACCACCAGCACCCGGGTGTCGTCGGCGAGGGCCTCGTCCAGGGCGGTCTTCATCCGATGGCAGGCGCGGGTCGACATGGCGCCGTTGTAGGCGCGCAGGGTGAGGATGCCGACGTCGCCGTCGCGGTCGTAGACCGTCTCGCGCAGTTCGGCGGGCGGTTCGAGCTCGGGGATGACGTCGTCGCCGAACACGTACCCGGCCGGGAGCTTGATGCCGTTGCCGTGCGCGTCGAGTGGACGTTTGACCTGTCCGATCCACACGTCGGCGTCACCGGCGGCCACCGCGATCGCGTCGCCGGACCGGCCGACGATGGTGCCGGGGGTGGCACTGTGGGTGCGCGGTTCGCCGACGGCGGCGTCGTAGACCTGCACCGTGGTGCCCTCGATCTCGGACCGCACACCGGGTGCGGAGTCGGCGGCGTGGACGCGACGCACGATCTCGGCCGCCGAGCGGGTCCATTCGAAGACCCGGTCGGCGCGGCGCAGCTGCGGCCGGGTGCTGGCCGAGGCGACCGGCCGGGACATGGTCTCCTGCGACATCGGCTGGTACTGCGGATCGGCGGCCTTGTCGACGACCTCGGCGATGCACGACAGCGCCGCGTCGGCGACCGGGCCGTTGTACAGCTCGGCCTTGGCGACCGGCTCGTCGGGCATCGGGAAGATCCGGCTGGCCCACACGGGTCCGGCGTCCATCTCCTCCACCGCCGACAGCGCCGTGACGCCCCACTGGCGTTCCCGGTCCATGATCGCGTAGTCCAGTGAGGACGGTCCGCGGTCGCCGACCGGTCCGGGATGGATGATGACCGTCGGCCATTTCTGCCACACCTGCGCGGGCACACGGTGTTTGAGGAACGGACACAGGATGAGATCGGGGGCGGCGGCGTGGATCATGGCGGTGAGGGCGTCAGGACTGTCGTAGGCCGGCGCGAGCTCCACGGTGACTTCATGGCCCCGGGCGCGCAGCATGCACCAGGCCCGCTGCGACAACCCGTTGAACGCGGAAACGAGGAGGAGGATATTCACTTAAGATTTCTCCAAAGTAGGGGGTCAGCGTCGCGACCCGAGCCGCGACTCGACCGAGACCCTACCGTGACCTATCCAATGTCGTCGCACTGGTTGTGCGCTGCCGAAACACCGCCCGTAACAGCGTGACTCCGAGCAGGCTCTCCACTGTGTCACGAACCAGCGCCGGCGCGTGAGCGTCGTGGTGGGCGCCGGTGAGACTGGCCGCGGCCCACTCGTCGACGGCCCGCAGCGCCCCCGGGGTGTCCAGGTCGTCGGACAGCCGTTCCCGCACCCGCTGCGCGGTGGTGGTGCCGGACGCGCCCGAGGACATGCCCATCGCCTCGCGCCAGCGCGCCAGCCGGTCGGCGGCCGCGGCGTGCAGCTCGGCGGTCCAGGGCCGGTCCTCGCGGTAGTGCCCGTCCAGCAGCGCCAGCCGGATCACGGCCGGGTCGACGCCGTCGGCGCGCAGCCGGGACACGAACACCAGGTTGCCGCGGCTCTTGGACATCTTCTCGCCGTCCAGGCCGATCATGCCCGCGTGCACGTAGTGCTTCGCGAACGGCACCGCCTTGGTGGCGGCCTCGGCGTGCGCGGCCGAGAACTCGTGGTGCGGGAAGATCAGGTCGTTGCCGCCGCCGTTGACGTCGATGCGGTCGCCCAGGTGGGCCAGGGCGATGGCGGCGCACTCGATGTGCCAGCCGGGTCGGCCACGGCCCAGCCGCGACTCCCAGGACGGCTCGCCCTCGCGTTCGCCGCGCCACAGCAGCGCGTCCAGCGGGTCGCGTTTGCCGGAGCGGTCGGGGTCGCCGCCGCGTTCGCCGAAGAACCGCAGCATGGTGTCGCGGTCGTAGTGGGACTCGGATCCGAAGCCCTCGGTGGCGGTGACCGGGAAGTAGACGTCGCCGGTGCCGTCGTCGACGGTGTAGGCGGCCCCGGCGTCGACCAGCCGCTCCACCAGCGCGGCGATGGTCGGCATCGACTCGACCGCGCCGACGTAGGCCTTGGGTGGGATTATGGACAGTGCCTCCATGTCCTCGCGGAACAGCGCGGTCTCGCGCATGCCCAGCACCACCCAGTCCTCACCGTCGCGTTCGGCCCGTTCGAAGAGCGGTTCGTCCACATCGGTGACATTTTGGACATAGGCGACATCGTGACCGTTGTCGCGCCATACCCGGTTGATCACGTCGAAGGTGACCATCGTCGCCGCGTGCCCCAGGTGGGTGGCGTCGTACGGGGTGATGCCGCAGACGTACATGCGGGCGCCGTCGGGGTGCGGTTCGGTGGCGTGGACGGCCTGCCGCGCGGTGTCGTACAGCCGCAGCGGCACCGCCTGGCCGCCGAGCCGCTTGAGGTCGGGTGCCTGCCAAGATTCCATGCCCTCGAGAGTAGACGCGTAGCCCGACTCCATCGATGGGAACGAATAGTGGGATGGCTCTCAGGGGGTCAGGCGGCGCCGGTGCTGGATATGGCGCCGGTCCCCAGCAGGATCATGATGAGCACGCCCAGCCCGATGCGGTACCACACGAACACCGCGATGGAGTGTCCCGCGACGAACTTCAGCAGCCACGCCACCGAGGCGTAGGCGACACCGAAACTGACCACGGTGCCCACCACGATCGGCGCGACGCCGATGTCGCTCTTGAACACCTCGTCGAACTCGTAGATGCCGCCGCCGACCAGGGCGGGGATGCCCAGGAAGAACGACAGCCTCGTCGCGGTCACCCGGTCGAGGTCGCGCAGCAGACCGGCCGAGATGGTGGCGCCGGAGCGCGAGACGCCGGGGATCAGCGCGACGCACTGCGCCAGACCGATGATCACGGTGTCCTTGAGCTTCAGCTGTTTCTCGCTGCGCTGGTGGGTGGCCGCGTACTCGGCGAACCACATCACGCCGCTCCACAGGATCAGCGCGATGGCCACCACCCACAGGCTGCGCAGCGGGCCCTTGATGATGTCCTTGCCCAGCACGCCGACGATGACGATCGGGATCGATCCGGCGATGATGTACCAGCCGAACTTGTAGTCGAAGTCCTGGCGGGCCCTGGCGTTGAACAGGCCCCGGAAGAACGCGGCCGTGATTCTGACGATGTCCTTGAAGAAGTAGACGAGGACTGCCGCGATGGCGCCGGACTGGATCACCACCGAGTAGGCGGTGATCGCCGGGTCGTTGACCTTGAGCCCCATCAGGCCCTCGGCGATGGTCAGGTGCCCGGTCGAGGAGACCGGGAGGAATTCGGTGAGCCCTTCGACGATGCCGAGGACGACGGCCTGCCACAGTTCCATCTAAAGCACCAACCTGACGGATCCGGCTGCCCTCAAGCAAAGCGATCGCACACGTACCTCCGACTCCACGGCCATTCGGACAAGTCGCACCAGATTAACGGTCACTGGCCTAGGGATGCAGCGGGCGGGTAGTTTCGGATCTCGTGGAGCAACGACCTTTGGGACTGTCCGGCCTCGAAGTGTCCAGACTGGCGCTGGGCACCATGACGTGGGGCACCGGCAGCGACTTCGACGCCGAGGACGCGGCGGCCCAGTTGACGTCCTTCGTCGAGGCCGGAGGCAATCTCGTCGACACCGCCGACGTCTACGGTCAGGGTGCCTCCGAAACGGTGCTGGGCGAGTTCCTGGACAAGGTCGTGCCGCGCGGTGACGTCCACATCGCCACCAAGGCGGGGGTGGTGGCCGGTGGTGAGCGTAACCGCAACACTTCGCGCGGTCACCTGTTGCGGAGTCTGGACGCGTCGCTGGCGCGGCTGGGCACCGACTATGTCGACCTGTGGCAGTTGCACGTCAACGATCCCGACACCCCGTTGGAGGAGACGCTGGCCACCCTGGACTACGCGGTGACCACCGGACGGGTGCGGTATGTCGGGGTCTCCAACCACACCGGCTGGCAGACGGCGCGGGCGGCGGCCTGGCAGCGGGCCTGGCCGGGACGATCGCCCATTGTGGCCTCTCAGGTGGAGTATTCGCTGGTGCAGCGGGGTGTGGAGCGCGAGGTGCTTCCGGCCTGTCTGGCGATGGACATCGGGGTGCTGGCCTGGTCGCCCTTGGGGCGCGGGGTGCTGACCGGCAAGTACCGTTTCGGTCGGCCCTCGGATTCGCGGGCCTCGTCGCCGCAGTGGAGCCGGTTCGTTTCGGCCTATTTGGACGATCGCAGTGCCGGGATCGTGGAGGCGGTCGCCACGGCAGCCGAGGGCCTGGGGGTGTCGCCGCTGGATGTGGCGCTGTCGTGGGTGCGCGACCAGCCCGGAGTGTCCGCCGCCGTGGTGGGTGCCCGCAATGCCGCCCAGTTGCGGTCCTGCCTGGCGGCGGAGGCTTTGTATCTGCCGCCGGAGATCCGGCTGGCACTGTCGGACGTCTCGGCTCCGGTCATCGGTTATCCGGAACGTCACTAGACGGATACCGGACACTCCGCACTCTGACCTTGACTTTCACATTGGGCCTCATTAGGTTCTGTGACATACGTTACCCGTCGGTAATGTACCGGTGATCTAGGAGCCCTCGTTATGCCCAGCCCGAACCTGCGTCGTATCCTCGCCGTTTCCACCGTCGCCGCCGCGGCGGTGGCGCTACTGTCCACTCCGGCCCATGCCGTCGACACCTCGCGCTATGTGGCCCTTGGTGACTCGTTCACCTCCGGACCACTGAACACGCTCCCGGTCGGGGAACCGATCGGGTGCTTCCGCTCCGGTAAGAACTATCCGTCCGTTGTGTCCGAACAACTCGACGTCGCCGAGTTCACCGACGTCAGTTGCGGCGGCGCGACCACCGAACACATGCTGAACCCGCAGAACACCCCCATCGGCACCAACAACCCGCAACTCGACGCGCTGTCGGCCGACACCACCTTGGTGACGCTCGGCATCGGCGGCAACGACATCGGCTTCGGCTTCGGCGAGATCATCCTCGCCTGCGTCAGCGGCGGCGCCCTCGATCCGTTCGGGACCCCGTGTCAGGACAAGTACGTCAACGACGGCAAGGACGAACTGCGCGAACGCATCGCCGCGACCCGGTCGAAGGTCGACGCCGTCCTGGACCAGATCGCCACCCGCTCCCCCGAGGCCACCGTGGTCGTCGTGGGCTATCCGGCGGTCCTCCCCGCGGAGAAGGGCTGCTGGCCCAAGGTGACGATCGCCAAGAAGGACGTGCCCTATCTGGACAGTGTCCAGCAGGACCTCAACGCCATGCTCGGCGAGGCCGCGTCGGCGGCGGGCGCCCTGTACGCGGTGAACTACGAGCGCGGTCACGACGTCTGCTCGGACCGCTCCGACCGCTGGGTGGAGGGCATCATCCCCACCAAACCAGCCGCTCCGGTGCACCCCAACGCCGACGGCTCGGCCGCGATGGCCGGTCCGGTCATCGACCTCGTCGGTGACGGCGTCACCTCTCCGGCGGCGTAACACCTACATCCGCCCGGCGGCCTCGGTTCTGCCGGGGCCGCTCAACGCGTCCAGTCCGGCGGCGCGACCGGTGGCCGCCAGCAGGATGTCGCCGACCGGGCCGCGCACCTCGGGGCCCTCACCGGCCGACCAGTCGGCGTCGGTGGCGACGAACCGCAGGCCCTTGAATCGTTTCCGAGAACCGTAGAAGACGCTGCCCCACACGTGTTCCAGCGCCGGGACGACCCGGTGGACCGGCATCGGGCGGTGGTGGCCCAGCGGCCGGGTGATGTCCTGGCCGTGGACCAGGATGTCCACCAGCGGGTCGAGTTTCCCGGCCAGGGCGAGGCGGCGGTCGGCCGCGGCGGTCTCGCGCAGCTGCGCCAGCAGTTCGGCCCGGCTGTAGGTCGCGGCCCGGGTGTCGGCCAGTTCGGCCTCGACCCGGTCGAAGTCGCCGCGCGCCTTGACCACGTGCCACAGCGTCGGCAGCACCTTGGTGCGGTTGGACAGCGTGAGGTGGGCCAGCATCTGGTGCACGTTCCAGGCCGGGCACAGCGTCGTGGTGCGCCACTGGCTGTCGTCCAGGGTCTCCAGGTAGTCGGCCAGGTCGAGCCGTTCGGCGGCCAGGTCGGCGAGCATGGCAACCTTCTTGCCGGTGATGGTCGGGGTGTGGGTGGCGGTCATGTCGTCCTCCGGTGGTTTTTCGTCTGTCACCCATGCGTCGAACGGCCGCGACGGATTTCGACACCTCGGCGGGAAAATTCTGTTGAGCCGCGTCCGGCAGCTGGGCAGACTGTCGCGGTGACCCACACTCCCCACGCGGACGGCCGCGCCGGAATCGACGTCGACCTGGTCGAACGCCTCATCGCCACCCAGTTCCCACAGTGGAGCGACCTGCCGGTGACGCCGGTGAGGGTCGACGGCTGGGACAACCGGACCTACCGGCTCGGCGAGGACAAGACGGTGCGGCTGCCCACCGCGCCGGGCTACGTGCCCGCCGTCGCCAAGGAGAACACCTGGCTGCCCCGGTTGGCGCCGCGGTTGCCGGTGCCGATCCCGGTGCCGTTGGGCATCGGCGAACCGGGCGAGGGTTACCCGCATCCGTGGTCGGTGCGGCGTTGGCTGGACGGTGAGACCGCCACCGTCGAACGGATCGCCGACCTGAGCGGGTTCGCGGAGTCGGTGGCGGAGTTCCTGCTGGCGTTGCAGGCGGTGGACGCGACCGACGGGCCGATCGCGGGCGCGCACAGTTTCCACCGAGGCGCCGACCCGGCGTACTACGACGACCAGACCCGTGAGGCACTGGCCAGACTGGACGGCCAGATCGACACCGGCGCGGCACTCGCGGTCTGGGAGACGGCGCTGGCGGCGAAGTGGGACGGCGCGCCACGCTGGTTCCACGGCGATGTCGCGGGCGGGAACCTGCTGGTGCGGGACGGGAAACTTTCGGCGGTCATCGACTTCGGCACCTGCGGTGTCGGGGATCCGGCCTGCGACCTGGTGATGGCGTGGACGTTCTTCGACGGCGACAGCCGGACGGCGTTTCGTCGCGCGGTGGGCCAGGACGCGGCGATGTGGGCCCGGGCGCGCGGCTGGGCGCTGTGGAAGGCGCTGATCTGTCTGGGCGGGATCGACGACAACGTCACCCCGGAGTGGCTGGCCGGGCACCGGCGGGTGGTGTCGGCGGTACTGGCCGAGCACGAATCGCGCGGCGATTAGGCTTGCGCCCCATGCGGATCCTGATGCTCGGCGGCACCTCGTTCATCGGTAGGACCATTGTGGAGACCGCGTTGCTGCGGGGTGACGAGGTGACGATCTTCAGCCGGGGCAAGACCGGGGCGGCGCTGTTTCCCAAGGTGCCCAGACTGATCGGCGACCGCGAGACGGGCGACTACGCGGCCGTGGCCGACGGGGAATGGGACGCGGTCGTCGATGTCAGCGCGATCCTGCCCCGGCAGGTGGACCAGGCCATGGACGCGCTGTCGGGCCGGGTCGGGCGGTACCTGTTCATCTCCAGTCACGCCGTCTACTCCCCCGAGGGCGCGGTGCCCGACAGCGACGAGTCCGCCGCCCGCAAGCCGCCGCTGGCGCGGGCCGACGAGATCGACAACGAGACCTACGGGCGGCTCAAGGTCGGCTGCGAGGACGCGGTGCTGAAGCGGTTCGGCGCTGGCGCCACCATCGTGCGGCCGGGCCGGGTGGCGGGACCGTACGACAACCAGGACGTCTTCACGTACTGGGTGCGCCGGGCGGCGCGGGGCGGGAAGGTGGCGTTGCCCGCCGATCCCCGGCAGCCGGTGCAGGTGGTGGATTCCCGGGATCTGGCGCGGCTGGTGGTGCGGCTGCTGGCCGACGATCGGCCCGGTGCCTTCAACGCGGTGGGTCCGGCCGAGCCGGTGACCTTCGCGGGGCTGATCGAGATCTGCGCGGCGGCGGCCGGGTCGCGGGTGGAGATCGTGCCGGTGCCCGCCGAGGCTGCGGCTCCGATGTTCCCGTTGGTGCGCGAGGACTGGGACAGTCAGCGACGCAGTGCCGCGCGGGCCCGCGCGGCCGGGATGCCCGCCACGCCGTTGTCCAAGACGGCCGCGGACGTGCTGGCCTGGGACCGGGGCCGGGGTGAACCGCCGCTGTCGCGGGGTTTCTCGGCCGCCGAGGAGGAAGAAGTCCTCGGCACCGCGTGAGGCGATGCCGAGGACCGGTGAGGACCGCGACGGCGGTTCGTCGTCCGCGCCGAGCATTAGCCACGGACTCCCGCCGCCGTCGCGGCGTTTTGGCCGCGTCCGGTCAGGACGCGGGTCGCCACTCCACCGACAGGCCCTCGCGGCTGGCGAACCGCTCCAGGTGGTCGGCCACAACGTGTTCGACCCGGCCGAGCATCTCGGCGTCGGGTGCCTCGACGTCGATGACCAGCGCGTCGGTCTCGGCGGTCATCCGGCATTGGCCGAAGCCGAAGTCCGTGTGACCACTGTGTTCGTCATATGTGGAGTCGGCCTTGTGACCGAAGTGCGAGCTCAGTTGTTTGAGGTACCGGGCGGCGCGCGGTGTCGCCACCCGGGCGTGCGCTGCGGGCACTACTTCTTACCCAGGTTCTTGACAACGTCGTCGATGACCTGGAGCGAGGCCAGCGGGCCGCCGCGCGAGGTCCACAGGGTCCCGTCGACCTCGACGAAGTGGTCCTTCTTGACCGCGTCCAGTTCGGAGAAGGCGGAGTCCTTCTTGGCCTCCTTCAGCGCCTTCTCGGCGCCGGGTTGCAGCGTGCCGACGAACAGCCAGTCGGCGTCGATACGGGGCAGGTTCTCCAGGCTCAACGGGTCGGTGTGCGCGAAGCCGGGTTCCTGCTGGTCCTTGGGGCGCTTGAGTCCCAGGTCCTGGATCACCAGCGACGCGAAGGCCTCGTTCTGCATGATGCCGGGGCCGTCGGGGTTCCAGCGGACGATGCTGACGGTGGATTTCGCGTTGTCGCCGAGTTTGCCCTGCGCCTCTTCGACCTTCGACTCGTATTCGGTCAGCCAGGTCTCGCCGTCCTTCTTGGCGCCGACGACGTCGGCGATCTTGGTGAAGGCCTCGGTCCATTCGTCGTCGAGCTTGTAGGTGACGACGGTGGCCGGTACCAGTTCGCGCAGCTTCTCCAGCTGCTTCTCGTCCTGGGCGCCGCCGAACAGCACCAGGTCGGGGTCGAGTTCGACGATCTTGTCGACGGTGGGCTTGCCGACGTCGCCGACGACTTCGATGTCGGCGGCCTTGTCACCCAGATAGGCGGGCGGCGTCTTCTGGCCGCGGCCGTTGACGGTGCCGACCGGCGTGATGTCGAGCGCCAGCAGCGAGTCGAGGTCCTGTTCGGACAGCGCCACGATGCGTTCGGGCTCCTTGGGGACCTTGATCTTGGCGCCGGTGGCGTCGGTGACGCTGCGGGTTTCCTTTTCCTCGCCGGTGTCCGCGTTGCCCTCGGGACTGGCACACGCCGACACCGCTAGCAGCGAAGCCAGGAGGACTCCCGCCAGACGCACGGAGGTAGATATGCGCATGAGTAGTTCTTTCCTGTGATCGGGACGGTGGCCACGTGCGGTGGTGTCCGCCGGGGCGCTCGGGCATTAGGTTAGCCTCACCTAATGTTCCGCTCCGCAGCCGGGTCGCGACCGAGACCCTCACCCCTGGTCGCCGCCTTCGCGATCGCCGTCATCCTGTGTGGACTGATGGTGGCGTCCCTGCTCGTCGGCGGCGGCGATGTCGGCGTCGGCCGGTCGCTTGCGTTCCTGCTGGGTGACACGGGCGCCCGGGCCGACGAACACCTGGCGATGGTCGTGACCCAACTGCGGTTCCCGCGCACCATAGTCGCCATTATTACCGGAATCTCACTGGGAATCGCCGGTTGCGTCCTTCAGACGGTAACCCGCAATCCCTTGGCCGAAACGGGTTTGCTCGGCGTTAACGCCGGGGCCGCGCTGGCCGTCGTCGCGGGCATCAGCCTGCTGGCCGCCGACACCGCCCCGGCGCTGCTGGGCCTGGCGCTGTGCGGGGCACTGGCCGCCAGCGCCGTCGTGCTGCTGGTGGCCTCGGGCGCCAAACTGTCGCCGCTGCGGTTGGTGCTGGCCGGGGTGGCGCTGTCGGCGACGTTCCGAGGCGCCACGTCCTATCTGCTCATGTCGGACGGCGCCGCCTACGACCGGTACCGGTTCTGGGTACTGGGATCACTGTCGGGAGTGGATCTCGTCCAGGTGTACTGGGTGCTGCCCGCCGTGGCCGGCGGGCTGCTCCTGGTGCTGCTGCTGATCCGGCCGCTGGCGGCACTGTCGCTGGGCGACGACATCGCCGCGGGGCTCGGCCACCGACCGCGACGCACCCGGATCCTGGCCGCCGCGGCGGTGACCCTCCTGACCGGAGCGTCGGTCGCGCTGTGCGGGCCGATCGCGTTTTTGGGACTGCTGGCGCCGCACCTGGCCCGGTCGCTGACCGGCCCCAACCTGGCCCGACAGCTGTTGCTGTCGGGGGTGTTCGGCGCCGGGATCATGATCGCCGCCGACGTCGCCGCGCGCGTGGTCATCGCGCCCTACGAGGCGCCGGTCAGCGTGCTGCTGGCCGTCATCGGCGGCCCGGTGCTGATCCTCATCGTCCGATCCCGCCGCATCCTGACGCTGCGAGTGCCCGGAGGTGCCGCGTGAGACCACCCGGAACCCTGCTGCTGCGCGCCCGCGGCGTCTCACTGCTGCTGCCGGTGCGGCCGGTACTGGTCACCGCCGCGTTGTGCCTGGCGCTGTTCGCGTCCTGCGCGCTGTCGGTGGCCGTCGGCAATGGACACACCACCGGCATGCGGGCGGTGGCGGCGCTGTTCACCGCCGAGGACGTCGGCGCCTGGCGGATCGTCAACCTGCTGCGGCTGCCGCGATTCGTGGCCGGGGCGCTGGCGGGCGCGGCCCTGGGCGCCGCCGGTTGCCTGATCCAGACGCTGGCGCGCAACCGGCTGGCCACCCCGGACCTGGTGGGCGTCACCGACGGCGCCACCGTCGGGGTGCTGCTGTCAGTGCTGGGAACTTCCGCCGGAACCCTGGGCGCCTGGTGGGCCGGACCGGCCGGGGCCATGGCCGCCGCAGCACTCGTGATGCTGCTGGCGGGCGGCTTGGGCACCACCGGTTACCGGATCCTCGTCGTCGGCGTCGGCCTGTCGGTGGCCATCGACTCGATCACCGAACTGGTGTTGGCCCGTCAGAACCTGCACGCCGCCCAAGGGTTGCTGACCTGGACGCTGGGCTACCTCAACGGCCGCGACTACGCCTCGGCGCTGCCGGTCCTGATCGGACTGGCGGTGCTGATCCCGGTGGCGGTGCTGTGTTCGGCGCGGCTGCGGGCGCTGCACTTCGGCGACGACACCGCGTCCACTCTGGGGGTGTCACCGGGCGCGACCCGGGCGCTGGCGCTGCTGATCGCGGTGCTGCTGGCCGGACTGGCCGTCGGGGTCGCCGGACCGATCGCGTTCGTGGCCATGGCCGCGCCGGTGTTGGCGTCCTATATGTCCGGACGGTCCCGGGTTCCGGTGCTCGTCGCGGCCCTGGCCGGTGCGGTGCTGGTCAGCCTCGCCGACACGCTGGGGCGCGGCCTGGGTGAGGTCGAGATCCCGGTGGGCGTGCTGACCAGCCTGCTGGGCGGGCCGTTTCTGTTGTGGGTGCTACTGACCAGGAAGGTGTAGACAGTGAAGCTGTCCGTCAAGGACCTGTGCGCGTCCTACCCGGGTGTCAAGGCGGTGTCCGGAGTGGACCTGGAGGTGGAGCCGGGGACGGTGGTGGCGATCGTGGGCCCCAACGGTTGCGGGAAGTCCACACTGCTGCGCAGTGTCGCCCGGCTGCACAAACCCGACTCGGGTTCGGTGACCGTCGACGGCGACGAGGTGTGGAGCCTGCGGCCCCGCGCCGCCGCCACCCGGCTGGCGCTGCTGCCGCAGTCCCCGATCGCGCCGGAGGCCATCACCGTGGCGGGTCTGGTCGCCTATGGACGGCACCCGCACCAGGGCCTGTTCCGGCAGTGGTCGCGCGCCGACGCCGAGGCCGCCGACCGGGCGCTGGCCGCCACCGGCGTGGCCGAGCTGGCGAACCGTCGACTGGAGACACTGTCGGGCGGACAGCGGCAGCGCTGCTGGCTGGCGATGACGCTGGCGCAGGAGACGCCGATCCTGCTGCTGGACGAACCCACCAGTGCCCTGGACCTGGGGCACGCGGTGGAGACGCTGCACGTGATCCGGCAGGTCGCGGCGCGGGGCCGCAGCGTCGTCATGGTGCTGCACGACCTGGGAGCGGCGGCGCGCTACGCCGACGTGCTGGTGGCCATAAAGGACGGTGAGGTGGTGGCGAACGGCGACCCGCGCGTCGTGGTCACCTCCGAGTTGGTGCGGCGGTTGTACGACGTCGAGGCCGACATCCTCACCGCTCCGGGGGATGGCGCCCCGGTGGTGGTGCCCCGGGCGGAGGCGTGAGTCGCCGCCGAACGTTTCAGCGAATTCTCCGAGCGGGACCGCCCCCGAGGACGGCCGGTTCGATGGGTTAGCCTAGGCTCAGCCCATTAGGTTAGGCTTACCTAAATTCACTTAAAGGAGTCGTCTCATGTCCTTGCGCTCGCTGACCGGCCGGGTCGCCCTGGTCACCGGCGCCGCGTCGGGTATCGGAGCCGCGACCGTGGCCGCCTTGCGGGACAACGGAGTCCGCGTCGCCGCCTGCGACATCGCCCCCGACGCCGACGACAAGGACGGCTTCGCGCTCGACGTCACCGACGCCGAGGCCGTCGAGACGGTGGTCGCCGAGGTCTCCAGCCAACTCGGCGAGATCGACATCCTCGTGAACGTCGCCGGAATCCTGCGGACCGGAACCCTGCTGGACACCACCGCGAAGGACTGGAACGACACCTTCGCGGTCAACTCCACCGGCGTGTTCCTGGTGACCAAGGCGGTCACCACCCGCATGGTGCGGCGCGGGAGCGGCAGCGTCGTCACCGTCGCCTCCAACGCCGGTGGCGTGCCCCGCGTCGGCATGGGCGCCTACCCCGCCAGCAAGGCCGCCGCGGCCCACCTCACCCGCTGCTTCGGCCTGGAACTGGCCGAGCACGGCATCCGCTGCAACATCGTCGCTCCCGGCTCGACCGACACCCCGATGTTCCGGTCGATGTGGACGACCGGCGACGGCGCCGCCGCCGCGGTGGCCGGAGACCCCGGCAAGCACCGCCTCGGCATCCCGTTGCGCAAGATCGCCTCGGCCGAGGAGGTCGCGCGGGTCGTGACCTTTTTGGCCTCCGACGACGCCAGCCACCTGACCATGCAGGAACTGTATGTCGACGGTGGCGCCTCGCTTCGCTGACACACCCCTTTCACCCCTTTGGAGTGTTCACATGCACCTGGTAGACGAGTACCGCCCCGGATCCAGCTTCTTCTTCGACACCGGCAGCCGGTCGCTGTTGACCCACGGCAGCGCCATCGTGCTGCCCGGCCGGGGCGGCCTGGCCCCGGCGCGGGCCGACACCGTGCTGCGGGCACTGGGCGGCGACCAGCTGCTGGTCGGCGCGGTTCCGTTCAGCGACACCGAACCGGCGCAACTGCTCGTCCCGGACGTCTACCGGTGGGGGCCGGGCCTGGCGGGCGCCGAGGCCGCGCCGACGCACTCGCACGACACCCCGGCACTGTGCGAACCGCCGCCGCAGCACTACCGCGACGCGGTCGCGACGGCCCTGGCCGACATCGACGCCACCGAACTGTCGAAAGTGGTGCTGGCCCGCAGTCTGCGCATCGGCCTGGACGCCCCGGTCGACATCCCGGCGGTGCTGCGGCAGTTGCGGCACCGGCAGCGGCGCGGTTACGTGTTCGCCTGCCCGCTGCCCGAGCAGCGCGACCTGGTGGGCGGCAGCCCGGAACTGTTGGTGTCGCGCAACGGGGACGTCGTCACCGCGCATCCGTTGGCCGGGTCCCGGCCGCGCTCGGGTGACCCCCGGGTGGACACGGCGCGCGGCGCCGAACTGCTCGCGTCCGAAAAGGACCGTCGCGAGCACGCGGTGGTCGTCGACGCCATCGCCCGGTCGCTGGACCCGTACTGCGCCGAGCTTTCGGCGCCCTCGACACCCGAGATCGTGTCCACCGGGCACATGCTGCACCTGGGCACCCGCGTCACCGGCAGGCTGCGCGACCCGCTGCCGTCCGCGCTGAGCCTGGCCGCCGCGCTGCACCCGACCCCGGCCGTGTGCGGCACCCCGACCGCCACCGCCCGCGAGGCCATCGCCCGGCTGGAGGGCTTCGACCGGGGCTTCTACTCCGGGATGGTCGGCTGGTGCGACTCTGCGGGCAACGGCGAATGGGCCGTGACCATCCGCTGCGCCGAGATCGGCGCGCGCGACGTCCGGCTGTTCGCCGGGGCGGGCATCGTCGCCGGTTCCGATCCGGCCGCCGAACTCGCCGAGACCGAGGCCAAACTCCAGACCATGCTCAGCGCGCTGGGCCACACCGGAAAGGTCGTCGATGAACGCGCCGTTCACGCCATGGCCTGAGGACATCGCCGCCGACTACCGCGACCAGGGACTGTGGACGGGAGAGCCGTTCTCGCTGCTGCTGGAACGGTTGGCCGCCAAGCACGGTGACCGGGTCGCCGTTACCGACGGCGACTGCTGGCTGTCGTACGAGTCGCTGCTGGAGCGCTCCCGGCGGGTGGCCGCCGGACTGCACCAGCGGGGTCTGCGGCCGGGTGACATCGTCGTGATGCAGGCGGCCAACACCAGCGAATACCTCGTGGTGTTGTTCGCGTTGTTCCGGCTAGGCGTGGCACCGGTGTGCGCGCTACCGGCGCACCGCGAGGCCGAGATCGGTTACTTCGCCGAGCACACCAAGGCCGCGGCCTACCTGCATCCCGGTGGCGCCGAGTACGACCGCATCGCCGCGAGTCTCGACGTCACGCACGTGTGGACCGTCGAGCAGGCCGCCAAGACCTACGCCGACCCGGCGGGGCTGCCACCCGCCCCCCGTGGCGGGGATCTGGCGCTGCTGCAACTGTCGGGCGGCTCCACCGGGGTGCCGAAACTGATTCCGCGCACCCACGACGACTACCTCTACAGTGTCCGCGTCGCCGCCGAGGTCTGCGAACTGACACCGGCCACGGTGTACCTGTGCGCGTTGCCGGTGGCGCACAACTTCCCACTGTCCTCCCCCGGCGTGCTGGGGGTGCTGTACGCGGGCGGCACCGTCGTGATGGCCCCCGATCCCAGTCCCGACACCGTTTTCCCGCTCATCGTGTCCGAGGGCGTCACCATGACCGCGGTGGTGCCGGCGCTGGCGCTGACCTGGCTGCGGGCCGCCGAGGCCCGGGGCGCGGAACTGCCGAGCCTGGAGGTGTTGCAGGTCGGCGGGGCCCGGCTGGGCGACGCCGACGCCGAACGGGTGACGCCGGTGCTGGGCGCGAAACTGCAGCAGGTCTTCGGAATGGCCGAGGGCCTGGTCTGCTACACCCGGCTCGACGATCCCTTCGCGACGGTGTGCGCTACCCAGGGCCGTCCGGCCTCGGAGGCCGACGAGGTCCGCATCGTCGACGACGCCGACGAACCGGTGCCCGAAGGCCACAGTGGGCACCTGTTGACGCGCGGGCCCTACACGATCCGCGGCTACTACCGGGCCGATGCCCACAACGCCACCGCGTTCACGAGCGACGGTTTCTATCGCACCGGGGACCTGGTGCGCCGCACCGAAACCGGGCACCTCATCGTCACCGGCCGGGCCAAGGAGCAGATCAACCGGGGCGGCGAGAAGATCGCCACCGCCGAGATCGAGGAGCACCTGCGCACCCACCCCGGCATCCACGACGCGGCCCTGGTCGCCGTCCCCGACGACGCGCTGGGTGAACGCGCCTGCGCCTTCTGCGTCACCGACGGCGAACTGACCGCCAAACAGGTGCGCGCCCACCTTCGCGGCCGGGGCCTGGCCGCGTACAAGATCCCCGACCTCGTCCGCTTCGTCGCCAGCCTTCCCCGAACGCCCGTGGGAAAGATCGACAAGAACCGTCTAAAAGAGAGTGTGAATCTATGAGCATCCCCACCCTCGACATCTACCCGCTGCCGACCGAGGCGGAGCTGCCGAAGCCGCGGGTACCGTGGACCTTCGACCCGAACCGGGCCGCACTGCTGATCCACGACATGCAGCGGTACTTCCTCGACTTCTACGGCGAGGAGTTCGGCGAGCTCGTCGACAACATCGCGCAACTGCGCAAACTCGACCTGCCCACGTTCTACACGGCGCAACCGCCCAAACAGTCGCCGGACGAGCGCGGTCTGCTCAGTGACCGCTGGGGGCCGGGGATCCAGGACCGGGAGGACATCGTGGCGCCGCTCGCGCCCGCGTCGTCCGATGTGGTGCTCACCAAGCACCGCTACAGTGCCTTCCACCGCACCGATCTGGCCGAGCGGCTGGCCGCAGCGGGACGGGACCAGCTGATCATCACCGGCGTGTACGCCCACATCGGCATCACCGCCACCGCCTTGGACGCGTTCTCCCACGGCATCGAGACCTTCGTCATCGCCGACGCGATCGCCGACTTCGGCCGGGGCCGGCACGTCGCGGCGCTGGAGCACCTGTCGGCGACCTGCGCCGTCGTCACCACGCTGAACCGGTTGCTGGACAGCGGTTTCGGGCTGGCCGACGTGCGCGCGCAGGTGCTGGCGCTGCTGGACGAGCCCGCCGATGACGACGAGAACCTCATCGACGCCGGGCTCGACTCGATCCGGGTCATGGGCCTCATCGAGGACTGGAAGGAGCGCGGCCACAACGTGACCTTCGCCGACCTGGCCGCCGATCCCACCATCCGTGGGTTCCACGCCGCGCTCGAGGCGGCCCGATGAGCGTGCTGTCCGGACCGGCCTCGTTGCGCGCCACCGTAACCACCGACCCCAAACTGGCCGCCGAGGTGGAACTGTCGCGCGGCACCATCCGCGCCATCCTCGACGGCGCCGACCAACGGCTGCTCATCCTGGTCGGCCCGTGCTCGGTCCACGATCCCCGGGAACTGCGGCGCTACGCCACCGGCCTGGCCGAGGTCGCCGCCGCGCACGCCGAGGACGTGTACCTGGTCGTGCGGGCCTACACCGAGAAGCCCCGCACCCGGCACGGCTGGCCGGGTCTGCTGCTGGACCCGGGTCTGGACGGCGGTTACGCGGTGCCCGCCGGGCTCGCCGAGACCCGCCGGGTCCTCACCGAGATCAACACGCTCGGGCTGCCGGTCGCGTGCGAGTTCGTCGAACCGCAGCTGGCGCCGTACCTGTCCGATCTGGTGTCCTGGGCCGGAATCGGCGCCCGCACCGTCGAATCCCCGCCGCACCGCCGTCTCGCCTCCCACCTGCCGATGCCGGTGGGCTTCAAGAACCGGGTCGACGGCGCCATCACCCCCGCGGTGGACGCGATCGCGGTGGCGTCGCGCCCGCAACCGGTCATCACCGTCGACGACCACGGCCGCTGCGCCTGGACCGTCAGCGACGGCAACCCCGACACCCACCTGGTGCTGCGCGGCGGCGAGACCGGAACCAACTACGCGGCCCACCAGGTCAACCACGCGCTCGGCCTGCTGGCCGACGTCCAGTCCCACCCCAAGCTCATAGTGGACTGTTCCCACGGCAACAGCGGCAAGGACCACAACCGCCAACCCGTTGTCGCCGAAGCGATCGCGGCCCAGATCGCGGCGGGCCAGACCGGCATCGCCGGGGTCATGCTCGAGTCGTACCTGTCGCCGGGGGCCCAGTCCCTGGACGGCACGCTGCGTCCGGGCGTCAGCGTCACCGACGCCTGCCTGGGTTTCGCCGACACCGCCGAGGTCATCGAGAACCTGGCCCTGGCGGCGAAACAACGCCGTGCGGGACGCACCACCGAACTGGTGAACGTGCGATGACACCACCGCTGGGGCTCACCGCGGCCGCCGAGGGAATCCACATGGGTCAGTCCCTCGACCCCGGCTACCCGGGGTACTGGACCGCGGAATGCGCCGAGATCTCCGGCCCCGTCGACGTCGACCGGCTGTGCGACGCCATCGCAGCGACGGTGCGCGACGCGGAGGCACTGCACGCGAGGTTCCCCGACGCCGCGACCCAGATCGTCGACGTCGACCCCGCGTGGCGACCCGAAGTGGTGCGGCTGACCGAATCCGACGGTTGGGAGCGGGTTCGGCAGCTGGTCGACGAACAGCTGTCGCGAGCCGCCGACCTGGACCGCGACCCGCTGTTCCGCTCGACGGTGTTCGTCGCCGCCGATCGGGTGTACTGGTACATCCAGGCGCACCACATCGTGCTCGACGGCTTCGGCTACGCCATGCTGTACCGGCAGGTCTCGCAACGCTATCGGGGCCAGACACCGCAACCGTTCGGGCGGTTCGCCGACCTCCTGGCCGACGACGACAGCTACCGCACCGGCGACAAGGCCGCGCAAGACCGCGAGTACTGGACCAGCCGTCTCGCGGGTCTGACGGCGACCGGCTTCACCGGCGAAACCGCGCTGCCCGACCGTCGCACCATCCGCCTGTCCCTTCCGGACGATCTGCTCGCCGACGTCGGCGCCAGCTGGCCGCACCGGCTGCTGGCCCTGGTCGCCGCCGCCCTGCACCGCCGCACCGGAACCACCACCCCCGTCCTGGGGCTGCCGGTCTCAGGCCGCTTGGGCACGGTCGCGGCCAAGGTCCCCGGCATGGTCATGAACATCGCCCCCCTGCCGGTCCCCATCGCGCTGGACCACACAGTGGACGATGTCACCGCCACCGTCGCGGCCACGCTCAAGGAATCCCGCCGCCACCAGCGCTACCGCTACGAATGGCTGCGCGGCGACCTCGGCCTGTCCGCCGGACAGGGCTGGGTGTTCGGCCCCGTCGTCAACGTCATCCCGTTCGCCGAACCCCCCGAGTTCCCCGACTGCGACGTCCACATGCACCACGTCTCGGCGGGACCGGTCGACGACCTCGCCGTAACAGCGCGCGGCCCCCGATCGCTGACCCTGGAAGCCAACCCGCAGCTGTACTCCACCGAAACGCTGGCGACCATCCGCGACGACCTGGTCCGCCTGGCCGGTGACAGCGCCCGGGTCTCCCCGTGGCGAGTCATCGACGGCCCGCCACCACCCGAAACCCACCCGCTCCCCCACCTCATCGACCGCCACCCCGCCAGCCAACCAGCGATAGTGGACGGTGACACGACGCTCACCTACGGCCAGCTGCGAACCCGCGCCCGAGCCGTCGCCGCCGACCTGTTCCGGCGCGGTGTGCGCCCCGGCGAGCTGGTCGCTGTCAGCCTGCCGCGCGGCGCCGACGCGATCACGGCGATGCTGGGCGTCCTGTACTGCGGCGCCGGATACCTGCCGCTCGATCCGAACGGTGCGGCGGACCGCAACGCCGCGATCCTGGCCGAAGCCTCCCCGGCGTTCACGATCGACACCGACACGCCGCTGCCCGGCCACGAGCCCACTTCAGCGACCAGCAAAGCCGCGAGCCGAGGGCCGTTGGGGAGCGCCAGCTCCCCCAGTCGCGCGGCGACCGGCGAAGCCGCGAGCCAAGGCCCGTTGGAAAGCGCTGACTCTCCCGGCCGCGCACGCTCGGCGGCCGACGTGGCCGCGAGCCACAGTCCTGTGTGGAACCCCGAGGCTCCCGCATACGTCATCTACACGTCCGGCTCCACCGGCCGCCCCAAGGGCGTCGCCGTGCCCCGCTCGGCCCTCGACTTCTTCGTGGCCTCGGCGGCAGAACGCTACGGCTTCACCGCCGACGACCGCGTCCTACAGTTCGCCCCGCTGCACTTCGACGCCCACGTCGAGGAACTGTTCGTATCGCTGGCGCAAGGCGCGACCATCGTCGTGCGCGATGACTCCGCGACCGTCTCGCTGTCGCGGTTCGCGGATTTCCTTGCCGCCAACCGCGTCTCGGTGCTCGACCTGCCCACCGCTTACTGGCACGAACTCGTACAGGCGCTGCACTCCAAGCTGGTATCACTGCCCGACAGCGTGTCCACGCTCATCATCGGCGGCGAAGCCGCTAGCCCCGAACGGCTCGCACAATGGCACAACGCCGTCGGCGACCGCGTACGGCTCATCAACAGCTACGGCCCGACGGAAGCCACAGTGGTGTGTCTGGCCGCCGATCTGAGCCCAGGCTCAGCAGCCGCAGAGCCCATTGCCAGCCACCACTCGGCCGAATCCTCGACCGCCTCCGGCTCGCCCCGCGCTCAAGCCGAAACCACGCCCGCCGAGCCGCACAACGCCGTCAGCCTAGGCACGCCGCTGCCAGGCGTTCGCGTCGCCATCGGCCCCGCCGACGAGCTGTACATCGCCGGACCGGGCTTGGCGTCCGGCTACCTCGCCGACGCCAGTGACACGGCTTCAGCCGACGCGACTCGCATCCCCGACGCGGAGCCGGAACCTCTAGCCGACAAACGCTCCGCCAACGCAGCCAACACCGAACTACAACCGTCGCTCAACACCACACGCGACCCCGGCTCCAAGCCGGAACCCTTGATCGCCAAGAGCTCCGCCGACACGGCCGCCGCCAAACCCCAGCCGTCGCTCGACGCCGCACGCGGCCCCCACGCCAAGCCCGAACGCTCCGCCACCCCCGCCCCGGCCCCGGTCCACATCCACCCCGGCGACAACGCGTTCATCTCCGTCGACGGCGAACGCTGGTACCGCACCGGCGACATCGTCACCATCACCCCCAACGGCCAGTTCGCCTTCCACGGCCGCGTCGACACCGAGCTGAAGATCTCCGGCCACCGCGTCCACCCCGGCGAAGTCGAAGCCGCGCTGCTGCGCCACCCCGCGGTGCGCGAAGCCGTTGTCACCGTCGAACGCGTCCCCCGTCCCCGTCTCGTCGCGCACCTGGCCGCCGACACCGACGTCGAGACGCTGCGGGAACACGCCCGCCGCCAGCTCCCCGAAGCCGCGATGCCGTCCAGCTTCCACGTTCGGGATCGGTTGCCCCGCACCAGTACCGGCAAGCTCGACCGTCGTGGGTTGGCCGAGCCGGTGGCCGCGCAATCCGCGGAGCCCGCGACCGACGCCGAGCGCGCCGTGCTGGCCGTCTTCGCCGAGGTGCTCGGTTCCCGGCCCGCCCCCGATGCCGACTTCTTCGCCAGCGGCGGCACCTCGTTGACGGCCATCGCCGCCGCGACCCGGTTGAGCGGGGCGTTCGAGCGCGAGGTCACCGCCGCCGAGCTGTTCGCCCACCCCACCGCCACCGAGCTGGCGGCGGTGCTGTCGGGCCAGGTCGCCGGTGTCGACGACGCCGCGCTCATGGACACCGATCGGGTGTGGCACCGCGACGGGGTTCCGTGCCTGCCCAACGGGGATGACGCGATCGCGTTGACCGGCGCGACGGGTTTCGTCGGCTCGCACATGCTGGCCGCGCTGCTGGCCGACACCGATCGGCCGATCCGGTGCCTGGTGCGCGGCGATGAGCGGCGGTTGGTCGAGGCCGCGCGGCGGTTCGGGCTGCCCGAGCCGGATCTGGCGCGGGTGACGGTGATCGACTGCGATCTGTCGCGTCCGGTGCTGGGCCTGGACGCGCACGCGATGTCGCTGGTGTCCGACAGCCAGGCCATCGTCAACGTCGCCGGGAACGTGAGCTTCACGCGCGGGTACTCGGGGCTGCGCGCCGTCAACGTCGAGGCGGTACGGACGCTGCTGGAGCTGGCGTGCGTGGGCGGCAGCGATTTCCACCAGATCTCGACGGTGTCGGTGGGCGCCGGGGCCGCGCTGCCGGAGGACTTCATCGACAGCCGGGCCGCGTTGACCGACGGGTACCAGCGCGGCAAGTGGGTCGCCGAGGAACTGGTCCGGCAGGTGGGCGAGCAGGGGCTGGCGGTGTCGTGTTACCGGCTGGGCCGGGTGGTCCCGCCCGCGAGCTCGTCCACGTTCAACCCGGACGACTTCGTGACCCACCTGATCCGGGCCAGCATGGCGCTGGGCCGGGTGCCGGACCTGTCGGTAACCGAGCCGTGGATCGCCGCCGATGTGGCCGCCGCCTGCGTCACCGACGCGGTCGGCAAACGCGACCCCCGGGTGTGGAACCTCGGCGGCGGAACGGTTTCGCTGACGTCGGTGTGGCAGCGGCTGCTCGACGAGCACCCGGACCTCGAACAGGTCCCCGTGTCGCGGTGGCGCACGCTGCTGGCCGATCGGGAGGACACCGCGATCCTCAAGTCGTTCTTCGACATCCACGCCGACGGCCCGCCCCGGGAACACCACATCGACGGCAACCAGCTGGACACCTGGCTGGCCGACAACGGCTGGGGCCGCCGCGACGCGTGGAACCTCGACTGGTGCGCCCGGGTGGCCCGAGCCTCGGCCTAGCCGCCGAGCCGAGCCGAGCCGAGCCGAGCCGAGCCGAGCCGAGCCGAGCCGAGCCGAGCCGAGCCGAGCCGAGCCGAGCCGAGCCGAGCCGAGCCGAGCCGAGCCGAGCCGAGCCCCGACAGCCTAAGCACCCTCGACGGTCACCTCGGCCGCTGGCAGTTCCACCCGCACCTCCAGGCCACCGCCCTCGGGCAGCGCCCGCGCCGACACCGAGCCACCGTGGGCGCGGCACACGGCGCGCACAATGGACATCCCCAGCCCCGCGCCCCGCCGACCCACCCGCGCGTCGCCGCCGCGACTGAACGGTTCGAACAGCCTCGGCACACTCGCGGCGTCCACGTCGGCACCCGTGTTCCCGACGACGAGCCACGAGATCTCCCGGTCGCCACCCGTCAGCACCCACACCCGCCCGCCCGGATTGTTGTGCCGGATGGCGTTCTCGATCAGGTTACCCGCGACCCGTTCCAGCAGCGCCGGGTCACCGACGACCGGCGCCGGAAGCCGCGACACCGCCAGCGACAGTTCCATAATGTCCGCCGCCCGCCGCGCGGTCGCCATCATCGCCTCGGCGCAGTCGCCCAGGTCGGTCAGCTGCGCCTTGGACAAACCGCCCTGGCCCTCGGCCTCGGCGCGCGCCAGCCACAGCAGCGACTCGATCAGGTCGTTGACCCGATCGCAGCCGTCCCGCACCACCTCGCCCATCTGCCGCAGCTCCGCGATGTCATCGTCCGGATTGGACAACGCCACGTCGATCTCGGTGCGCATCACCGTCAACGGCGTCCGCAGCTCATGACTCGCGTTGGACACGAACCGCCGCTGCGCCTCGAAGGACGCCGAGATCCGGTCGAGCATGTCGTCGAAGGTGTCGGCCAGTTCCCGAACCTCGTCGGGCGGCCCGTCCAGCCGGATCCGCTCATCGTCCAATGTGTCAGTGGACAGCCGCTTCGCCGTCGCCGTCACCTCGTGCAACGGCCGCAGGCTCCGCCCCGCGACCACGTAGCCCACGACGAAGCACACCATCGCCGCCACCACGACGGTCGCCAGCTCGAACCGCAGCACCGGTGCGACCAGCACGGCCACCAGGCCCACGACCAGCGCGGCGCCACCCATCCACAACGCCAGCCGCAGCCGCAGGGTCGGGCGCACCGGCCACGTCATTTATCGGCCGCCATGTTGATGCGATAGCCGACCTTCGGCACGTTGTCGATCAGCGGCGGCTCGCCGAGCTTGCGGCGCAGCGTGCGCATCGTGACCCGCACCGTAGAGGTGAACGGATCGGCGTGGGCGTCCCACACCCGGTCCAGCAGTTCCTCGGTCGACACCAGCGTCCCGCCCGCCTTGATCAGTTCCGCCAGCAGGCCGAACTCCTTGTGGGTCAGTTCGAGGTCGCGCCCGCCCCGGGTCGCGGTGTGGGCGGCCGGATTCAGTTCCACGTCGGCGGCGTGCAGCACCGGCGGCGCGGCCGGGGTGGCGCGGCGCCCCAACGCCTGCACCCGGGCCACGAGTTCGTCGAACGCGAACGGCTTGGACAGGTAGTCGTCGGCGCCGATGTTGAGGCCGTTGACCTTGTCGGCCAGGGTGCCGCTGGCGGTGAGCATGAGGATGCGGGTCAGCGCCCCGCGCCGCGCGATGTCGGCGCACACCTTGTCCCCGTGCATGCCCGGCAGGTCCCGGTCGAGCACGACGACGTCGTAGCGGACCGTGGTGGCCTCTTGATGCCCGGACAGGCCGTCGTGGACGACGTCGACGGCCATCCCGTGGCGCCGCAACCCCCGCGCGATCGCCTCGGCCAGTCGAACCTCGTCCTCTATCACCAGTACCCGCATGCGTGTGCCTCAAGGAATCTCGTGGGTGATCAACGGCGGCTCAAGCTTAAAACCAGTCCCACGCAACACATTGAGTGGCCGCACTCACCCGAATGAACGAGAGCTGTTAACAAGCTCACAAACCGCAACTCACCGCCGAAACTCATCCGACCGGTTGAGCAGGCAATCCACGCACGGACGACGACAAAGCGCTTGCGATCGACAAAACACCGAGTTTGTCGGACAAAACCGGTAATTGCGACAATTCGCCCTTGGGTTTACACGGCTTTACATACTCATTCACATCAATTTCCTGTCGCACTTTCGGTCCTTTCTACCTGCGATTTCGCCGCCTAAGGTGGCCGGATGCCAACGCACCGCAACCAGGAAGCAGGCAAAATGACCGACAGTTCCGCCCGGCACTCCGGACGGCACCGCCGCCGTGATCTCCAGTTCGACACCCTCCGCCCGGCGCTGGCCTTCGTGGCCTTCCCCGCCGTTTTGACCCGCGCCTCCCGGCACTCGCTGAGCTTCGTTCGCTCGGCGCTGGCCTACCGCCCCGAGCTGAACGGGCTGCGCCGCAGCCTCGCCGGTGTCGGCGGAGTCGCGCTGCTGTCGCTGAGCCTCATGGGTGCCACGCCCGCCAGCGGCCACGCCGAGTCGCACTCGGAAGAGCCGCCCGCCTCCGCCTCGTCCTCGCAGTCCGACAGCACCGAAAAGCGCGAGGAGCGCCAGGAGGACGTCATCGAGGCCAAGCCCGAATCCAACAAGGCCGACAAGAAGGAAGCCCCCAAGCCGGTGGCCGGACTGTCGGGAGCCCAGATGGACAACGCCGTCGCGATCGTGCGGGTCGGCGACAAGCTGGACATCTCCGAGAAGGGCCAGGCGATCGCCATCGCCACGGCCATGCAGGAGTCCAAGCTGAAGGTCCTGGCCAGCCACGCCGTGCCCGAGTCGGCCGAGTACGACAACGAGGGCTTCGGCGCCGACATGGACTCCGTCGGCCTGTTCCAGCAGCGCCCGAGCATGGGCTGGGGCAGCGTCGAGGAGTGCATGGACGTGGAGTACTCCTCCACCATCTTCTACAAGCGCCTCAAGCAGGTCAGCGGCTGGGACGACATGGCGGTCGCCGAGGCCGCCCAATCGGTGCAGGCGTCGGCCTTCCCCGACGCGTACGCGCAGTGGGAAGACCTCGCGTACGACGTCGTCAACGAGGTCAACGGCTAACATCCTCCCTCCCACACGAAGGGCCGCCTCCCGATTTCGGGAGGCGGCCCTTCGCATTGGTCTGTCAGCCGTCGACGCGCAACGGTTCGGCGTCGGCCTCGGCGATCTTCAGGATCGTCTCGGTGATCGCGCGCGACAGGTCCTGGGTGGTCAGGCCCAGGTCGGCCAGCAGCTCGTCACGGGTGCCGTGCTCGTGCCAGCCCGCCGCCACCCCGAGGTCCCGCAGCGGCGTGTCCACCTCGGCGTCGCGCAGCGACTTGGCCAGCGCGTCACCGAAACCACCGGTGCGCAGCCCGTCCTCGACGGTCACCACCAGCCGGTGCTCGGCGGCCATCGACGTCAGCGCCCGCGGCACCGGCGCCACCCAACGCGGGTCCACGACGGTGACACCGAAACCGTGCTCGGTGACCCGGGCCGCGGCGTCCAGCGCCGAACCGACGAAGGAACCGCACGCCACCAACAGGACGTCCTTGGTCTCGCCGCGCGCCATGACGTCCACGCCGTCGACGTTTTCGATCGCGGGCAGTTCCGCGCTGATGGTGCCGGTCGGGATGCGCACGATCGTCGGCGCGTCATTCACGTCGAGCGCCTCGCGGAACTCCTCCCGCAGCGTCTCAGCGTCCCGGGGAGCGGCGATGCGCAGGCCCGGGATCGCGCGGAACACCGACATGTCCCAGATGCCGTAGTGGCTGGGCCCGTCCGGGCCGGTGATGCCGGAACGGTCCAGCACGAACGTCACCGGCAGCTTGTGCATGGCCACGTCCAGCGCGACCTGGTCGAAGGCCCGGTTGAGGAACGTCGAGTACACCGCGACCACCGGGTGCAGCCCCGCCAGCGCCATCCCGGCCGCCGAGGTGACGGCGTGCTGCTCGGCGATGCCGACGTCGAAGGCCCGGTCGGGATGCTTGTCGGCGAGCTTCGCGATACCGGTGGACTTGGCCATCGCAGCGGTGATGCCCACGACGTCGGGGCGCTCGTCGGCCACGGCCACCAGCTCGTCGGCGAACACCGAGGTCCACTTGACGCCGCCACCGCCCGGCAGCGCCTGCCCGGTGTCGGGGTCGAAGGCGTTGGACTGGTGCATCTGGTCGTCGGGCTCGTCCTCGGCGGGCTGGTAACCCTTGCCCTTCTGCGTGATGGCGTGGACGATCACCGGACCGCCGAAGCCCTTGGCGCGCTCCAGCGCGCTGGTCATCGCGTCCAGGTCGTGGCCGTCCACCGGACCGAAGTACTTGATGCCGAGGTCCTCGAACATGGCCTGCGGCGCCACCGCGTCCTTGATGCCGCGTTTGACGGCGTGCATCGCCTCGAACAGCGGCTGCCCCACCACCGGAGTGCGGCCCAGCGCGTCCTTGACCGTGTCGAGCATCTTCTCGTAGGACGGGTTCAGCCGCAGCGTAGCCAGGTGGTTGGCCAGCCCGCCGATGGTCGGGGCGTAGGAGCGGCCGTTGTCGTTGACGACGATCACCAGCGGCAGGTCCTTGCGGGCGGCGATGTTGTTCAGCGCCTCCCAGCACATGCCGCCGGTCAGCGCGCCGTCGCCGACGATGGCGACCACGTGCCGGTTGTCGCCGCGCACCACGGTCGCCTTCGCCAGACCATCCGCATAGGACAGAGCGGTGGACGCGTGGCAGTTCTCCACCAGGTCGTGACGGCTCTCGGACTGCGACGGGTAACCGGTCAGCCCGCCGCGTTTGCGCATCTTGTCGAAGCGCTCGGCCCGGCCGGTGAGGATCTTGTGCACGTACGACTGGTGCCCGGTGTCGAAGACGATCCGGTCGTGCGGGGAGTCGAACACCCGGTGCAGCGCCATGGTCAGCTCCACCACGCCCAGGTTGGGCCCGATGTGCCCCCCGGTGCGCGACACCCGGTCGACCAGGAAGTCCCGGATCTCCGCCGCCAGGCTCGGCAGCGCTTCGACCGGCAATTTCTTGAACTCGGCCAGGCTGGTCAGGGTGCTCAGTAGTTCTCCCGCCGCAGCGGAGTCTCCGCGGTTCATAAGCGCCGAGTCTAACGGCAGCCCCCGCGTGAACCGCGCCTCCACACGGCGTTGGTGAGCGTGGCCGCCGTATTCGACGTTGTGTCGGATATCTGGCAAAAGCCGACGCGGACGCGCCGCGCCCGGATATACAAGAACCCGGTCCCCACAGTGAGATGATCCCGAACATGCTGCTGAAAGCCGACCTGCACCTGCACCAGGAATGGTCGCCACGACTCGATCGGGTACTCGCGCGGCGGCATTCGCGCGTCCCCTTCGACTGGAAAACCTGGCGAGAAACACTCACCACCCAGGTCCCTCCCGGCGTCGCCAGGTTGCAGCGCCTGTCCCGCGTCTTCCCCGCCCCCGCCGAAGCCGACACCGACGACGCCTTCGTCGAACGCGTCACCGACGCCCTCGAAGAGTCCGCCGCGGCCGGTTCCTGCTACACCGAACTGCGCTTCGGCCACGACACCGTGATGCGTCCGGTCTTCATGCCCCTGTTCCGGCAGGCGGAGGAGAAGGTCGCCGCCAAGTACCCCGGCTTCCGCGCCGAAGCCGTGGCCAGCCTCCTGCTGTGGCAGGAACCCGAACGCCTCGACGCGGCCATCGCCGAGTGCCGCCGCGCGGCCGCCGAAGGCCTGGCGGGCGTCGACCTCCTCAACGTCCCCTACTCCAGCGAAGCCGACTGGCAGACCGGCCGCAAAGTGGTCGACGCGGCCACCGACGCGGGCCTCGGCGTCACGGTCCACGCGGGCGAGTTCTCCTCCGCCAACATCGCCGCGGTGGCCTGCATGGACGGCGTCACCCGCATCGGCCACGCCACCCACGCCCCCACCGACCCGTGGCTCCTCGAACTGCTGGCCGCCCGCGGCATCACCATCGAGGTCTGCCTCACGGCCAACCTCATCCTCGGCGCGGTCCCCACCCTGGCCGACCACCCGCTCCGCCGCTTCCTCGACGCGAACATCCCCGTCGCCCTGGGCACCGACAACCCCATCCAGTTCGGCACCACCATCGACCACGAGTACACCCTCGCGTCCCGCCTAGGACTGTCCGAATCGGACCTGTCCCGGCTGACCCGCAACGCGATCGACGCCGCCTTCACCACCCCCGACCGCAAGACCGCCCTACGCGCCGACGTCGACGCCGCCCCCGCCAGCGTGTTAACGCCCCACGTCGCCGCAACCGTTGAATCCGGCGACCTTTGCTCTCCCGGCGTATGACGCGGCTAGTCCTCGAAGGGTTCGACCGGCTCAACCTCGCCGGACTCGGCGGCCACGACCGCGTCACTGATGATGCTCTCGACTTCCTTCACGTCGTCGAAGTCGGTTTTCGCGGACGCCCACGGCCCGCAGATCGCGCGATAGCACGCCAGGTCAGTCGCGCCGCAGTACCGCGATCGTCTCGAAGTGGTGGGTCATCGGGAAGGCATCGTAGGCTTCCAATGTGGAAATGCTGTAGCCGTTGGCGGCGAACGTCTTCAGGTCGCGAGCCAGTGCGGCGGGGTCGCAGGCGACGTAGGTGATGACGCGGGGCGCGGCCGCCGCGATCGCTTTGACGAGGTCGGCTCCGGCGCCGGAGCGGGGTGGGTCCAGGACCACGATGTCGGGGCTGGGCAGGTGGTGGACGGCTTCGGCGACGTCGGAGCGGCGGACCTCGACCTGGGGTAGGTCGGCGAGGTTGGCGGCCGTGGCGGCGCGGGTGTCGGATTCGACGGCGATGACTCGGCCCGAGGGGCCGACCTCGTCGGCGAGGACGGCCGCGAACAGGCCCGCGCCCGCGTAGAGGTCCCAGACGGTTTCGGCGTCGGCGGGTTGGCTGAGTTCGGTGACCCGGGAGGCGAGGGTGTCGGCGGCCAGGGTGTGGGGTTGCCAGAAGGCTTCCGCGTCGAGGCGGAACCAGTGGCCGGAGACGATGTGTTCGGCCAGCGGGGGGCCCGAGACGAGGCGGGCTTTGCCGCGGCGGTCGCGCTGGGTGTAGACGGAGACCTCGTCCGCGTCCGAGGCGGCCACGCCGACGACGTTGGAGCCCTTCCAGTTGCGGCCCAGGACGTCGGTGGCGCGGATGCGATCGTCGGCGATGAGGCAGTCGTCGATCGGGACCAGGTCGCGGGAACGGTGGCCGCGCAGCCCCGGGCGGCCGGTGTTGTCCACTGAGTACTGCATGCGGGTGCGCCAGCCGAGCAGGCCGCCGGGCAGGGCCTCGACGGTGTAGTCCGACACCTCGGATTCGGGGAGCCCGGCCAGGCGGGTGAGCTGTTCGCGCAGGACCGCCGTCTTGAGGCGGAGCTGGCCGGCGGCCGAGACGTGCTGGAAGTCGCAGCCGCCGCAGGTGCCCGCGTATCGGCACGGGGCGGGGACGCGGTCGGGGGAGGCGTCGAGGATCTCGACGGCGTCGCCGCGCCAGTAGCTCTTCTTGCGTTCGGTGATCTCTACCCGGACGCGTTCGCCGGGCAGGGCGTGGCGGACGAAGATGACGCGGCCCTCGTGGCGGGCGACGCAGGCGCCGCCGTGCGCGACGGGCCCGATGTCGACGATCATGAACGTCCCGTCAGTCGGCTGTCTAGTTTGTCCAGGTTACGGCCTTCGCTGGAGGCCAGTTGCCACGGGACGCTGGTGACCATGACGCCGGGCTCGAAACGCAGGCGGCTCTTGATGCGCAGCGCGCTCTGGTTGTGCAGCAGGTTCTCCCACCAGTGGCCGACGACGTACTCGGGGATGAAGACCGTGACGACCTCGCGCGGCGACTTGCGTTTGACGGACTTGACGTAGTCGACGATCGGGCCGGTGATCTCGCGGTAGGGGGAGTCGACGACCGTCAGCGGGATGGAGATCTTGCGGCGGTCCCATTCGGCCTGCAACTCGCGGGTGTCGCTGTCGTCCACATTGACCGTCAGCGCGGTGAGGGTGTCGGGGCGGGTGGCCTTGGCGTAGGTGAGGGCCCGGATCATCGGCTGGTGGACCTTGCTGACCAGGACGATGACGTGGTTGCGCGACGGCAGCGGCGCCTTGCCCTCCGGCGGGTTGAGTTCGGCCGACACCTTGCGGTAGTGGCGCCGGATGGAGCGCATGATGACGAACAGGACCGCCATGGCCACAATGGAGATCCAGGCGCCGTGCGAGAACTTGGTGATGATCACGATGACCAGCACCGAGGCCGTCATGAGCAGACCGAAGGAATTGATGACCTGGGAGCGGCGCATCCGCAGCCGGGTCTTCTTGTCGCGTTCGGTGCGCAGCAGTCGGTTCCAGTGCCGGATCATGCCGCTTTGCGACAGCACGAACGACACGAACACGCCGACGATGTACAGCTGGATCAGCCGGTGTTCGTCGGCGCCGAAGGCCAGCACCAGCACGACCGCGAACAGGGCCAGCAGGATGATGCCGTTGGAGAAGGCGAGCTTGTCGCCACGGGTGTGCAGCTGCCGGGGCAGGTAGCGGTCCTGGGCCAGGATCGAGCCCAGCACCGGGAAACCGTTGAACGCCGTGTTGGCCGCCAGCACCAGGATCAGTCCGGTGACGGCGGTGACGAACACGAAGCCGGGCGTGAAACCGTCGAAGACGGTGCGCGACAACTGGACCAGGAGCGTCTCCTGGATGTAGTCGTTGGGGGCGCCGATGAGTTCGTCCGGATGCTCGGCCATCTTGACCTCGGTGATCCGGGCCAGCGCGATCAGTCCCATGAACATGCTGATCGCCAGGATGCCCATCATCAACAGCGTCGTGGCGGCGTTGCGGCCCTTGGGGGGTTTGAACGCCGGGACGCCGTTGGCGATCGCCTCGACACCCGTCAGCGCCGCACAGCCGGACGCGAAGGTGCGCAGCAGCAGGAACACCAGCCCCGCCCCGGCCAGCCCGGGATCGGAGTCGACGATGTCGAAGTCGGCGCTGGCGGCGCGCAGGTCGTCGCCCATGACGAAGTACCGGAACAGGCCGGTCACGATGAGCGCGAAGATGCCCACCACGAACGCGTAGGTGGGGATGGCGAACGCGGCGCCCGACTCCTTCATGCCGCGCAGGTTGATCGCCGTCAGCAGGGCGATCGCCACCACCGAGAACAGGATCTTGTGGTCGTTGACGAACGGCACCGCCGAACCGATGTTGGCCGCCGCCGCCGAGATCGACACCGCGACGGTGAGGATGTAGTCGACCAGCAGCGCGCTGGCCACCACCAGCCCCCACGACGGCGAATGGTTGACCGTGGCGACCTCGTAGTCGCCGCCGCCCGACGGATAGGCGTTGACGTTCTGCCGGTACGACGCGACCACCGCGATCATCACCAGCGCGATGAACAGACCCACCCAGCCGGAGAAGATGTAGGCACCGGTTCCGGCGACGCTCAGCGTCAGGAAGATCTGCTCCGGCGCGTACGCCACCGACGACAGCGGGTCGGAGGAGAAGACCGGCAGCGCGATGCGTTTGGGCAGCAGGGTGTGTGACAACCGCTCGGAGTGGAACGGTCGGCCAAGCAACAGGCGCTTGACTACGGAAGTCGGACGAGCCACGACGGGTAGCCTAACCAGGCAGCGGAAACGTGAACGGGCCGCATGACAGACTACGTGGGTTCAACTCAGACTTCGCAGGACGGCAAAGGACGCTCAAGCTGTGCATGTGGTGATCATGGGGTGTGGCCGGGTCGGCGCCGCGCTCGCCCAGCATCTGTCCTCGCGGGACCACTCGGTCGCGATCATCGACCAGAACCCGGAGGCGTTTCGGCGGCTGGGCGCGGAGTTCGAGGGCCAGTCCATCACGGGCGTCGGCTTCGACCGGCAGATCCTCACCGAGGCGGGCATCGCCCGCGCCGACGCGTTCGCGGCGGTGTCCTCGGGCGACAACTCGAACATCATCGCCGCGCGGGTGGCGCGCGAGCTGTACAACGTCAAGACCGTCGTCGCCCGCATCTACGACTCGCAGCGGGCCATCGTCTACGAACGGCTGGGCATCCCCACCATCGCGACGGTGCGCTGGACGGCCGACCGGTTCCTGCGGTACCTGCTGCCGGACGAACAGACACCGCTGTGGCGCGACCCGACCGCGACGGTGTCGCTCATCGAGGTGCCCGTCGACCCGACCTGGATCGGCCGCACCGTGCACGGCCTGGAGAAGGCCACCGGCGCCCGCGTCGCGTACCTGATGCGCTTCGGTCTGGGCACGCTGCCCACCGAGTCCACGGTCCTGCAGGACGGTGACCAGGTGTTCATGCTGGTGACCGACGAGATCAAAGCCTCGGTCCGTTCGGTGGCCGCCACCGCCGTTGAAGGGAGCGACTGATGCGCGTCGCCATCGCCGGAGCCGGAAACGTCGGACGGTCCATCGCCACCGAGCTCATCGGCAACGACCACGAGGTGCTGCTCATCGAGCGGTCGCCGAAGATGTTCGCCCCCTCGCGGGTCGGCAGCGCCGAATGGCTGCTGGCCGACGCCTGCGAGCTGTCGAGCCTGCAACAGGCCCGGATCCAGGACTGCGACGTCGTCGTGGCAGCGACCGGCGACGACAAGGTGAACCTGGTGGTGTCCCTGCTGGCCAAGACCGAGTTCGCGGTCCCCCGCGTCGTGGCCCGCGTCAACCGCGCCGAGAACGAGTGGCTGTTCACCGAGCAGTGGGGTGTCGACGTGTCGGTCAGCAAGCCCCGACTGCTGGCGGCACTGGTCGAGGAGGCCGTCAGCGTCGGCGACCTGGTGCGACTGCTGTCGTTCCGCCAGAGCCAGGCCAACCTCGTCGAGATCACGCTGCCGACCGGAGCCCCGTACGTGGGCCAGACGGTGCAGCAGATGCCGCTGCCCCCGGACGCCGCGCTGGTGGCGATCCTGCGCGGCAAGCGCGTCATCCCGCCGTCCCCCGACGACACCGTCGAGGCGGGCGACGAGCTGGTGTTCGTGTGCACCGAGGACGCTGAGGACTCGGTCCGCGAGGTCGTCCTCGGCAAGTACCGGAACTGACGCCCCCGGGGGCCGCCATCCTCCTCCCCACCTTCGACGGTAGTCCCGTCTGGCTGAGAGCAGGCTTGGCCAGCCTTAGCTGGCCTTCAGCTTGAGGGTCATTCCCGGGTGGGTCTTGCGGACGACCGCGATCGAGATCAGGATCAGCAGGCCAGTCACCGGGTAGCCGCCGACCAGGGTCACCACGCCCAGCGCGGTGTCCATGTCGCCCAGGCGAAGCCACAGCCGCAGCAGGTTCTTGGCCAGGAACACCACGCCCCACAGCATGGTCAGCCAGCCGAAGACCCGCACCAGGCGACGGTCCTCGCGCCAGGCGTGCTTGCCGCCTCCGGCGATGATGGACCAGAACCAGCCCACCAGCGGGTGCCGGACCGCCACCGAGCCCATGAGCACGGCCGCGTAGGCCAGGCCCTGGATGATGCCGGGCCAGTAGAAGTCGCCCTCGTCGCCGCTGCGCCAGGCCAGCCAGGCGCCCAGCGCGATGCCGAACAGGCCGTTGACGGCGTGCCGGATCGACTCCTTGCGGATCAGCCGCAGCACCGCGATGGCCACCGCCGTGCCGACGGCGAAGCCGATCGCCCAGTACAGGGCCTCCCAGATCACGTTGATCAGGACGAAGACGCCGACCGGGATGCCCGATTCGACCAGCCCCCGCACTCCCCCCAGTTGCTGGGCGACCTGTTCGGTCATGGGCGGCAGGTCGTCGTCATCGCGTGGGGCTGAGGGACGCGGCTGGGGTTCACCGCCGTCGTCGACGAGTCCGGCTCGCACGCGCGATTCCTCGGACATGACTTCCCTTCCTGTTTCAGCCACCCGTGTCGGCGATCTCGTACCACGGGTTGTAGATAACCCTACGGTCCTCGTCACGGATCGCTACCCGCCCGGCCGCGATGAGGCGGCGTCCGGGTTCGATTCCCACGATACGGCGGCGGCCCAGCCAGGCCAGGACCACCGTCGAGGTGCCGTCGTACAGTTCGGCCTCCAGCACCGGCATGGTCGCCACCGGCGTGAAGGTGACCGTGGTGATGCGTCCGGAGACCTTCGCGACCACTCCCCGCTCCAGCGAGTCGCAGCTGCGGCAGCCCGACTTGGCGCTCTCGGCGCGCACCTGGTCGGCGTACAGGTCTTCTTCGCTGGCGGTGAGACGGCGCAGGATCTCGGCCCAGCGGCGTCGGTTGTGCTCCGGCATCGGTCCGGTCGCTTCGCGTGGTCTCAGCGCTTGCGCGGTTTGGGGGACGGCTTGCGTTTGCGGGCTCCGGCGCGTTCGGCGCCGTTGGCCTTGGCGGGTGCCTCGGTCGCGGCCGCGCTCTCGGCCTGCTTCTTCTGCTGCTCGGCCATCTCGGGCGTCAGCCGCAATGTCAGCGGCTCGCGCACCGGCATCGCCTCCACGCCACGGTCGACGACGACGCCCCGCAGGCACTCGTCCAGGACCGGCGCGGCCTCGGGGTCGGTGGCGCAGGCGCCCTGGAACATGACCCGCAGGAACCAGCGGGGGCCGTCGATGCCGACGAAGCGGATCGTCACGGTGTCGTTCTGACCGGCGGGCTGCTGGGCCCGCAGTTCGGCGCCGTAGGGGCCGTCCTCGATCTCCTCGACCTTGCCGCCCTGTTTGGACAGCGATTCGGCCAGTTCGGCGCGTACCTCGTCCCAGATGCCCTCGGTGCGGGGCGCGGCGCAGGCCAGCAGCCGCATCACGCTGTCCTCGGTGGAGATGACGACCTCGGGGCGGGTGTTGCCGCGTTCGTCGCTGGCGACGCCGACCTTCAGTCCGGCCAGCGCCGGGATCCGCATGCTGCCCAGGTCGAGGTGCTGCTCGTCGTCTTCGGGAGCGTCGGCGGCGTCGTAGGGCCCCGTCGTCGCTTCGGGGGCGGCGTCGTCTTCCACGACGTCGACGGTCTCTTCGACGGCTTCTTCTTCCTGGCGCCGACGCTTACGTCCAAACACAGTTATTCTCCATCTTTCCCATGGCCGGTAGCGGCCATGTTCATCGATCCGGTCGACTGTGGGAATCCACCGGTCGATCCGTGCCCCGCCGCACCGCGTTCCGAGGCGGGAAGTTCGTCCACTTCGTGAAAACCGGCCCGCTCCACCCGCTGGACGACCAACTGCGCGATGCGGTCGCCGCGGAGCAGGGTCACCGGCTGGGTCGTGTCGGTGTTGACGAGGTTGACGCGAATCTCACCGCGGTAACCGGCGTCGACCGTACCGGGCGCGTTGAGCACCGTCACACCGCATCGAGCGGCCAGACCGGAACGGGGGTGTACGAGTCCGACATATCCGGTCGGCAGCGCCACGGCGACCCCGGTGGGGACGAGCGCGCGCTGTCCCGGCGCCAGGGTCACGTCACCGGCGGCGTACAGGTCGGCGCCCGCGTCGCCGGGTTTGGCGTATTCGGGCAGGGGTAGCCCCTGGTCAAGTCGACGTACCTGCACCGTGACGTCGTTCGCGCTCACTCTTGCCGTCCCAGATTCTCAAAGTTGGCTGCCGGTAGGCTCGGCCACATGGCCTCCGCAGACCGTACCGCCTTCGACGAGCGGCTCACCGTCCCACTGTGGTGGTGGCCCATCGCCTTGCTCGTGGCCAGTGGCCTGGCCGTGGAGATCGGGCTCGGTGTTCCGGGCTTGGTGACGTGGTTGCCCTTCACCATTCTGCTCCCGGCGACGGTGGCGCTGTTGTGGTGGGCCGGGCGAATCCGCGTCCGGGTCGACGCGGAGGAGTTCCGGGTGGACGACGCGCGACTCCCGCTGGAATGCGTGGGCACGGTCGAGGTGCTGCGCGACTCCCGGGTGCGCGACGCCCTGTCGGCGCAGTTGCATCCGCTGGCCTTCGTCATCCAGCGGCCCTGGGTCCGCTCGGCGGTGCGCGTCGAGGTCGTCGACGACGAAGATCCCACCCCGTACTGGATCGTCTCTACCCGCCGGCCGGAGCGGCTGCGGGACGCGCTGACTCGCGCCGAGACGGATTCCGATTCCCCCCGGCGCGAGCCCTCCAGCTCGGCGCGTTCGTGACCGCCACCCGCGTGACGGCCCCCGGCGGCCGCCTCACGCGGCGCAGTCACGGCAGATCAGCTTGCCCTTCTTCTGGGAGGCAAGCTGGCTGCGATGGTGGACCAAGAAGCAGCTCGAGCAACGGAATTCGTCGTTCTGCATCGGCAAAACCTTCACCGTCAACTCTTCGTCGGCGAGATCAGCTCCAGGCAGCTCAAAATTCTCTGCGACCTCAGCCTCGTCAACATCCACACTGCCCGATTGCGCGTCGGCGCGGCGCGCCTTCAGCTCTTCCAGACTGTCATCCCCAGATTCCTCGGTGTCGCGGCGCGGCGCGTCGTAGTCGGTAGCCATAACCTGTTTCACTCCCACTGTGGTTGGTTAACCTAGCCGCGAGGAGTTCCCGCCCCAACGGACTCCTCCCCGCGAGCGCGGTACCTTACCTCGCTCGCGGATCCTCTATACGTCGGGTACCCGACAGTTGTTCCCAATGTGATCCAGGCGACATTGTCGGGGTCCATAAACCCGATTTCCGATCAAGTTTCGGCACACGATAGCCTCATCGGCAACATCCGACGCGGGGAGGCAGAGTGCGTATAACGCAAGTCCGCGCCTTGATCGTCGTGGGAGTCCTCATACTGATCGCGGTGTCGACATCGTGGTACGCGATCGCGAACGACTCCCAGACGGCGGCAGGCCGCGAGAATTGCGAGCCCGGTGACATACCGGTCGACGTCACGCTGCCCGAACCCCACCAAGTCAGCGTGAAGGTCCTCAACGCCACCAACACCTCCGATCTGGCCGGTTCGGCCGCCGGATCGCTGAAGGAGTACGGCTTCAAGATCGAGGACACCGGTGAATCCAAAAAGGATGAGGGCAAGAGTTCGGTAGAGATCCACTATGGCCCGAAGGCGCTGGGCGGTGGGCATCTGCTGCGTTCCTACTTCGCCGACGACACCGCCGTCTTCGACCTGAAGAACGAGAACGACTTCGTCGAGATCATCCTGTTCGACGGGTTCCAACAGGTCAACACCGAAAGCGACGCTCGCAACGAGGTCGGCATCATCGGCCGCCCGGAAGCCCCCGAAGGAACCTGCGCGATCGAGTAATGGAAGAATGTCCGCGAAACGACGCGCCGACTTCGTTGAGTTCCAATGTCCCCCAACACCTTCGCGGGACAATGGCATTGGTGGTGGCTATTCCGTGAAACGCAGCGTTACAATTCACGCCTGCCCGCGCGGCCAAAAGACGCCACGAGGGTTCACAAGCCAAGAAATGCCAGACCCGACCGGTGCGTATTCTCACCGGGTCCGGTCTTGCCCGCCCAAAAGCCTCGGAAGGTAGTTCGTGACAGACGCGAGCCCCAACGGTACTGATGTCCGTTCACTCACGGAATCGCTGCTCCAACTGGCAGGCGAACGGGGTGGTCAACTCGCCTCCGCCGAGGTTGCCACATTCCTTGAGTCGGCGCAGGTGGCCCCGGCGCAGGGCAAGAAGATCCTGCGCGCCCTGGCCAACGCCGACGTGACCGTCGTCGTGGACGACTCGGCCAAGCCGCGCCGTGCGGTTCCGGCGGCGCGCTCGGCGACCGCCGCCTCCAAGGCGACCACGGCCAAGGCCGAGACCAAGCAGCCGGCGGCGAAGAAGGCGGCCAAGAAGGCCACCAAGGCCGCGGCCAAGAAGACCACCGCCAAGAAGAAGGCGACGGACGAGGCCGCGACCGACGCCGAGCTCACCGACGTCGAGCAGGCTGACGGCGAGGCCAAGACCGCGGCCAAGAAGACCGCGGCGAAGAAGACCGCCAAGAAGGCCACCAAGGCCGCCGTCAAGAAGACGGCGAAGAAGGCGACCGCCAAGAAGGCCACCGACGCCAACGGCGACGAGGAGCCGACCGCCGCCGACCTGGCCGCCGCCGAGGGCGATGACGACCTCGCCGCCGAGGCCGCCGCCAAGAAGTCAACCCGCAAGTCCGCGAAGAAGACCGCCAAGAAGTCGTCCAAGAAGGACGGCAAGAAGGACGAGGACGGCGAGGGCTCGGACGGCTTCGACTGGGACGACGAGGACTCCGAGGCGCTGAAGCAGGCCCGCAAGGACGCCGAGATGACCGCCTCGGCGGACTCGGTACGCGCCTACCTCAAGCAGATCGGCAAGGTGCCGCTGCTGAACGCGGCCCAGGAAGTCGAACTGGCCAAGCGCATCGAGGCGGGTTTGTACGCCGTCGAGCGGCTGCGTCAGCTCAAGGAGGCCGGCGAGGAGATCCCGACCCAGGTCCGCCGGGACCTGGAATGGGTCACCCGCGACGGCGACCGCGCCAAGAACCACCTGCTGGCCGCGAACCTGCGGCTGGTGGTGTCGCTGGCCAAGCGCTACACCGGTCGCGGCATGGCGTTCCTGGACCTGATTCAGGAGGGCAACCTCGGCCTGATCCGCGCCGTGGAGAAGTTCGACTACACCAAGGGCTTCAAGTTCTCCACCTACGCCACCTGGTGGATCCGCCAGGCCATCACCCGCGCCATGGCCGACCAGGCCCGCACCATCCGGATACCGGTGCACATGGTCGAGGTCATCAACAAGCTGGGCCGGATCCAGCGCGAGCTGCTGCAGGACCTCGGACGCGAACCCGCGCCGGAGGAACTGGCCAAGGAGATGGACATCTCCCCGGAGAAGGTCCTGGAGATCCAGCAGTACGCGCGCGAGCCGATCTCGCTGGACCAGACCATCGGCGACGAGGGCGACAGCCAGCTGGGTGACTTCATCGAGGACTCCGAGGCGGTCGTGGCCGTCGACGCGGTGTCGTTCTCGTTGTTGCAGGGCCAGTTGCAGCAGGTGTTGCAGACCCTGTCGGAACGTGAGGCGGGCGTGGTACGGCTGCGCTTCGGTCTCACCGACGGTCAACCGCGCACTTTGGACGAGATCGGGCAGGTCTACGGAGTGACGCGGGAGCGGATCCGGCAGATCGAGTCCAAGACGATGTCGAAGCTGCGGCACCCGTCCCGCTCCCAGGTTCTGCGCGACTACCTCGACTAGAAATGTCGCAGACAGGGGGCATAATCGACGGTGCATCTGCGGTATGCAGGAACGACCGTGTCGTCGGGTTGTCGAAGCGGTCGTCCGTCGGATACCGTGATCTGCCTACGGCTCTGCCGGAGGTGAGTTACCGATTGTGAGACCCGTCGCGACCGGGAAGCCCCACGGTGGCGCGCGTGTTGCAGGATGAAGTTCGATCGAACCCCTCGCGGGGTAAGAGCAGTATTAGTGTCAACTGTGACGAAACATCACAGCCGAAGGAGAGGCCATGACACCCACCCTGACGCCCCCACCCGAGACGCAGGCACGCCCGGTCTCCGGTGAGCGCTGCGACCGGTGTAGCGCTTCGGCGAAGCTGCGCATCACCCTCGCTGGCGGAGACGACCTCGTTTTCTGCGGTCACCACGCCAACAAGTACGCCGAGAACCTCGCCAAGATCGCGGTCGACTTCATCGCCGACGCGGAGTTCGACTGGCGCGGAAGTGACATGCTTGCCTCCAAGAACTAAGCGTTGACAAGCTTTTAGGCGCGGCTGGACTTCACACGGGTCCGGCCGCGCCTTTATGGTGCCCGGCTGTTTCGGCCGGGCTTTTTTGTGTCGGGTTATCACCCGAAAGGATGGTTGGGCGGGAGAATTTTCTCAGAGGTCCTTGATGGCCTCGATGCGCTGTTCGAGTTGTTCGATGGTGGCCTGGGCGCTGGGGGGACCGCCGCAGCGGCGGCGCAGTTCGGCGTGGATCTTGCCGTGCGGGACGTTGGTGGCGTGGTGCTGGGCCGAAACCAGGGCGTTGAGCTGCTTGCGCAACGCGATGCGGCGTTCGGCCGCCGACAGCGGCCGGGTCTCGGTCTTGACGCTGGCCTGAGCGCCCGGGCGGGCGGTGGACAGTTGGTCGGCCTGGCGTTTCTGCAACAGCATCGAGACCTGCTCGGGGGTGAGCAGGCCCGGCAGGCCGAGGAACTCCTCCTCCTCGGGGGAGCCGGGCTGGATCGGGGTGCCGAAGGAGGCCCCGTCGAAGATGACCTGGTCGAGCTCGGCGGTCGCCGCGAGGGTCTCGCGTTCGCCGCGCAGACCGTCGGGTTCGTCGCGTTGGCGCTGCGCCTCGGCGAGCAGGTCCTCGGGGTCGGTGTCGGTCTCGGGGGCGATGACGTGGTCGCGGTCGGCCTCCAGTTGGGCGGCCAGCTCCAGGATGGGCGCGACACTGGGCACGAACACCGAGGCGGTCTCGCCGCGGCGGCGGGACCGCACGAAGCGTCCGATGGCCTGGGCGAAGAACAGCGGGGTGTGGGCGTTGGTGGCGTAGACGCCCACCGCGAGCCGCGGGATGTCGACACCCTCGCTGACCATGCGCACGGCGATCATCCAGCGTTCGTCGGATTCGGTGAACTTCGCGATCCGGTCGCTGGATCCGGCGTCGTCGGAAAGGACCAGGGCGGGACGTTCACCGGTGATGGTGCCCAGGATCTTGGAGTAGGCGCGGGCCGAGTTCTGGTCGGAGGCGATGACCAGGCCGCCCGCGTCGGGCATTCCGGCGGCCCGCAGCGCGTTGAGGCGCGAGTCGGCGGCCCGCAGCACCTGCGGGATCCACTCCCCCAGCGGGTCCAGGGCGGTGCGCCAGGCCTGCGCGGTGAGGTCCTTGGTGAGCGGTTCGCCCAGCCGCACCGACAGCTCCTCGCCCGCGCTGGAGCGCCAGCGGGCCTGGCCGGAGTAGGCGATGAACATGACGGGGCGGACCACGCCGTCGGTCAGGGCGTGGGTGTAGCCGTAGACCGAGTCGGGGCGGGACCGCAGACTGCCGTCGGCGCCGTGCTCGTAGGACACGAACGGGATCGGGTTGTCGTCGGAGCGGAACGGGGTACCGGTCAGGGCCAGACGGCGCACGGCGGGCGTGAACGCGGCCTGCACGCCCTCGCCCCAGGAGCGGGCGTCACCGGCGTGGTGGATCTCGTCCAGGATCACCAGGGTGGGCCTGGCCAGGGTCCGGCGTTTGTGGACCGACGGGTCGGCGCCGACCTGGGCGTAGGTGACCACGGCGCCGTGGAAGTCGTTGGACAGGAAGACGTCGGCGTTGCGGAAGGTGGGGTCCAGGTTGATGCCCACCCTCGCCGCGGCCTGCGACCACTGTGTCTTCAGGTGCTCGGTGGGTGCCACGACCGTCACCTGCGACACGATGCCGCTGTCCAGCAGGTCCAGGGCGATCCGCAGCGCGAAGGTGGTCTTCCCGGCTCCGGGGGTGGCCACGGCGAGGAAGTCCTCGGCGGCGTTGCGGTGGTACGCGACCATGGCCTTGCGCTGCCAGGTCCGCAATGGAGGCAATGAGTCCCGGTCGATCACGGGCATGGTCCGCCGCACTCCCATCTGTTGTCTTCGCGCACGCCGCTGCCCCCGCTGAGCTCGCGGGCTCCTTGCGAGGGCAGGTTTCTCAGATTAGCGAGCCTACCGTTCCAAGATGATGGTGCGCGGGCCAACGTTGATGCTGCTCACCAACATCATGGCTCCGAACCGTCCGGTCTCGACCTTGGCGCCGAGCTCGCGGAGGCTGGCGATCACCGCTTCGACCAGCGGTTCGGCGACCGGTCCGGGGGCGGCGGCGCCCCAGCTGGGTCGGCGGCCCTTGCGGGTGTCGGCGTAGAGGGTGAACTGGCTCACCACGAGAATCGGGGCGCCGAGATCGGAGGCCGACCTCTCGCCGTCCATTATGCGCAGTTCCCAGATCTTGCGGGCCATCGCCGCGGCGTCGTCGGCGGTGTCGTCGTGGGTGACCCCCACCAGGACCAGCAGTCCGTCGCTGATCTCGCCGACCGTCTCGTCGTCCACCGTCACCGCAGCCTGGCTGACGGTCTGTACCACTGCTCGCATGCCGACCATCTTGCCGCGTGCTCATGAATACCCGCCCCGGGGTGGCGATCGGGCGCGTGCGGTGGGAGGCTGGCGGTATGGCCCAGTCGCACGCGAAACCGGCGCTCATCACCGACGCCGAGCAAAGCCGCCACGAGCAGCTGCGCAGCCGCCAGATCCGGTACGGGGTCATGATGGGGATCCGGGCACTGCTGTTGATCATCGCCACCGTCCTGGTGATGGCCGAGGTTCCGCTGCTGTGGCTGTGGTTGTCGGCCTGCGCGGTGGGTATGGTGGTGCTGCCCTGGTCGGCGGTGCTGATCGCCAACGACCGTCCCGCCAAGAAGCAGCACCGGATGCGGCGCTTCGGAGCCTCCAAAGCCGAGGAACCCGAAGCCCGACGGCTGGACAGCGCCGAGGCCAAGGTGATTGACATCGATTCGCCGGGCGATGCCACTCCGTGACAGACTAGTTTCCCAAGACAACCGGCAGACGACTCAAGGCTTGACGATGACTGAGACTTTCCAGGGTGACGGCGGCACGATCCTCAAGGAGCAGACGAGCCCCGACTACCGGATGGACGAGGGCGACGAGGATCGGTTCGCGCACTACGTCCCCAAGGACAAACTCATGGAAGCCATGGTCACCGGCACCCCGATCCGGGCGCTGTGCGGCAAACTGTGGATCCCGTCGCGCGACCCGGAGCGCTTCCCGCTGTGCCCCATGTGCAAAGAGATCTTCGAATCCATGAAGGGCGACGACTAGGGGCGGTCCTGCCCGTAGTGTCGGCACGGGGGCGTCTTGTTCTTTCTGTGGCTCAACCTCGCCGGGACCATCGTGTTCGCGGCCTCGGGCGCGGCGGCGGCCGTGGCCAAACGGCTGGACCTGTTCGGGGTGGTGGTCGTCGGTGTCGTGACCGCGTTGGGCGGCGGGGTGTTCCGTGACGTCGTCATCGGACGGATTCCGCCGCTGGCGTTCACCGACTGGCGGTACCCGACCGCCGCCGCCGTCACGGCGGCGCTGGTGTTCTGGGTGCACGCCCAGGTGTTCCGGTTGCGCCGCACCATGTTGACGCTGGACGCGGCCGGGCTGGCGCTGTTCACGGTCGTGGGCACCACGGCGGCGCTGGAGGCGGGGGTGCCGTGGCTGGGGTCGTGCGTGATCGGGACGATCACGGGCGTCGGCGGCGGGGTGCTGCGTGATGTTCTGACGGCCCAGATCCCGGCGGTGCTGCAACGGGAGATCTACGCGGTGGCGTCGATGTCCGGTGCCACCGTCATCGTGTTGGCCAACTACTTCTCGCTGGGCACGATCTGGACCTCGCTGGCCGCCGCGGCGCTGGTGTTCGGGCTGCGGCTGTTGTCCTCGTGGCGCAACTGGTCGGCGCCGGTGCCGAAGACACCCAAGATCTAGTCGTCAGTGGATGGTCGTGATCGCCAGGAACGGCGCCACGATGAGACCGGCGGCCAGCAGGTAGGCGCTGACGCGCCAGCGCCGGGATCGGTCGGGCGGGCACAGCAGCCGTCGCACCCGTTGCAGGACTCCGCCGCCGTCGACGGCGATCGCGCCCACCGGGGTGGCGGCGCGTCCGGCCGCGGCGGTGCCGATGCGGGCCAGCGCCGAGGCCAGCGTCGCCGGGGACACCTGGGTGGCGGCCCGGTCGTCGGCGACCATCTCCAGCAGCGTCGCGACGCTGGAGCGGGCCCGGCGCACGCCCGGGAACCACGGCAGCGCGGTCACCCACGCGAAGAACGGCAGCGCCACCAGGTCGTGGCGTTCGACGAGGTGGGCGTGCTCGTGGGCGAGCACGGCGGCCAGTTCGTCGTCGTCGAGGGCTGACAGGGCACCGGTGGTGAACACGACCCGGGGGGCGTCACGGCCGACGCCGCCGGGCAGGCAGTAGACGGCCGCGGCCGGGTGTTCCAGGACGTGGCCGTGGCCGGGCCGGGTGGCGGGCCAGGGGCGCGACACCAGGCCGACCAGGTCGCGGTGGCGACGGCGGGCGGTCCAGGTGCGCCAGATGGTCACCGGCATGACCCCGGCCAGCCGGAAGGTGATGGCCATGGCCATGCCCAGCAGGATCAGGTGGAAGGTCTCCAGGCCGCCGGTGAGGTCGCCGGACCACACGGTGGCCAGCCAGGTCATGGCGGCGTCCCACGGGGTGTCGCCCAGCGGGGCCAGCGCGGTGGCGATCGCGACGCCCAGGACGCTGACGCCGCCGGCCAGGCCCACGGCCTGCCACAGCACCAGCGCGGCCCGGGGTTCGCGGCTGGGCCAACTCGCTCGTTCCAAAATGGCGGGTATCGGTCCCAGGAGCGCGATGGCCAGCGCTCCCAGCACGACGATGCTGACCCAGGTCGGCATCGTTATTTGCCGCCCTCTTTGTGTCTACGGCGCATGGCCTCGTCCAGGGCCTCGGTCAACGCCTGGGCCTCCTCGGCGGTGACGGCGTCGGCGAACCGGGCCAGCGCGGCGTCGGCGTCGGGCGCGGAGTCCAGGGCCTGGCGCATCAGCGCGGCGACGTGGACCTCGCGGGCGTCGGTGGGCTGGTAGCGGTGGGCGCGGCTGGATCGGTCGCGGGTGACCAGGCCCTTGGCCTCGAGCCGTGACAGCACCGTGAGGATGGTGGTCGCGGCGAGGTCCCGGTCGGTCAGCGCGTCCCGCACCTGCCGGGCTGTCTGGGGTTCGGGATCCGACCAGAGAACTTCCATGATGGCGTGTTCGAGTTCTCCCAGCCGGGCCACGGCACACTCCTCGGTTCGCGGTTGTCTGTCCAACTTCAGCACCATTCTACCGTAAGTAGAAGTGCTGACAAATCCTGATATATCGGTATTCTTTGATCCGGTTGTATCCCCGCTTTGTGCCAGTTGGATACTCACTTCACAGGGACTTAACACCTTCCCGGGAATGCTAGTCCCAGACGTCACGTACGGGACGTGACGCCTTGACGATTTTTGGAGGGCATCAATCGTGCTAACCACCACGTTGACCGACACGGACGCCACCCCTGTCGGCGACTCCGCGTCGGCTCCAACGGATTCGGTCCGCGCCTACCTCAACGGGATCGGCAAGCACCGCCTCATCAACGCCGCCGAGGAGGTCGACCTGGCCAAGGCCATCGAGACCGGCCTGTTCGCCGAATGGCGGCTGAGTGACCCCGCACGCCCCATCGACGATCTCCAGCTGGAACGGGACCTCCGCCAGATCGTCGCCGAGGGCAGGCGCGCCAAGTCGATGCTGCTGAAGGCCAACCTGCGGCTGGTCGTCAGCATCGCCAAACGGTACGTCGGACGGGGCGTGGCACTGCTGGACCTGATTCAGGAGGGCAACCTCGGCCTGATCCGCGCCGTGGAGAAGTTCGACTACACCAAGGGCTTCAAGTTCTCCACCTACGCCACCTGGTGGATCCGCCAGGCCATCACCCGCGCCATGGCCGACCAGGCCCGCACCATCCGGGTGCCCGCCCACACCGCCGAGCAGATCAACCGGATCGCCAAGATCCGGCGCGAACTGACCGCCGAGCAGGGACGGGAACCCCGGCACGAGGAGATCGCCGAGCGGATGGGCCTGGAGCCGTACCGGGTGCTGGAACTGCTGTCCTACGACCGCGACCCGATCAGCCTGGACCAGCCGGTCAGCGACGACCGGCAGACACCGCTGTCGGACCTGGTCGCCCGCCCGGTCGACCCCGCCGCCGAACCCAACCCCGCCAACGCCCAGCTGCGTCAGGAACTGGAGCGGGCGCTGACCGACCTGCCCGCCCGGGAACGAGCGGTACTGCGGGCCCGGTTCGGCATCGACGACGGCCGCCAGCGCACCCTGGAGGAGGTCGGCGAGGAGTTGGGACTGTCGCGAGAGCGGGTGCGGCAGCTGGAGAAGCTGTCGCTGAACAAGTTGCGTGAGCCCGGAATGGCCAGGGCACTGGCCGAGTATCTGGGCTGAGAGCCGGGCCGTGCCCGCGGTCCGTCGAGAACGATGAAGTGGCGTGTGTCTTTCACGGGAAGACACACGCCGCTTTCGTTGTTATTAGGCTCGCTTGCGCGTCATCGATCTCGCCGCAGTGGCTGTCGGTGGGGCGAAGTACTATTTTCGCTGCGAGTTAAGCAGTTTGTGATTCCGCGAAGGGCGCTGCCATGACCACCGACCTTGTCGACACCACCGAGATGTACCTGCGGACCATTCTGGAGCTGGAGGAAGAGGGTGTCACGCCGCTTCGCGCGCGCATCGCCGAACGCCTGGCGCAAAGTGGCCCCACGGTGAGCCAGACCGTCGCCAGGATGCAGCGCGACGGCCTCCTCAACGTGCTGGGCGACCGCCACCTGGACCTGACCGATCTGGGCCGCGAGCGGGCGGTGTCGGTCATGCGCAAGCACCGGCTGGCCGAACTGCTGCTGGTCGACGTCATCGGCATGTCGTACGAGGACGCCCACGACGAGGCCTGTCGCTGGGAGCACGTGATGAGCGACGCCGTGGAGCAGAAGGTCTTCGAGCTGCTGAACAAGCCGACCCGCTCCCCGTACGGCAACCCGATTCCGGGGCTGGAGGCGCTGGGTTCCGACGCGGCGACCACCACCTTCGACCCCGCCGAGCGCCACCTGGCCTCGGCCGGTCTGAGCGGCTCCTTCCGGGTGACCCGGCTGTGCGAGAGCGTCCAGACCGACGCCGCGGTCCTGCACGACCTGCACTCCGCGGGCGTCAACCCGGGCGCGGTCGTGGACGTCAAGCGCCGTGACGACGTCATCGAGCTGCGGCATGACAACGTCGCCACGAGCCTGTCGGTCCAGGACGCCAGCCGCGTCTTCGTAGTACCGGCTGCCTGAGCCTGACTTCCGCTTAGATCGCCGCGAGCTGTGCCTCGGTGAGGCGCAGGTTCGCGGCGGCCATGTTCTCGGCCAGGTGCTCGGCGGACTTGGTGCCCGGGATCGGGACGATGACCGGGGAACGGTGCAGTTGCCAGGCCAGGGCCGCCTGGATGGGCGTGGCACCCAGTTCGCGGGCCAGTGCCGCGACCGGGCTGGTCGACGAGGCGTGCGAGCCGTTGGCCACCGGCAGCCACGGGATGAAGGCGATGCCGTTCTTCTCGCAGTAGTCGACGACCGCCTCGTGGCGGCGATCGGCCACATTGTAGAGATTCTGGACACTGACGATGTCGACGATGCGGCGAGCCCGTTCGATCTCGGCCACCCCGACCTCGGACAGTCCGATGTGGCGGATCATGCCGGAGTCCCGCATCTCCTTCAGCGCGCCGATCTGGTCGTCGAACGGCACCTGTGGATCGATGCGGTGCAGCTGGAATAGGTCGATGCGGTCCAGCCGCAGCCGCCGCAGACTCAGCTCGGCCTGCTGTTTGAGGTACTCCGGACGGCCCAGCGGTCGCCAGGCGCCGTCGGGCCGGGACTGGCCCGCCTTGGTGGCGATGACCAGGTTGTCCGGGTACGGGTGCAGCGCTTCGGCGAGCAGTTCCTCGTTGGCGCCGTAGCTGTAGGAGTCGGCGGTGTCGATGAGGGTGACGCCGAGTTCCAGCGCCCGCCGCGCTACCGCGATGCCGTGTTCCTTCTCGGCGGGGGTGGGCCAGCGGTCCGGGGTCAGGCGCATCGCGCCGAAGCCGAGCCGGTGCACCGGCAGGTCGCCTCCGATGTGGATCGTCTCTGAGAATTGGTTCATGCGCACTAAGCTCCCCGCAGAGGCCCCACCCGGCAATGAATTTAGTCTGTACTTAATCGATGGAGGTGCAGGTATGCGGGAGCTCGAGTTCACCGCCGCCGACGTCGCCATGACCCGGTTCGCGTTCTCCCCGTTGTGGGAACTGATCGCCAGCGTCCGGGTGCTCAAGGCCCCCCGCGAGCACGCCATCCACCGCCCCTGGCTGGAATGGGCCCGGCCCCGCATCGCCACCGCCGGACACGACTTCGGGCTGCTGTCGGACCTGGTTCCGGTGCCCACCCGGATCATCCCCGCGTTCGTGGCACCGCCCCCGCACATCACCGCCCCCGACATCGACGACGAGCTGGCGGCCATGCGCGCCGTGACGCCCGAGTCCGTGCGCGCCAACCTGGACGTGATGCCCGAGCGGCGCACCCCGCGGCTGGCCGAACTGTACGAGGACCCCGAGTCCGGGCTGCCCCGGCTGGCGGCGGTCATGGAGGCGTACTGGGAGCTGGTGCTGGCGCCGTACTGGCCCCGGATCCGGATGCTGTGCGAGGCCGACGTGATGCACCGGGCCCGCAGGCTGGCCGTCGGCGGCGCCGAGGAGCTGTTCAACGACCTGCACCCCTCGGTGTCGTGGCGCGCCGACCGGCTGCGGATCCAGCACGTGCACGCCCGGGGAAAGTCCCGCCTGGGCGGCCGGGGCCTGCTGCTGACGCCCTCGGTGTTCGTGCCCCGGGTGTTCTCGCTGTCCACCGGCGACTGGCAGCCGACGCTGCGGTACCCGCCGCGCGGCATCTCCACGCTGTGGAACCGCGAGGACGCGCTGGCGTCCGAGGCGCTCGCGGCCGTCCTGGGCCGCACCCGCGCCGAGCTGCTGTCGCGGCTGACCGCCCCGGCGTCCACCAGCGAACTGGCGCTGCGCACCGGCATCAGCCCCGGCGGGGTCTCGCAGCACCTGACCGCCCTGCACGCGGCCGGACTGGTGCAGAAACACCGCTCCGGCCGCTTCGTCCTCTACGCCCGCACCACCACCGCGGAGCGGATGCTGGCCGGGACGGAGTTATTTCTTGCCGGACGCCTTGTAGATGTCGCGCGCGACGTCGACCAGCGCGTCCACCGCGGCGTCGGCCTCGGCCGAGGCGGTGTTGGACACCGTGGTGTAGCGCAGGCTGTACATGTGGCCCTTGGTGAGCCAGCCGATCTCCACGACCGGGCCGGACTTCTCCACCGGCTTGCGCACCGCGCTGTAGGCGGCCTTGCCCAGGTCCTTGACCTCGTCGTGGTCCTTGGGCGGGATCTCCTTCTCGTAGGTCTTGGCGTCGGTGGCGGTCTTGGCCTTGGTGAGGGTGACGTCGGGGAACGAGCCCTCGGTGGTCTGGATGACGCAGCTGTTCACCACTTCGCTGCCGCCGGCCTCGGCGATCGTGAACGCCTGGCCGGTGGCCTTCTTCAGGGACGCGAAGTCGAGGTATTCGCAGATGCCGCCCGCTTCGGCGGCCTCGCCGGTGGGCGAGGCCGAGCCGGAGTCCTTGCCGGGGGTGGAGGAGGCGGCATCACTGGGGGTGGCGTCGGACGACTCCTTGGCGCCCGCGTCGCCGATGAGCCCGCAACCGGAGGTCACGGCCACCGCGGCCAGCGCCGCCGTGGCGACACCGACCTTGAGCGAACGCACCGTCTTGTGCCTTTTCAACGCTTGCACCTTCCTTGTGTGGCCGCACCAAAATACTCCTGTCGGACGAGCCGATCCAGGTGCGTGGGTCTCATTCATCACCGAGGGCGACCGGCCGGGCCGGGTCGGCGACCCAGTGGCTCCAGGAACCGATGTACACCGCCGGGGTGTCCAGGCCCGCGGCCGTCATGGCCAGGGCGGTGCGGGCGGCGGTGACGCCGGAGCCGCAGTACACGCCGACCTCGCCGTCGAAGCGGCGGTAGGTCTCGGCGAGTTCGCCGGGCGCGCGGAAGCCGTGGTCGGGCGCCATCGTGTCGCCCGCGGGCGCGTTGACGGCGGCGGGGATGTGCCCGGCGACCGGGTCGATGGGTTCGGTCTCGCCCCGGTACCGCTCGGGGGTGCGCACGTCCAGCAGGGTGCCGGTGCGGGCCAGTGCGGCGGCCGCGGCGCTGTCGAGTTCGGGCAGCCCGCCGGGGGTGACGTCGAAGTCGGAGGCCGCGACGTCGGAGGTCTCGGCGGTGACCGGGCCGCCTTCGGCCTGCCAGGCGGCGAAGCCGCCGTCCAGGACCCGCACGTCCTGCACCCCGGCCCAGCGCAGCGTCCACCAGGTGCGGGCGGCGGCCAGCATGTCGCCGCCGTCGTAGACGACGACCGGGCCGGTGCGGGTCACGCCCGCCGAGCGCAGCACCGCCCGCAGTGCGTCGGGTTCGGGCAGCGGGTGCCGTCCGCCGGGTCCGGGTGGGCCGCACAGGTCGGCGTCCAGGTCGAGGAACACGGCGCCGGGCAGGTGTCCGGCCTGGTAACCGTCCCGGTCGGCGCCCGCGGCCAGGCTCCACCTGACGTCGAGCACGGTCGGTGCCTGGGTTTCCAGCAGTTCGCGCAGCTGTCCGGCGGTCATCAACGGCATGGGTGACATTGTTGCGGATAACAGCAGGTGCGCGTTCGGCGCGGCGGCCGCTTCGGCCAGGTGCGACAGCTGGACCAGTTCGACCCTGGCTTCGGCCAGCAGCCGCAGGCCCTTGGGCTGGACGAAGGTGTCGGGTTCGCGCCACGCGTACACCACCCGGGGAACGCGGGCGGCGATGATGAGCTCGGCGCAGCTGACCGGACGCGAGGCACGCTGACCGCACGGTTCCAGCGAACTGTAGACGGTCGCCCCGCTCAGATCCTGGTCGAGTTTGGACAGCGCGGCCTCCTCGGCGTGGTCGTGCGGGTCGGTCTCGCGCGAGTAGCCGGTGGCCAGCACCCGGCCGTCGGCGACGATGACCGCGCCGACGCTGAAGGCGGTGTCCGAGGGCGGGCATTTCGCGGCCAGCGCGATGGCCTGGCGCAGCCAGTGTTCGTCAGCCATGGGCGTCCAATGAGTAGTGCAGGACGGCCATGTCGCCGAGGTGCTCGACCTCGTACAGCCGCATCCGGTGCTGGCCGTCGTGCGGGAACTTCCCCGGTTCGGTGAACCGGGGCGCGGCGGCGTCGCCGACGAAGAACGGGGCCACGGCCAGCCGCAGTTCGTCGGCCAGGCCCTGGGTCAGGAACTGGGTGTGCACCGAGCCGCCGCCTTCGACCATGAGCCGCCGGACGCCGAGGTTCCACAGTGTCTGGAGGATCTCGGCGAGTCCGGCCCCGGCGGGCAGCGACTGGACTTCGGCGCGCTCGCCCAGCCGTCGCCGCAGCTCCTCGGCGACCGGCGGCGGGCACAGCACCAGCGGTGCCGCGCCGGTGGTGAAGAACCGGGAGGCGGGGTCGAGGTCGCCGGTGGCGGTGAGGGTGACCTTGCGGGGCTGCGGGCCGTCGACGGCGCGCAGGCTGGGGTTGTCGCGGCGGACGGTCTCGGCGCCGACCAGGATCGCGTCGTAGTGGCCACGCAGCTGCCGGACCCGGTTGAGGTCCTCGTCGTTGGACAGCACCAGCCGGGTCGCGGTGGCGTCGTCGAGATAACCGTCCAGCGACATCGCCGCCGACAGCAATACCCAGGGGCGTCTTACGGTCACCCCGGGGATTCTACGAGGCAGCCTGCTGCCACATCCGGGCACGCGGATTTCGCCCGATATATCGGAATTGTCGTATGGCTTGCCGCGCTTGAAGATCGCTGGCAGGCGGTCATTGTCCCGCGCGGCTACGATGTGATGGAAATCTACTGTGAAGGAGGGCTAGTGACAGCCGTGCCCACGACCGGCGCCGGGACCAGCCACTCCCCTACCCCCGGACCGTCCATTCCCGAACCCGCCACCCGGGAACGCGGTCTCGCCGGAACCTCCGGACGGCTGCTGCGAAACACCCCCGGACGATTCACGATCGCCCTCGTGGCGATGCTGTCCTTCATCTCCGTGTTCGGTATCGCGGCCATCACCGACACCTCCAGCCGCTCCATCTCCATCGACGAGGCCTCGGGGCAACAGGGCCGGATGGCGATCGCGGCCTTCGACATGTACCGGTCGCTGTCGGACGCCGACGCGGCCATCACCGCGACCTTCCTGCCCGGACAGTCCGAACGCGCCGACCTCAACAAGGACTACCAGACCGGCGTCAGAAGCGCCTCCACCGCGGTCACGACGCTGTCGGCGCAGGCGGCCAACAAGAAACAGGCCGACCTGGTGGCCGAGCTGTCGGCGGCCATGCCCATCTACACCGGACTGGTGGAGACCGCCCGCTCCTACCACCGGCAGGGGCTGCCGCTGGGACTGGCTTATCTGCGCGACGCCTCGGCGCTGGCGCAGGAGGACATGCTGCCGAAGCTGAAGAAGCTGCAGTCGACGTCGATGTCGGAACTGGGCGGCGCCAAGGACGACGCGGCCGGGTTCCCGTGGATCGCCACGGTGCTGGGCGTCGGGGCGCTGGCGGTGCTGGGCTACGCGCAGTGGCGGGTCGCCAAGCGCACCAACCGGGTCCTCAACATCGGCATGGCCACCGCGACCGTCCTGATGCTGGTCATGGGCGGCTGGTCGGTGGTGTCGTGGGTCAACGCCGCCGGGCACATCGAGACCGGCCACGACAGCGGAACCCAGCCGCTGTCGCTGCTGTCGCAGGCGCACATCGACGTGCAGCGGGCCCGCAGCGACGAGGCGCTGACCCTGATCGCGCAGGGCGGCAACGTCGACTACGAGGCCGAGTACAAGGACATCATGAAACGGCTGCTCGGCGAGAACGGGACGCTGGCCCAACTGGACAAGAGCTACGACGACGCGCGACTGTCGGAATACGTGGACAAGGCCAGGACCGCCGCCGAGGAGTGGAACGACGCGCACAAGACGCTGCGGGAGGCCGACGACAAGGGCGACTTCGCCACGGCGGTCGAATCGGCCACCGGTGACGAGGACGGCCAGGCCGGTAAGGCGTTCAACGCCCTCGACGACGTTCTGACCTCGGCCAACGCCCGCGCCGCCGAGCACTTCACTCGCGAGACCGAGGCGGCGGGCAACGCCCTTTACCTGACGGTGCCGGGCTTCGCCGTGCTGACGGTGGTCGCGATGATCGCCGCCGCGGCCGGAATCCAGCGACGCATTTCGGAGTATCGATGACTGTTCAAATCTCCCGGATCAGGGTGACGGCGCTCGCTGCCGTCGCGGTTCTCGCGCTGGGTGTCAGCGGGTGCGCCGTCAGCGACGACAACTACTCGGTGTCCACACCGGACGTCGCCAACCAGCCGCAGGGCGTGCAGGACCCGGCGCAGCTGCCGGAGGCGACGAGGCCGGACGAGAGCTGCGAGCCGCTGAAGAGCTACGACCCCAGCGGCAGCAAGAGCTCCGACGACATCAAGCGGATCGTCGACGCGGGCGTGCTGAAGGTCGGCGTCGACCAGACCACCAACCTGATGGGTTACCGCGACCCCGCCTCGGGCAACATGAAGGGCTTCGACGTCGCGATCGCCCGCGAGATCGCCAAGGAACTGCTGGGCGACGAGGACAAGATCCAGTTCGTCACCATGAACTCCAAGGGCCGCATCCCGGCGCTGAAGGAGCGCAAGGTGGACCTGGTGGTGCGCACCATGACGATGAACTGCGACCGCTGGAAGGACATCGGGTTCTCCGCGGAGTACTACACCGCGCACCAGCGGGTGCTGGTGCCGTCCTCGGCCTCCGACGACATCGACGACCTCAAGGGCGAGAAGGTGTGCGCCGCCGAGGACTCGACCTCGCTGAACCGGATCCGCGACGACCTGAAGGCCAAGCCGGTCTCGGCCCGCGAGTGGACCGACTGCATGATCCTGTTGCAGCAGGGCGATGTGGCGGCGATGTCCACCGACGACACGATCCTGGCCGGGATGGCCGCCCAGGACCCCAACACGAAGGTGATCGGCAAGGACCTGTCCGACGAGCCCTACGGCATCGGCGCGAACAAAGAGGACGTCGGGCTGATCAAGTTCGTCAACAAGACCCTTGAGGACATGGGCGACGACGGCACCTGGGGCGACATCTACGGCGAGTACCTCGAAGAGCCGCTGGGCAAGGGCAAGCAGCCCAAACCCAAGTACGGCAGGAAAGAGTGATGACCGGCCAGCGGCTCGAGCAGCGTGCCGCCTCGATGCTCGCGGCCTACCAGCGCATCGCGGCCAAGATGTACACGTTGGACTCGCACGCGGGTCGCCGGTTCCTCAAGGACGAGCAGCTGTCGGGAGCGACGGCCGACATCGCGGGGCGGGTCAACGCGCGGGCGGCGGTGCTGTGGTCGCGGTTCGACGAGTTGCGGCGGCTGTCGGACCAGATCCCGACCGACGTGGACGGTCTGGGTGACACGGCGCGGGCGAAGCTGGAGGCGTTGCTGGGCAGTGAATGCGTCAAGCTGGACGCCTCCGGGGTGCCCGCGCTGGCCTCGGGCGACGCGGTGACCACCGAATCGTCGCTGTCGGCGTTCGCGGACGACATCGAGGCCGAGTGCGCCGAGCTGCTGCGACTGTGCTCCGAAGTGGACGACGCCTGCGGCGTCGTCGCGGACGCGATCGCGGAGGTCACAGGGAGCCTGGAGGACGTAACCGCCCGCGCCGAAACACTTGGCATGGCGGGCAACGCCACCCTGGCCGAACTGCGCGCGGACCGCTCGTCGCTGCTGGAGACCACGCTGTCCGACCCCGCCTCGGCAGTCGACGATTTGGCCGGGCTCGCCGAGCTGTCGCGCCGGATCGGCGAGTTCGGGCAGCGGCTGGCGTCCCTGGAAGCCGTCGCCCGCGATTTTCCGGCCCGGCTGTCGGCGCTGCGCGCCGACCTGGCCGAGCTCGGCGAGGCCGAGGACCGCACCGCCCAGACCTGCGCGTTGGCCGTCGAGAAGATCCTGGACCCCGCACCGCCCCGGTTCACCCCGCAGGCCGCGACGCTGTCGAACGCCTTGCGGGAGTTGGGCGAGACGGCCGCCGACAGTGATCGCCACAGCCTCGCCGCGCGGCTGTCGGAGCTGACCTCCCGCGTCGAGGAGGCCATCCGACAGTGCCGCCGGGTCGCCGACACCGCCGAGGCACTGCTGGACCGGCGCGCCGAGCTGCGCGGTCGGCTGGCCGCCTACAGCCGCAAGGCCGCCCGCCTCGGGGTGATCGAGGAGCCGCGAGTCGCGGCCTCGGCGGCCACGGCCCGGGAGCTGTTGTCGTTGGCGCCGTGTGACCTTCGCTCGGCCACCAGCGCCGTGCGTCAGTTTCAGCAAGAGATTTCCGGAGCACAGGAGGCACCGGCGTGAACTCGAGTCCCTGCACTCAGCCAGGCTGTTCCGGTTCCTACGGGCCCGAGGGCTACTGCGACGTGTGCGGTTCCCGCAACCCGCAGGCCGTCGCGCCGCAGCCCACGTCGGCGCCGCCGGTGTCGGGCGCTCCGGTGTCCGCGCAGCAGGTGTCGGCCCCGCCCACCTCGGCCCCGCCCAGCACAGTCTCCAGTGGACCGGTGACGGCGGCGGGTTCGCAGGCGACCCAGACCTCGGGTTCCCGGGCCACCCGCGCCACCGGCACCCAGCCGTTCTCCTCGACCAGCCGCTCCCGGTTCGGCGGCGGTATGACCGACATCCCGCCGGTGCCGATCCGCGATCCCAACGAGGCGGTGCTCGACAACCCGCAGGTTCCCGAGCACAAGCGCAACTGCTCCAAGTGCCACAAGCCCGTCGGGCGCACCGGACCCGACGGCAAACCCGGTCGCACCCAGGGGTTCTGCCCGCACTGCCGCAACCGGTTCTCGTTCGTGCCCAGCCTGGTGCAGGGCGACATGGTGGCCGGACGCTACGAGATCCTGGGCGCGATGGCCCACGGTGGGCTGGGCTGGATCTATCTGGCCCGGGACAAGAACATCGGCGACGACGTCGCCGAACGCTGGGTCGTCCTGAAGGGACTCATCGACTCCAGCGACCCCGACGCCATCGACTCGGCCATCGCCGAGCGGCGGTTCCTGGCCGCCCTGGACCACCCCAACATCGTCCAGATCTACGACTTCGTCCGGCATCCCGACCCGCGCACCAACGAGCCGCTCAGCTACATCGTGATGGAGTACGTCCCCGGCAAGTCGCTGCGGGACCTGCGCAAGGAGTACGTCGACGAGACCGGCGTCCACTCGCCGCTGCCGCTGTCGCAGGTGCTGACGTACCTGGTGGAGATCCTGCCCGCCCTGGGCTACCTGCACGGCCAGGGACTGCTGTTCTGCGACTTCAAGCCCGACAACGTCATCCACGTCGAGTCCTGGCTCAAGCTGATCGACCTGGGCGCGGTGCGCCGCCTCGACGACGACGAGTCGGCGGTGTTCGGCACCCCCGGCTACGCGGTGTCCGACGACGAGATCATCAACCACGGGCCGTCGATCTCCTCGGATCTGTACACTGTGGCGCGTTCGGCGGCGGTGCTGTCCTTCGAGTTCGGCAACTTCTCGCGCGGCGAGTTCCGCAACAAACTGCCCGGCCCGCAGACGCAGCCGCTGCTGGCCCGGTTCGAGTCGTACCGGCGGTTCCTGGAACGGGCCACCGATCCCGAGCCGTCGCGCCGGTTCGCCACCGCCGCGGAGATGCGCGAGCAGCTCATCGGGGTGCGCCAGGAGGTGCTCAGCCTGGAGCGGGCCTACCCGCACGGCAACTCCTCGGTGCTGTTCACGCCCGAACAGCGGCACTTCGGGGTGCCCGACGCCCGCACCGGCGAGTTCACCGCGCCGCGCGGCCCCGACATCGCCACCGCGCTGCCCTACCCGTTCGTCGACAGCGACGACCCCTCGGCGGGTTTCCTGGCGACCCTGTCGGCCACCGACCCGATGGACATCCTGTACGAGCTGCAGAACGCGCCGGAGAACTCCGCCGAGGTGCGGCTGCGGCGGGTGCGCGCCAACATCGCCTACGGCAACCTGAAAGCCGCGGGCATGAACCTGGACCAGTACGCCGAGACCGGAACCGGCGACTGGCGCATCACCTGGTGGCGCGGCGTCATCGGGTTGCTGTCGGACAACCCGGCCGAGGCGCGCGGGCACTTCGACGCCCTGTACAGCCATCTGCCCGGTGAGATCGCGCCGATGCTGGCGCTGGCGGCGGCCTGCGAACTGTCCGGCGACACCACCGCGGCCCTGGGCCTGTACTCGCGGATCTGGCAGACCGACCGCCGTTACGTGTCCGCCGCGTTCGGGCAGTCGCGGCTTTTGGCCCGCGACGGTCACGCCGACCCGGCGATCCACGTCCTGGACGCGGTTCCCGATTCGTCCAGTCAGTACACCACCGCCAAGGTGGCGACGATCGCGTTGCGGCTGGCCAGCGCCGCCGGACCCGACTTCGTCCGCGACGCCGCGCAGCGGCTGACCGGGCTGGACCTGCCCGAGCACCACCATCATCTGCTGCGGGCCCGCATCCTGCTGGCCTGTCTGCGGCATGTCAACGGCGCCCAAGGCGTCCCGTCACCGCCTATCCTGGAGCACCCCCTGGAGGAGAAGGCACTGCGGTTCGGCTTGGAGGAGACGTACCGGCGGCTGGCTCGTACCAGCTCGGCGCGTGATGACCGGATTCGCTTCATCGACGAGGCGAATAAGATCCGACCGTGGACGATGGTGTAACGATGAACAGCAGCCCGACCTGCCCCGTATGCGACGCTCCGGCCGCGCCGGACCACCTGGTGTGCGAGGCCTGCGGAAGCGACCTGGACCAATCGGGCTCGCCGGGGCACTGGATGTCCTCGGCCTCGCAGACCTCCGCCTGCGCCGACTGCGGCAGTTCCGACCTGGACGCCAAGGGTTACTGCGGCAACTGCGGTCGTCGCCAGAATCCCACCGCCGACCGCACCCAGCTGGACCTGACCCGGATCGGCGCCGCCACCGACTTCGGCAAACGGCACCACTACAACCAGGACGCGCTGGCCATCGGCCGCTACGACGGCACCAGTGTCGCGGTGGTGTGCGACGGCGTGTCCTCGTCCACCTTCGGGGAGCTGGCGGCGCTGGCGGCCAGCGAGGCGGCCGTCGCCGAGATCCTGAACTCGTTGGCGGACAAGCACACCCCGGCCGAGGCCAGCCACGCCGGAGTGGTCGCCGGTGCCGCCGCGGCCGCCCGCGCGGGCAGCGGGCTTGAGGACAATCCGCCCAGCTGCACCTACGTGTCGGCCGTCGTCAACGACAGCGAGATCGAGGTGACCTGGGTCGGCGACTCGCGCGCCTACTGGGTGTCGGGCGACTACGCCGAATGCCTCACCGTCGACGACTCCTATGTGGGCAGACTGCGGGCGATCGACGCCCCGGCCGACGACCCGCGCTACCACACGCCCTACGCGCACGCCCTGCTCGCGTGGCTGGGCGCCGACTCCCCCGAGCTGAAACCCAACACCCACACCTACATCCCGGACGGCCCGGGGCTGCTGATCGTGTGCTCCGACGGCCTGTCGTGCTACATGAACGAACCGGCCGACCTGCTGCCGCTGCCCGCCGGTGACCCGGTCGACATGGCCACCGCGCTGACCGAACGCGCCCGTGACCAGGGCGGCAAGGACAACATCTCGGTGGCCATCGCGAAGTTCCCGGCCGGGGGCGAGGTGGCGATGCCCGGCGACGCCACCGTCCGGCTGGCGAGAGGCTCCACGGGATGACCGGATTCAGCATCGACATCGACCACAACGAATATCTCAGCGAGGGTGACACGATCGTCGACGCGATCGTGACCGTCACCTCCGCCGGGAACGGCTCGGGCACGGTCACCGCCGACGCCGCCGATTTCGCGCAGGTCATCATGGTCGACTGCTCCGGCTCCATGACCGGTTCCCGCATCGCCGAAGCGAAACGCGCCACCATCGCCGCCATCGAGTCCCTGGACGAGGGCTGCCGGTTCGCGATCGTCAAGGGCACCGACGAGGCCCAGATGGTGTACCCCGACGACGAGACCACCGCCGTAGTGAAGTCCAGCACCCGCAGCGCCGCCGTCAAACGGGTCCAGATCCTGCGGGCCGGTGGCGGCACCGCGATGGGCACCTGGCTGGCGAAGACCTCCCGGATCCTGTCCGGCACCGACGCCGCCGTCAAGTACGGGCTGCTGTTGACCGACGGCCGCAACCAGCACGAGACCGAGGAGGAACTGCGCGAGCACCTCGACGACTGCGAGGGCGTCTTCACCTGCGACGCCTGCGGCATCGGCGAGGACTGGAGCGCCACCGAGGTGCGGCACATCGCCGACACCCTGCTGGGCGAGGCCAACGGCCTGCCCGAGCCGCGTGAGTGGGTGGAACGGTTCACTCAGCTGACGAACGGGGCCCGCGCCAAGACCCTCGCCGACGTGAACCTGCGGGTGTTCACCCCGGCCCGCAACCGGATCCGTTTCGTCAAGCAGATGAGCCCGCACATCAGCGACCTGACCTCGCGCCGCCGCGAACTCGACGACAAGACCGGCGACTACCCCACCGGCTCCTGGGGAGCCGAGGCCCGCGAGTTCCACATCAGCGTCGAGGTGCCGCCGATCCAGGTCGGCGACGACCGGCTCGCGGCCCGGGTGTCGGCGATGTCCGGCGACACCGAACTGATCCGGCACATGGTCACCGCCCGCTGGACCGGCGACCAGATGCTGTCGACCCGCATCAACCCCAAGGTGGCGCTCCACACCGGACAGGCCGAGCTGGCTCGGGCGATCCAGGAGGGCGTCGCCGCCGCCCGGTCCGGCGACACCGACACCGCTACCGACAGACTCGGCCGCGCCGTCGCCCTGGCGGCCGAGGCCGGTAACGACAACACCGCCCGGCTGTTGGCCAAGGTCGTGGAGGTGGATCCGGACACCGGCACCGTCCAGATGAAATCGGCCGTCAGCTCCGTCGACCTGGAAATGGCCGATGTGGAGTCGGTGAAGACGGTGACGGTCCGTAAGTCCAGTAAGTAGCGCGAGAACCGCACGGGAGCCCACATGAAGACCTGCCCCAACCGCCATTCGGTGCACGATCACCTCGAGTACTGCGAGGAATGCGGCAGCCGGGTCGAATCGACTCCCACCAGGCTGTTCCAGCCCGCGCCGCCACCGCCCCCGCAGCAGCAGGTGCAGCTGTGGACCTGCTCGCACTGCCACACCCAGCAGGGGCTGAGCCGCTACTGCGAGGCCTGCGGCGAACCCAATCCGCGCCACCCCGAGTACGCGGACGAACCCACCGACGAGATCGAGCAGCAGTACCGCGCCCCCGAACCGCCGCCGCCACCGCCGATGGCCACGGCGCGGATCACGGTCACGGCCACCGCCGATCGGGCGTTCTTCGACCGGATGCAGTCCCACGACGGCCCCGACGCGGGCACGCTGATGTTCCCGGCGGTGTATCCGCCCCGGACCTTCACACTGGAGCGTCCGCAGATCTTCATCGGACGCCGCAGCCGTTCCCGGGGCATCGAACCCGACATCGACCTGTCCGGCGCCCCGGAGGACTCGGGTGTGTCACACGCGCACGCCGCGATCATCAACGCCGAGGGCCGCTGGTGCGTCGTCGACGTCGGCTCGTCCAACGGCACCTACCTCAACATGGCGCCCGAACCGATTCCGGCCAACACACCGACCCTGCTCAACCACGGCGACCGGATCCACCTGGGGGCCTGGACGACGCTGACGGTCAGCTTCGGCTGAACTAGGACACGCTGCCGATCAGCCCTGAGTGGTAGTCCTGGTACAGCTTCGTCACTTCGGGGTTCGACACCCGCAGGATCACCTCGTCGTTGGTCTCCAGCGAGGTCCCGGTCAGGTTGTGGGAACCGGAGAACGTGACCTCGTCCCACTTGCCCAGGTACTTGGCGTCCACGATGAACAGTTTGTTGTGGGACTTGGCGACGGTCACCACCTTGGACTTGGTGAGGCCACCGGCCTCCACCCAGGCTTCGGTGTCGGTGTTCTCGACGATGACGCGCACGTCGCAGCCCATACCCTCCAGCGCGTTGAGCCGGTCGCGGATCCCGACGCGCGGTGAGGTGAACAGGCTCGCCGACACCCACACGGTGTTGTCGGCGTCGCCGTCACCGTCCCCGTCGGCGGAGCAGTCGGTGATGCTGTCGAGCATCCACAGCATGTTGTCGCCCTTGCGCGGGTACGCGTATCCGGCGGCCCCGGAGTCGCCGACGATCTGCTTGTCGCCGTCGCCCCAGGTGGTGCCGTCGTGGGTCCAGGACTGGGCGTTCATCCGTTCCCAGAAGCCGAGGTAGAACCCGTACAGCTTCGCGTCGTTGTCCACCTTGAGCAGGTTGTTGAACAGCGTCGTCTGGGTGGTGGTCATGTTGGACGAGGTCACCACCACCGACTTGGTCCCGCCGATCTCGGACAGGAAGTACTTGGTGTGGTTGATGTTCGTGCCCAGGCAGGCCGGGTCGCAGTTCGTCACCGGCACCTTCCCGGCGGTCAGCGTCGAGTACCCGCCGGTGTTGTCCTGTTTGTTCACACCGTCGAGCACGACCTTGACGTCAACGCCCCGGTCCTTGGCGGCCACCAGTTCGGCGGCCAGTTCCTTGCGGGTCCAGGTGTACATGGCGACCCGGATCGAGTCGCCCTCCTTGGCCGAGGCGGTCAGCTCGCGCAACCGGTTCTCGATCAGTTTGTCCGAGCCACCGTCGGCGGTGGTCGGATCGGACAGACACACCTCGATGTCTCCGTGCGTACTGCACCCCTTGGGGATGGCGCGCGGAGCGGTGGTCTCGGGTTCCTCGGCGTTGGCGGCCACGGCGGGAGCCAGCACGGCACCCGTGGCGACGAGAGCGAAGGCGGATAGGGCTGTCCAGAAGCGACGATTCATGAGCTTGTCCTTGGGGGCACAGGGACACCGGACAAGCAACGATATGTAAGCGCTTGCTGTAGGTCAATACGTCGATCCACAGCCCGTCCATGGAAAAGGACCGGCCGGGCTCGTACCCAGCCGGTCCTCGTCACACGAAATGTCTAGCTGCAACCGCTGGTGGAGCCGCAGCCCTCACACACGTAGCAGCTGCCCGCCGGACGCATCTTGGTCCCGCAGGTCATGCACAGCGGCGCGTCGGCGCCCTTGCCCTGCAACTTCTCCAGCACCTCGGTCGAGGAGTGCGCCACCTGCGGCGACTGCTCGACCAGCTTCTGGACCACCTTCTCGATCGGGGCCGAGGCCGCCAGGGCCGCGAAGTCCACGTCGTCCTCGTCGGACTCGACCGCGGCCGGGTTCTCGCCGCGCACCTCGGCGGCGCGTTCGGCCGAGGTCAGGATGCCCAGGTCGGAGCGGGTCTCGAACGGCAGGTAGTCCAACGCCAGGCGACGGAACAGGTAGTCGACCACCGAGGACGCGATCCGGATGTCCGGGTCGTCGGTCATGCCCGCGGGCTCGAAGCGCATGTTGGTGAACTTCTCGACGTACTTCTCCAGCGGGACGCCGTACTGCAGCGCGATCGAGATCGCCACCGAGAAGGCGTCCATGATGCCCGCCAGGGTCGAGCCCTGTTTGGACATCTTGAAGAAGACCTCGCCCAGGCCGTTGTCCGGGTAGGACGACGCGGTCAGGTAGCCCTCGGCGCCGCCGACCGAGAACGACACGGTCTGGCTGGGGCGCTTCTTCGGCAGCCGCTTGCGGATCGGGCGGTACTCGATGACCTTCTCCGGCTCGTCCGCCTCGGTGTCCTTCTTGGACACCGACAGCGGCTGGCCGACCTTCGAGTTCTCCCGGTAGACCGCCAGCGCCTTGAGGCCCAGCTTCCAGGACTCGAAGTAGATCTCCTCGAAGTCCTCGACGGTGGCCGATTCGGGGACGTTGACGGTCTTGGAGATCGCGCCGGACACGAACGGCTGGGCCGCGGCCATCATCCGAACGTGGCCCATCGCGGAGATGGAGCGCTCGCCCATCGCGCAGTCGAACACCGAGTAGTGCTCGGGGCGCAGGCCGGGCGCGTCGACGACGTGGCCGTGCTCGGCGATGTACTCGGTGATCGCCTCGATCGACTCGGTCTGGTAGCCGAGCGTCTTGAGGGCGCGGGGCACCGTCTGGTTGACGATCTGCATCGAACCGCCGCCGACCAGCTTCTTGAACTTGACCAGCGCCAGGTCGGGCTCGATGCCGGTGGTGTCGCAGTCCATCATGAACCCGATGGTGCCGGTGGGCGCGATGACGCTGGCCTGCGAGTTGCGCCAGCCGTTCTTGTCGCCGATGTTGTTGCCGTTCTGCCATTCCGAGACCGCGGCCTTGAGGATCTCGCGGTCCATCACGCCGTAGGTCTTGACGTTGTCGCAGGCGGCGGCGTGCTTGCGCATGACGCGCTTGTGGGCGTCGGCGTTGAGCGCGTAGGCGTCGTACGGTCCCACGACGCCCGCCAGCTCAGCGGAGCGACGGTAGGACACACCGGTCATCAGCGAGGTGATCCCGGCGGCGACAGCGCGGCCCTCGTCGGAGTCGTAGGCGAATCCGGAGGCCATCAGCAGCGCGCCGAGGTTGGCGTAGCCGATGCCCAGCTGGCGGTGGGCCCTGGTGTTCTTGGTGATGGCCTCGGTCGGGAAGTCCGCGAAGGAGATGGAGATCTCCATGGCGGTGATGACGAACTCGACGGCCTTGGTGAACAGCTCGACGTCGAAGGACCCGTCGTCCTTGAGGAACTTCATCAGGTTCAGCGACGCGAGGTTGCACGAGGAGTTGTCGATGTGCATGTACTCGCTGCACGGGTTGCTGCCGGTGATGCGGCCGGTCTCCGGGTTGGTGTGCCAGTCGTTGATGATGTTGTCGAACTGGATCCCCGGGTCGGCGCACTCCCAGGCGGCCTGGGCCATCTTGCGGAACACGGTCTTGGCGTCGAGCCGCTCGATCTCGCTGCCGTCGAGGCGGGCCCGCAGCGCGTAGTCGCCACCGGCTTCCACGGCACGCATGAACTCGTCGGTGACGCGCACGGAGTTGTTGGCGTTCTGGTACTGGACCGACACGATGTCCTTGCCGCCGAGGTCCATGTCGAAACCGGCGTCGCGCAGCGCCCGGACCTTGTCCTCTTCGCGGGCCTTGGTGTCGATGAACTCCTCGATGTCGGGGTGGTCGACGTCCAGGATGACCATCTTGGCCGCGCGACGGGTGGCGCCGCCGGACTTGATGGTTCCGGCGCTGGCGTCGGCACCGCGCATGAAGCTCACCGGACCGGAGGCGTTACCTCCGGAGGACAGCAGTTCCTTGGAGGCGCGGATTCGGGACAGGTTGAGTCCGGCGCCGGAGCCACCCTTGAAGATCAGGCCCTCTTCGCGGTACCAATTCAGGATCGAGTCGACGGTGTCGTCGACACTGAGGATGAAACAGGCGGAGACCTGTTGCGGGTCAGGCGTACCAACGTTGAACCACACCGGCGAGTTGAAGCTGAAGTACTGGTGCAGCAGCAGCCAGGTCAGTTCCTCTTCAAAGATCTGCGCGTCCTTGGGGCTGGCGAAGTACCCGTACTGCTCCCCCGCACCCCGGTAGGTCTTGACAACCCGGTCCAACAGCTGTTTGAGGCTGGACTCCCGCTGTTCGGTGCCCACGGCGCCACGGAAGTACTTGGACGTCACGATGTTGGTGGCGTTGACGCTCCAGAACTCCGGGAACTCGACCCCGCGCTGTTCAAAGTTGATCGAGCCGTCGCGCCAGTTGGTCATGACGACGTCGCGGCGTTCCCAGGTGACCTCGTCGTAGGGGTGCTTTCCCTCCGTTGTGAACACACGAGACACCTTGAGGCCCTTGCGCTGGGCGGCGCCGTTGGCCTTCGCCTTCGTCCTTCCGGGTGTGGCGGCGGTGTCGGTTGTGTCGGTCATGTCGCTGTCCCTTCCTACTGTTTCATCACTACGCGCCCGTGAGCGCCACTGTCGGTATCTGCCTGTCAAGTTCACGTTGTTTCGCGCACACGACTCCCCCGTGTCCTGTCGTGTGTCTCCCCCTCTTTCGCGTTGTTACTGGGTTGCTTCGGCCCCGGTCTCGCGGTTGTCGCGCAGCGCCTCGATCTCGGCCGCGAAGTCCTCCACGGACTCGAAGGACCGGTACACGCTGGCGAAACGCAGGTAGGCGACCTCGTCGAGTTCGCGCAGCGGTCCCAGGATCGCCAGGCCCACCTCGTTGCTGGGTATCTCGGCCATCCCCTTGGCCCGGATCTCGTCTTCCACCCGTTTGGCGAGCACCGCCAGCGCGTCGTCGTCGACCGGCCGTCCCTGGCAGGCCTTGCGGACGCCGGAGGCGACCTTGGTGCGGCTGAACGGTTCGGTCACACCGGAGCGTTTGACGACCGCCAGGATAGATTCCTCCACAGTGGTGAATCGTTTTCCGCATTCCTGACAGGAGCGGCGACGCCGGATCAGCAGCCCGTCCTCGGCTTCACGGGAGTCGACGACGCGTGAGTCGGGGTGCTTGCAGTACGGACACCTCATCGACGCATCAGCTCCTCACCCGCCACAAGCCCTGGTTGGACTACATCAGTGTAACCACTATATGTTGTGCCCCGAGCCTATGCCCCGCAAGATCAAAATGCAAGCGATTCGCACGATCGGGCGGGTGTTCGCACCGTCTCATAAACGCCGTGCGCCCACCTTGGTACTGTCAGTTGGTACCGCGTGGCACCCCTCCTTGCGCACACGCGGTCGACCTTAACCCCCCAACCGACAAGTTCCGCACCCGGTCGCCGAAAGCCACGAACCAGACTTTCGAACTATTGTTTCACTTCGCGGTGAAAATGGTTTACAGTGACTTCCGGCGACAAACACCCGGTGACCATCTCCGGCTTGCCAAAGCCGGGCTCGCAAGGAGGAAGACGTGGCCAGTTCTCCGGCCAAAACCATAGTTCCCGACGCCACCGATGACCTCGCCTCGGACGCGAACGAGGCGACCCTGACCGACCGTCAGCGCAAGATCCTGTCGTGCATTCGTGATTCTGTCGCCGATCGCGGTTACGCCCCCAGCGTCCGCGAGATCGGTCACGTCGTCGGGCTCGCTTCGGCGTCCAGTGTGGCGTACCAGCTCAACCAGTTGCAGCGCAAGGGTTTCCTGCGCAAGGACGCCCGACGGCCGCGCGCCGTCGACATCCGCCCGGGCAGCTCGGGCGAGGCCGAGGGCCTGCGCAAGGCCCCCAAGTACGTTCCGGTGCTCGGTGAGATCGCCGCCGGTACCCCGATCCTCGCCGAGGAGCGGGTCGAGGAGATGTTCCCGCTGCCGGCCGAGTTCGTCGGCGAGGGGGACGTGTTCCTGCTGAAGGTCAAGGGCGACTCGATGATCGAGGCCGCCATCACCGACGGCGACTGGGTGGTCGTGCGACAGCAGCCCGAGGCGCACAGCGGTGAGATCGTGGCCGCCATGATCGACGGCGAGGCGACGGTGAAGACCTTCAAGCGGCGCGACGGGCACGTGGTCCTGTTGCCCGCCAACCCGATGTACGACCCGATCCCGGCCGACGAGGCTCAGATCCTGGGCCGGGTGGTCGCGGTGATGCGGCGCATCTGAGCCGCGTCAGTACCGTCCACCATAGACTGTTCCGGAGTTGGGTTCGTCGTCACGGCGATCCCGCCCGGGACGGCCACCGCCGTACACGTTGCCGCTGCGCGGGTCGTCGTGTCCGCCGTAGACATTGCCGCTGCGCGGATCGTCATGGCCGCCGTAGACCGAGCCACTGCGGGGTTCGTCGTAGTAGTCGTCCTGGTAGCCGTCCTGCCGGTGCCCTGACACCGGCTCGAACAGCTTGCCGCCGCCGAAACCGTCGTCCTGGTCGCGGTACCGGGGCCGCTCGTAGCCGTCCTGCTGGTCCTTGTCGAGCGACTCCCTCAGCGAGTGCGCGTTGGCCTTGTTGCGCCTGGCCCGCCAGATGACCCGGCCGCCGATGATGACCATGATCAGGCCGATCACGCCGACGGCGGCCACGGCCCACAGGATCCCGTTGGGGCCCAGCGTGTCGATGATCGTGTCCAGGAACGACTTCTCGGGGGCGGCCTCGTCGTCCTTCTTCTTGTCCGAACCGGACGCGGCCTTGGCCGGAGTGTAGCTCCACAGTGCCGGCGCCGTCCCGCTGCCGATCTCCGAACCGGTGACGAACTTCTTGCCGTCGGTGGTGTAGGTGATGGCCTCGCCCTGCGGCTCTTCGGGAAGCGGGGTGATCGCGGGCTTGCCGTCCTTGATGGACTTGGCGACGTCGGAGCCCTCGACCTTCCACTCGTAGGCGTCGGTGTAGGTGCGCAGCACGGCCTTCTTGCCGTCCGGCGACACCGCGCCGCCGGTGACGAACCTGGACGGCGCGTCGCCCAGCGGGATCCCGTTGATCTCCTCGGGTCCGCCCTTGGTCTTGGTGGCCTTGATCTTGACCGAGCCGACCTTCTTCAGCGGCGCCTCGGCGCCGTTGGGGTCGAGCTCGCCCTCGGGCGCGTAGAGGTTGGAGACGCCCAGCTCCTTGGTGGCGAAGATCGGGGTGCCGTCGCGCTGCATCAGCAGCGCCTCACAGTCGACCGCGTTGTCCGGATAGGTGAACCGGTAGGTGGAGACCTGGGCGTCGGGGGTGACCTTGTGGAGCGCGATGCTGGGACGGGCGCCGTCGTTGTCGCCGGTGTCGGCGACCCAGTAGTTGCCCTTGCCGTCGACGGCGAGGTCCTCGGGGTCGGAGGGTTCGACCTGGCCGGAGATGTTCTGCCCGGTGCTGGCGCAGTTGTCGTCCAGCGCGATGACGTCCACCGTCGTCACGTTGCCGTCGGAACCGTCGCCGATGGCGGCGTAACCGTTGTCGGTGGCCACCAGGCCCGACAGTTCGCCCAGCGCCTCGTCCGACACCTCGCACAGTTTCTTGCCGGGTTTGGGGTCCTTGGCGAAAGCGGGTGCGGGCAGCGCCACCGCCGCCGCCACGAGACCCGCCAGGGTGATCGCCGCCGCCCACCTGCGTACATCACTCGTCAATTGACCATGCTCCACGCGGTAAGTCTCGCATTCATTGTCAAAAACCGCGATGGTACCAATGGCCGCTGGTCGCCCGCCCCGGTCACGGGGTGTCGATGACGAAGGGCGCCAGTTCCGCCGCGAGGGCCTCGTCGACGAGGACGTCCATGACGGTGCCGTCGCCGCGGTGGTCGATGGAGCGCACCTGGCCGCGCTGCCGCACCCGGGCGGCGAGGTCGCCGCGCACGTAGGGCACGCACACCAGCAGCGGGACCGCCGGTCGCGGCAGCCGCTCCTCGATGACGTCGCGCAGCTTGTCGACGCCCTCGCCGGTGTGGGCGGACACGAACACCGCGTCCGGCCAGTCGGTGCGCAGCGTCAGCAGCGCCTCGGAACCGGCCCGGTCGATCTTGTTGACCACCAGCACCTCGGGCACGGCGTCGGCGCCGACGTCGTTGAGGACCTCCCGCACCGCCCGCACCTGGGCGCCGGGGTCGGGGTGGCTGCCGTCGATGACGTGCACGATCAGATCGGCGTCGGCGACCTCCTCCAGGGTGGAGCGGAACGCGTCCACCAGCTGGTGCGGCAGGTGCGACACGAAACCGACGGTGTCGGACAGCGTGTAGTCGCGGCCGTCACCGGTGCGGGCCCGTCGCGTCGTGGGGTCCAGGGTCGCGAACAGGGCGTCCTCGACCAGCACCCCGGCGCCGGTGAGCCGGTTGAGCAGGCTCGACTTCCCGGCGTTGGTGTAACCGGCAATGGCCACCGACGGCACCGAGTGGCGGCGCCGCGAGGAGCGTTTGGTGTCGCGGACGGTGCGCAGCTTCGCGATGTCGCGGCGCAGCTTGGCGATCCGGGTGCGGATGCGGCGCCGGTCGGTCTCCAGTTTCGTCTCACCGGGACCACGCAGACCCACACCGCCGCCGGCCCCACCGGCGCGGCCACCGGCCTGGCGCGACAGGGTCTCACCCCAACCGCGCAACCGCGGCACCAGGTACTCCAGCTGCGCGAGCTCGACCTGGGCCTTGCCCTCGCGGCTGGTGGCGTGCTGCGCGAAGATGTCGAGGATCAGGGCGGTGCGGTCGATGACCTTCACCTTGATCTCGGCCTCCAGGTTGCGCAGCTGGCTGGGCGACAGTTCGCCGTCGCAGATCACGGTGTCGGCGCCGGAGGCGGTGACGGCCTCGGTCAGTTCGTCGACCTTGCCGCGTCCCACGAAGGTGGCGGGGTCGGGGCTCTTGCGCCGCTGAATGAGCCCGTCCAGGACCTGCGATCCGGCGGTTTCGGCGAGCGCGGCAAGCTCGGCGAGCGAGTTCTCGGCCTCGGTGAGCGTGCCCTTGGTCCACACGCCCACCAGGACGACCCGCTCGAGCCGCAGCTGGCGGTACTCGACCTCGGTGACGTCGGTGAGTTCGGTGGACAGCCCGGCGACCCGGCGCAGCGCGTGCCGCTCTTCGAGAGCGAGCTGGCCCGTGTCAGGGAGTTCAGTGTCATTCGTTGGCATCGTCTCAAGCCTGACACGCCACCGGCGGTTTCGCATCCAGGTATGTGGTTGAGTGTTGGGTTGAATTGAGTCGCAAAGGAGCGAAGATGTCTGTGGCCAAGTTGCCCAGTGCCGGTTTTTCGATAACTGTCCGCGTGTCGCTGACCGCCGACGCGGGAGCCATCGGCCGCCTCACCACCGCCGTGGGTGAGGCCGGGGCGATCGTGAAGGCCCTTGACGTGGTCTCCAGCGACCACAAGCGGGTCGTCGTCGACCTGACCTGCGACACCTCGGACTCGGCGCACGCCGAGCGGGTGACCGACGCGTTGGCGTCGTTGCCGGGGATCACGGTGCGCAAGGTCTCCGACCGGACCTTCCTGCTGCACCTGGGCGGCAAGATCGAGGTGACGCCGAAGGTGTCGCTGCGCAACCGGGACGAGTTGTCGATGGCCTACACCCCGGGTGTGGCGCGGGTGTGTTCGGCGATCGCCGAGAACCCCGACGACGCCCGGCGCCTGACGATCAAGCGCAACACCGTGGCGGTCGTCACCGACGGTTCGGCGGTGCTGGGGCTGGGGAACCTGGGCCCGGAGGCGGCGCTGCCGGTCATGGAGGGCAAGGCGGCGCTGTTCAAGAAGTTCGCCGGTGTCGACGCCTGGCCGGTGTGTTTGGACACACAGGACACCGACGAGATCGTGGAGATCGTCGCGGCCCTGGCCCCGGTGTACGGCGGCATCAACCTGGAGGACATCGCCGCGCCCCGCTGTTTCGAGATCGAGGCCCGGCTGCGGGACCGGCTCAACATCCCGGTCTTCCACGACGACCAGCACGGCACCGCCATCGTGGTGCTCGCGGCGCTGACCAACGCGCTCGGCGTGGTGGGTAAGAACTTCGGCGACATCCGCGTGACGGTGTCGGGCGCGGGCGCCGCCGGAACCGCCATCATGAACCTGCTGTTGAAGCGCGGCATCGGCGACGTCATCGCCTGCGACCGTCCCGGGGCCCTGTACCGGGGCATGCCGGGCCTGTCCTCGGCGTGGAAGGACCTGGTGGAGCGCACCAACCGGGAGAACTTCTCCGGCACCCTGGCCGAGGCGGTCGCCGGTTCCGACGTCTTCATCGGCGTCAGCGCCCCGAACCTGTTGACCGGCAACGACATCGCCAGGATGGCCACCGACCCGATCGTGTTCGCCCTGGCCAACCCCGACCCCGAGATCGACCCCCGCGAAGCCGCCGAACACGCCGCCATCGTGGCGACCGGCCGCAGCGACCAGCCCAACCAGATCAACAACGTCCTGGCCTTCCCGGGAGTGTTCCGAGGCATGCTCGACGCCCAGGCCACCGGCTGGAGCGACGACGCGGCCCTGGCCGCCGCCGACGCCATCGCGGGCGTCGTGGGCGCGGACAAGGCCAACGCCTCGTTCATCGTCCCCAGCGTCTTCGACCCGCACGTGGCCCCGGCGGTGGCGCAGGCGGTCAAGAACGTGCTGCGCCCCGAGCCGGTCAACGGCGACAACGGGAACGGCGAGGCGTCCTGAGCTGAGACGACAGCCGACGGTGGCGGGCCCGTGCGGGCCCGCCACCGTCGGGTTTCGGGGAGGGTTCAGTCCTTGACTGTCGCGTCCGGCATGGCCAGAGCCAGGTCGGTGAGTTCGTCGAGGCTCAGCCCCAGCTTGTTCCCGGCGTCGGTCTCATCGTCGCGGTACACGTACGTGTCGACGTCGACGGCGGTGCCGTCGGCGCGGATCACGATCACCCGGTTGTCCTGGCGGGGCATGAAGCCCCCGTCGGTCTTCCATTCGGTGTGGATGCGAAGAATGCGCTCCCCGCCGGGCCCGGTCGACTCGTCGCAGGTGTGGTCGGGTTCGAGATCCTGGGTGCTCGCGGCCCTCGACACCACGGTCTCCGCCGAGGTCGCTTCAAGGGTCAGACCGTCGGTGCAGGTCGCGAGGTGTTCGAACGTGTCTCCGGCTCCCGATTCGAAACTGCCACGCGGATAGACCTTGAAGCCGAGGTCGTTCGCCTCGCCGTAGCGGACCCGGTCGGTCACGATCTCGTCCCATTCGACCTCGGGGTCGCCGCCGGGATCGGTGAGGCTGACGGTGGCGATTCCGTAGTACGGAATGCTGTCGTCGACGACTTTCCAGTTGTTGAGTTCGGTCGACCCGCGGTAGAGCAGCCGGTGGTTCACGGCCATGCCCGGCCATTTCTCCAGGTCGGTTCCGTTGTCGTTGAACCATTCCGTGAAGGCCTTGCCGTACTCGTCGGCGTCGGGGGACGACTTGTCGCCGTCCTGGTACCCCCAGGCGTATCGCTGCCCGTCGGGCGGCTTGGGCAGGTCCGGCAGCGGGTATTCGGGCTGTTCCTTCCCGGTTCCCGGCGGGGCGTCGGCCACTACGAACGCGCTCGACAGCGTCAGCGCTCCCACGACCGCCAGCGCCACGGCGGCGGTCAGGCCACCGGCGAAGCCGAGGTTGCGGCCCATCAGCCGCCTGCGGCCGCGTTTGGCCAGCTGTTCGGAGGACACGCCCAGCGGCGGCCCGTCGATCTTCTCGTGTTCGGCGAACAGTCGCAGCATCGCGTCATTCATGCCGTCGCTCCTTTCGGGAGGGTGGGAAAGCTGCCGGAAAGCCGATCGCGCATCGCCGCCAGGCCCTTGACGGACTGACTCTTCACGGTGGACGGCGAGCAGCGCATGATCGCCGCGGTCTGCTCCACCGACAGGTCCTCCCAGAACCGCAGCACCAGCGTGATGCGCTGTCGGCGCGGCAGTCCCGACAGCGCCTGCAGCAGCACCATCCGGTCGTCGGAGCGGTCGTCGCCGTCCCAGGTCACCGGGACGGCCGGGTCGTCGTCCAGGTGTTCCCGCCGGAACCGGAATCGTCTGCCCTCGTTGATGAGTACGTTCACCACGATGCGCCGGGTGTAGGCGTCCAGGGATTCGCGCGCGGCGCGTCCCCAGGCGGCGTACAGCTTCACGAAGGCCACCTGCACGGCGTCCTCGGCGCGATGCCAGTCGCCGCAGGACAAGTAGGCGAAGTACCGCATGGAATCCAATTTGGATCTCGCGTACTCCTGGAACTCCGCGTCGTGTCGGACTCTCATATGGTGTCCTCCTGTCGGTCGAGTCTCACTCAGGAAGACAGGCCGGACACCGGTTTGGGACGCCCGGCTGAGCGAATGACCGTATGTTGTCACAGCCCGGGGGTAGCGTCGCGGCATGGCGACTTGGGACGACGTGCGCCGCATCGCGATGGCGCTGCCGGAGACGACCGAACGCTCCAGCTACGACGGCACCGCCGCGTGGCGGGTCAAGGACAAGCTGTTCGTGTGGGAGCGCCCGCTGCGCGGCACCGACCGCGAGGCCCTCGGCGAGTCCGCCCCCGACGGCCCGATCCTCGCCGCCAGGGTCGCTGACCTCGGCGAACGCGAGGCCCTCATCGAACAGGACCCGAAGGTCTACTTCACCATCCCGCACTTCGACGGGTATCCGGCGATCCTCATCCATCTGGACAACATCGACGTGGCGGAGCTGACCGAGGTCGTCACCGACGCGTGGTTCACGCGGGCGCCCAAGCGGGTAGCCAGCCAGTTCCGGGCCCGCGAGGCCGAGTCCCAGGGCTGACGGCCCGCCACTCATCGAAGGGAGTTACGCGTGATCACCGAGGCTTTTCCCATGCTGACGACGCCCGACCTGAAGCGCGCGCTCGGGTTCTACCGGGATCTGCTGGGCGGGGAGGTCTACTACCAGTTCCCGGCCGAGGGCGAGCCGATGTACGTGACCCTGCGCTGTGGTTCGTCGTCGCTGGGCATCGGCGAGGACACCGAGACCGCGGGACGCAATCGCGACAGCGGCGTGTTCAGCCTGTGCGTGTACGTCGACGACGTCGACGCGGCCCTGAAGCGCCTGGGGGACGCGCACGCGGTGATCCTGTCGCCAGCCGTCGACCAACCGTGGGGCGAGCGGATGGCGGAGGTCGCCGATCCCGACGGCACCCGGATCGTCCTGATGTCCAAGCTGGACGCGTAACCGCGCGACGGTTCCGTCAGGCTCACACGAGGTTGGTGTGGCCCTCGGCGACGATGACGGCGGGGCCGGTGAGCGTTGTGGTGTCCGTCGAGACGGTGACGGTGAGCGTGCCGCCGGGGACGTCGACGGTGCAGGTGCCCACGCCGCCAAGCGCCACCGCGGCGGCGGCTACCGCGCCGGTGCCGCAGGAGCGGGTCTCGCCGACGCCGCGTTCGTGGACGCGCATCGTGATGTGGTTGGCGGGGCCGGTGATGAACTCGACGTTGACGCCGGTCGGGAACAGCTGGGCGTCCACCGCCGGTACTTTGTGGAGGTCCAGGGTGTAGGGGTCGTCGACGCGGCACACCAGGTGCGGGTTGCCCATGGAGACACGGGTTCCCGCGTAGCGGCGTCCGTCGACTATGGCCTCGGATGCCCCCTCGAACCGGGCGGGCCCCATGTCGACGCGGAACTCGTCACCCACGCAGCTGACCGTCCGCAGCCCCGCGCGGGTGGCCAGCGGGATGTCGCCGGGTTCGGCGAGGTCGTGCTCGAGCAGGTAGCGGGCGAAGACCCGCACGCCGTTGCCGCACATCTCGGCGACACTGCCGTCGGCGTTGTAGTAGTCCATGAACCATTCGGCCTCGCTGGACAGTTCGACGGCCTCGGGGTGCTTGGCGGACCGCACCACCCGCAGCAGCCCGTCGCCGCCGATGCCGCTGCGGCGGTCGCACAGGTCGGCGATCTGCCAGTTGGTCAGCGGGGCGGCGTTGTCCGGGTCGGCCAGGATGACGAAGTCATTGCCGGTCCCGTGCCCTTTGGAGAAGGCCGTGGCGGAGCCCTTGGCGAAGTCGGTCACCCCGCAATCATGCCTCCTCGCTTGGGCAGTGACACGGCGAGTCGGCTGCGGGATTAGTCTCTGTCGTCGTGAACGACGACAATTCGGTATTCGCCGACGCGAGGGTCCCGTTCCCCGACGCCGCCTACGCCACCCGCGCCTCCAACCGGCTGGTCGAGGCTCTCGTCCCCGGTACCGGGCTCGGCACGCTGACCCCCGCCATCGCCTGGTCGGGCCGGGTGCAGGGCACCGACGCGCCCCGGCCGTTTCGCGACATCACGGGCCTGATCGTGTCCGGCGGTCACGACGGTGACTTCGCGTACGCCGACGATCCGGCCGACGAGTCGATCCTGACCCGGCTGGCCGAGCGGGCGGGCGTGTCGCTGCGGCGGCTGGAGACCGTCACGGGCGCCGCCGCCGAGACCGGCCCGGTGTTGTCCGAGGACCAGTATCTGGAGTGTCTGGAGATCGGCAAGCAGGCGGCCGACGCCAGCATCGACTCCGGCGCCGACCTGCTCGTCCTGTGTGGTCTCGGACCGGGCACCCGGACGGCCGCCATCGCCGTCACCGCGCACCTGACCCGGATTCCGCCCGTCGAGCTGTCGCCCCGGCTGCGACTGCCGGGCGGCGTCATCGACGACAACGCCTGGATGCGCCGCACCGCGGCCATCCGCGACGCCTTCACCCGGCTGGGCGGTCCGGGACGCAAGGCCCAGACGATGCTGACCGAACTGGGCGGTCCGGTGATGGCGACGCTGACCGGGATCATCGTGGCCGCGGCGATCCGTCGCACCCCGATGCTCATCGACGGGCCGGTCGCGGCGGCCGCCGCGTTGGTGTCGCGGGACTTCTCGCTGGGTGCCCCGAAGTGGTGCTACGCCCCCGACCGGATCCCGCACCCGGTGGTGGAGCGGGTCGCTGGCCAGACGGGCATGGCCGAGCCGATCGGTTTTGGCGTCGATGTCGGCGAGGGCTGCGCGGCGATGCAGGCTATCCCGCTGTTGCAGCAGACGCTGCGGCTGTTCGACGAGCTCCCGTTCCCTGAGCCCGAACCGGAGCCGGAACCCGAGCCGGAGAAGGAAACCGACGACGGCGCCGCCGCTGACGACGAAACGGTCGAGGACAAGAGCGAGGACTAGCCGCTGGCTCACGGCTCACGGCTCACGGCTCACGGCTCACGGCTCACGGCTCACGGCTCACGGCTCACGGCTCACGGCTCACGGCTCACGGCTCACGGCTCACGGCTCACGGCTCACGGCGGCGATTGTGCCGCCCCAGCCGCAGGCTCGGCTACAGCCAGCCGCGATCGTCGGCGAGCCGCGCCGCCTCGGCCGACGTCCGAGTGCCCGTCTTCCCGATCGCCGACGACAGGTGATTGCGCACCGTCCCCTGTGACAGGAACAGCCGCCTGGCCGCGTCGGCGATCGTGCCGCCCCCGGCGATGGCCGACAGCACCTGCCGTTCCCGCTCGGTCAGCGGCGACGTCCCCAGCACCGACGACTCCGCCGCCAGCGCCGGATCGATGACCCGCAGCCCCGCGTGCACCCGCCGGATCGACTCGACCAGCTGCTCGGGCGGGGTGTCCTTGACGACGAACCCCGCCGCTCCCGCCCGGGTCGCCCGCGCCAGGTAACCGGGCCGCCCGAACGTCGTGCAGATGATGACCCGCACCGTCGGGTGTTCGTCCCGCAGCCGGGCCGCGACGCTCAAACCGTCGCCGGGCATCTGCACGTCCAGCAGCGCGACGTCGGGACGCAGCCGCGCCACGGCGGGCAGCACCTCGTCCCCGGTCCCGACCTCGGCCACCACCTCGATATCGGTCTCCAGACCGAGCATCGCGGCCATGGCGCCGCGCACCAGCGCCTGGTCGTCGGCCAGCAGTACCTTGATCATTCAGCGCCTCCCGGCACGACCGCCCGCAATCGAAAACCCTCACCATCGGGTCGCGGCCCCGCGGTGACGGTGCCGCCGACGACCGCCAATCGCTCGCGTAGCCCGGTGATGCCGTTGCCGGGCTTGCCGTCCGACGATCCCCGACCGTCGTCGACGACCTCGATCCAGTTCGGACCGACGCGCACCTCGCACACGCTGGCCCGCGAATGCCGCATCACGTTGGTCACGCCCTCCCGCAGCACGTAGGCGAACGCCGGTTGCCACTCCCCCGGAACCACGTCCACAACGGATGGCAGCACCGCCCGGATCCCCGCCGCGTCAAGTGCTTCGGCGACCCCGGCCAGCTCGGTCCGCAGGCTCGTCCGATACTCCGACACCACCGCGCGCACCTCGGTCATGGCCTGCCGAGCCAATCGCTCCGAATCGGACACTTCGGCGACCAGCCTCGCCCTGTCGTCGGTTCCGGACTCCAGCAACCGTCGCGCCAGCCCCGCCTTCACCGAGATCGTGGTCAGACTGTGCCCCAACACATCGTGCAGGTCACGGGCCAAGCGGTTGCGTTCGTTCACCACCGCCAGCCGTGCCAGCTCGGCCCGTGTTTCGCGCAGCTGGTTCACCGTCCGGATCAGCTGTCCGGTCACGGTGGCGCTGATCGCGATCGATATCAGCACCGCCATGTCGGCCCCCGACATCTCCTTGTCGGCGACCGTGACGCTCAGCGCGAACATCGCGCCCAGCACCACGCCGTTGAGGCTCACCGCCATCAGCATCGGCAGGGTCACGGCGGCCACGGCGATGGAGAACAGGAACACCAGGATGTCGGTGAACCAGAACGCGAACAGGATCGCGACGCCCAGCAGGTTCAGCCACAGGTTCATGGCCAGCCGTTGCCACAGCGTTGAGCGCCACAGCCGGACCGGCAGCACCAAAAGGCTCACCGTGTAGACCACCCACAGCGCGACCCCGACGCTTCGCGGCATGCCGGTTCCCGGCTCCGGCACGGTGTACGCCGACACCCAGGCACAGACCACCGTCAGACCACCCACCACCGCCAGGAATCGGATCGTCCGCGACGCCGACGAACCCGGCAACCGGTCGATGGCCGCCCACGATGGAACCCGGAACCGGGCCAGCTGAAGCTCCCTCACGGCTGCGCAGCGTAGCCCGGTTCCGGTCGTTGCGGCCATGACAACTGTCACGGCCGTGGGTGATCGGCGCTGACGATGGCGCGCCGATCACCCGGTTACGCCCGAATCGCCAGCGGCACCTGGCTCCCGGGACGTCTGAGATGGGAGCGAGCCTAGTCGCGAACGGCCCTGAACTGCGAGAACAAAAACTCGGTGCCCGGCCGCCAGTACCGCCGCCCATCGACCGAACGGCGGAGTCGTACGACTTGAGAGTTATGTCCGTCGCCGGACACTAGACCCGCGACGGACGACGCGGTGGCCGCGAACTCCATACCGTCGCGGCATGGTGAATATCCCAAGCCTGAGAAGGCATCTCCCCTGGTTGCTGGCCCTCCTGTCCACTGTCACCGGCTTGGGGCTGTCGGTTTCGCTGCGGTTCCCCGAGGTCCTGCTCGACCCGCCCTCGTTCGGTGCGTCGCTGGCGTCCGCGCGTCCGGTCGCGGCGGTGGCGAGCCTGCTGGGTCTGGCCGCGTCGGGTGTCGTACTGGTGCGACTGTCGCGCGGGCTGCCCGCCGCGCGGCTGTTCGGCGTCGTCGCCGGATGGTGCCTGGCCGCGTGCGGTGCTGCCGGGCTGGCCCTGCTCGTGTTGTGGGGCAGCGGACTCGACGCCGCCGCCTCGGTCGTGTCGACGTCGGTGTTCGCGGTCTTCGGTCTGGCGGTACCGCTGCTGCTGGCGGTGTGGACGGCGAGGCTGGTCCGGTCCGTCGGCGTCGGTGCGATCACCGGATGGTTGGCGGTGGCCGGACTGGTGGCGACGGTGGTGCGCTCGGCGACGTGGTGGCTCAACGCGATACTGCCCACACAGGACGGGTTCTACGTCGTCTCGGCGATCCTGACGCTGCTGGCGCTGACCGCTGCTCCGCTGTGGATCTTCTGGCTGATCCGGCTGGGCTTCTCGCTGCGCTCCTCATCCCCGGTCGCGGCACCGGGACGCGGGTTCGCCGCCGTGGCCCGGCGTTGTGGCCTGGGCCTGTTGACGCTCGTGTTCGCGCTGGCCCACGCGACGGCGGCGATCGTGAGCACCCCGATCCCCGACACCTCCGATGTTCCCGCCGTCCCCAGCGCGGGGGCGGCGTTCTTCCATCCGGTGATGCTGGCCGCCGCCTCCCAGTTCGCGCAGCCCACCAGCTATCCCGACCTGCTCGAACAACGCCGGGACGAGCGGTTCACCGAACCGAGGACGCCCGCCGGGACCACCATCGACAAGGTCGACGCCGGTGACGTCCCCGCCGAGTTCCTGTGCGCCGACGGCGCCACGAAGGATCGCGTCTTCCTGTACCTCCACGGCGGCGGCTTCATCATGCCGATGTCCAATTTCCACCGCGACTTCGCCGCCGAGCTGTCCCGCCAGACCGGATCCTGTCTGCTGATGCCGCACTACCGGCTGGCCCCCAAGCATCCGTTCCCGGCGGCGATCGAGGACAGCGTCGCGGCCTACCGATGGCTGTTGGAAACCGGGGTTCCCGCCGCCGCTGTCACCATCATCGGCGACTCCTGCGGCGGCACGTTCACCCTCTCCACAGCACTGTCGCTACAGGACAGCGGCGACGAGATGCCGGGAGCGCTGGTGGGCCTGTCGCCCGCGACCGACCTGACGTTCACCGGCGAGACCCACCGCTCCAACGCCTGGACCGATCCCCTCATCGCCGCCGAGCACAAGAAGTTCGTGCAGCGTTCCTACACCGGTGACGGCGAAGCCGACGTCCGCGACCCGCTGTTGTCGCCGTTGTTCGCCGACACCGTCGACCTCGCGACGCTGCCACCCACGTTGCTGCACGCGGGCAGCGAGGAGACGCTGCTGAGCGACTCGATCCGGATGGCCGATCGCATGCGCATGGCCGGTGGCGACGTCGCACTGGAGGTGTGGCCGGGCTTGCCTCACACGGTTCCGTTGGTGTTCCCCGAGATCATGGAGGCCGACGTGACCTTCGAGCGCATCGCCGACTTCAGCGCCGTCCACACGTCGTGACGGGCACTGTGGTCACACGTGAGGTTCGCCGGGCCGCACCACACCGTTCTCGTAGGCGAAGACGATCACCTGGGCGCGGTCGCGCAGCCCGAGTTTGGCCAGGATCCGTCCGACGTGGACCTTCACGGTGGCCTGGGAGACGTGGATGAGTTCGGCGATCTCCTGGTTGGACCGGCCGCGCGCGACCTGAACCAGGACGTCGTGTTCCCGCTCGGTGAGGCTGTTCAGACGGTCGTCACCGGGCGGGACCCGCTCCGTCGCGGGCAGGTGTTCGGCGAACCGCTCGATCAGGCGCCGGGTCACCCCCGGAGCCACGGCGGCGTCCCCGGCGGCCACGACGCGGATGCCGCCGGTCAGCTCGGCGGGGGTGGCGTCCTTGACGAGGAACCCCGACGCCCCGGCCCGCAGCGCGGCGAACACGTACTCGTCGAGGTCGAATGTGGTCAGGACGAGAACCCGCGCGGCCGAACCGGAGGCGAGGATGCGGCGGGTGGCCTCGATGCCGTCCATCACCGGCATGCGCACGTCCATGAGGACGACGTCGGGGCGCAGTGCCCGCGTCATGGCGACGGCCCGTTCGCCGTCGGCGGCCTCACCGACGACCTCCAGGTCGGGCTGTTTGTCCAGCACGGCGCGGAATCCGAGCCGCAGTAGCGACTGGTCATCGGCCAGCAGCACCTTGATCACGCCGAACCTCACCGTCGTCGTCTTGCGGCCAATCCTAGGCAGAGCTCGCGGTTACGCCGAGCCGTCGGCGAACGGCAGTCGGACGCGAACCTGCCAGCCACCGCCGGGGACGGGACCGGCCTCGGCCTCCCCGCCGTGGGCTTTGGCGCGTTCGGCGATGCCCGCCAGCCCGTGGCCGCCGCTCGCGCGGGCTTGGATCGCTTGCCCCGCACCGTTGTCCACGATCGTGACCTCGACGCCGGTGGCCTCGTATCGCAGCTGGACCCGCGCTCTTGCTTCCGCACCCGCGTGTTTGAGCACGTTGGTCAACGATTCCTGAACGATCCGGTAGACGCTCGCCTCCACGTCCTCCCGTTCGACCGGTTCGCCGTCGCGGACCAGCTCGACGTGAAGCCCAGCCTCCCGCACCCGCTCCACCAACTGCTCCAGCTCCGGGGCTTGCGGCTCCGTCGAGACGTCGGCCTGCTCGCCGCCGCGATGCTGCCCGTCCCCGTCCCGCAGCACCCGCACCAGCCGCCGCAGCTCCCCCAACGCTTCCCGGCCGGTCGCCGCCGATTTCCCCATCATGTCCCCCGCCTCGGCGGGGCTCGCATCGACGGTGAGCGCGGCGCCGTCGGCCAACGCCACCATCACCGCAAGGTTATGAGCGACGATGTCATGCACCTCCCGAGCCAACCGCTCCCGCTCCGACGCAACCGTCGCCTTCGCCTGCCGCTCAAGCTCTTCCCGCGCCCGCCGGGCCCGCTCGTCCAGCAACGCGCGCCGAACCCGCACCGCGATGCCACACGCCGCGACCGCGACGACAACCGCCAGCACCCCCGCGATCGCGGGCCACTGCGACGGTTCCCGCCCCGCCGCCACACCCAATGCCATGGCAACCGCCGCGACGGCTGGCCACAGCCGCCGAACCGACCGATGCCGCGCCACCGTGTACAGCGCGACCAGCGGCGCGAACACGAAGAACACGCCGGTCATCCCGGCCAGCGCGCACGCCGCCACCAGCCCCAGCACCGTCCAGAACACGACGACCGGCGCTCGCCGCCGCCACGTCAACGGAACATGCACGGCGACGAACCACAGCCAGCCGAACCCGACCACCCCTGTGCCCGGCTCCAGCACCCCCGCCGCCGTGTCCCCACCAACGGTCGCGGGCAACGACACCACCGCGACCACTACAGCCACAACGACATCCGCGATCACCGGACGCTTCCCGGCGAACTCGCGAACCCGGCGCATGACGCTCCTAAAATGACTGGCCGCCAACCGGCAGACCAAGGCGGACATGCCGCGGCTTCAGCCACGACATGCCCGCCATCCTGCCCTTCGTCGGTCCCGGCCGCCATCCCGCGACCGGGCCACCATCAGCGCCGCTGAATCTTCGCCCCACCGTGCAGCACGCCGTTGACCATGCCGCCGCTGAGGAAGTCGTGCGGGAATCCCAGCTCAATCGCGCTGGCCGCGTCCAGCCGTTCCCGCTGCTCGTCGGTGAACTCCACTTCCAGCGCGCCCAGGTTCGACTCCAGCTGCTCCAACGTCCGGGCCCCGATGATCGGCGAGGCCACCGCCGGGTTGAGCAGCGTCCACGCCAACGCGACCTGAGCCGGAGCGACCTCCATCTCCTTGGCCACGGCCACCACGACGTCCGCGATGTCCAAGGCACGCGGCGTCAAAGCACCGTTGGCCGCCGCGACCTGCTTGCGCGTGCCCTTCGGATCGTCGGTCAACTGCGTGTCCAGGTCCGCACGCGTGTACTTCCCCGTCAGCACGCCACTGCCCAACGGCGACCACGGGACCACGCCCATGCCCAGCTCCGCCGCCATCGGAATCAGATCCCGTTCCACGGTCCGCTCGATCAGGCTGTACTGGATCTGCATGGCCGCCAACGGTTCCCAGCCGCGCAGCTCGGCGATGGTCTGCATCCGCGCCGCCTGCCAAGCCGGGATGTCCGACAGCCCGATGTACAGCACCTTGCCGGAGCGCACCAGGTCGTCCAGGCCCCGCATCACCTCGTCGGCCGAGGTCGTGAAGTCCCAGGCGTGCAGGTACAGCAGGTCGATGTGATCGGTGCGCAGCCGACGCAGGCTCTGCTCCACCGACTGCCGCAGCGCCTTGCGTCCGTTGCCGCCAGCGTTCGGGTCACCGGCGCGGATCGACATCGAGTACTTGGTGGCGATGACCACCCGGTCGCGGTTGCCCTCGGCGAACTCGCCGACGTACTCCTCCGAGGTTCCGGCGGTGTAGGCGTTGGCGGTGTCGATGAAGTTGCCGCCCCGCTCCAGGTAGGTGTCGAAGATGCGGCGGGAGTCGGCCTTGTCCGAACCCCAGCCCCAGTCGTCGCCGAAGGTCATGGCGCCCAGCGACAGCGGCGAGACCCGCAGTCCCGACGAGCCGAGCAGTCGGTAGTTGTCGAGTGTGTTCGACATGTGGGAGAACCTCTCTTCGTCTTCGATTGCTGGTGTCGAGTCTGCGACCGAAAACGCCCGCTCAGCTGGCCTGAGTCTTCCTGGGACCGGCAGGGCCACCCTCGCGGTCCGAAGCCGAGCGACAATGGGGCCATGCCGCAAGCCAAGGACGACGCCGCCACGCTCGCCGCGTTCCTGCGGGCCCGCCGGGCCCGGGTCACGCCCGCCGATGTCGGGCTGCCGCCGGGTGGGGCGCGCCGGGTGCCGGGGCTGCGGCGGGAGGAGCTGGCGTTGCTGGCGGGCGTGAGCGTCGACTACTACACCCGGCTGGAGCAGGGACGCGACACGCATCCCTCGGCCGAGGTGCTGGACGCGCTGGCGCGGGTGCTGCGGTTGAACGAGGACTCCCGGGCCCACCTGCACAGCCTGGCCACCGCGCCCCGCCGCCGGTCACAGCGCCGCGCGGCCCCGTCGGTGCGGCCGAGCGTGCAGCGGATGCTGGACTCGATGCGGCACGTTCCGGCGCTGATCGTGACGCCGTACATGGACGTGCTGGCGTTCAACCGGCTCGGGTCGGCCCTGTATCCGGGGCTGGCCGAGCTGTCCGGCCGCGAGCGCAACGTCATCCGGATGGTGTTCCTGTCCGAGGCGGGCCAAGACCTGTTCCCGGAGTGGCAGAAGGTCACCGCCGAGGCGGTGGCGTTCCTGCGGGCCGCGCTGGCGCCCGACCCGCACCATCCGCGCGTCACCGAACTCGTCGGCGAACTGAGCATCCACAGTGACGAGTTCCGGCGACTGTGGGCCCGGCACGAGGTGGCGCAGAAACGCGGCGGCACCAAGACCTTCCGGCATCCGCAGGTCGGTGAACTCACCCTCGAATGGGACGTGTTCGCCCACCTCGACGACGGCGCCATGCTGGTCACCTACACCGCGGTGCCGAACAGCCCCGACGAGGAGCGGCTGATGCTGCTGTCCAGCCTGGCCGAGCCGGAACCCGCACGCGCCGAGCCGGTCGCGGCCCCGCACGAGACCTGATTCGTCACCTTCCTTCGGTACCGTGGTGCCGCCCGGCCGAGCGGTCGTGCGGAGAGGATCGCGGTGAGTGCGGGTTCGGTGCGCGAGGTTGCCGGTGTGTTCCTTCGGTTGGGCACCATCGCCTTCGGCGGTCCCGCCGCCCACACCGCGATGATGCGCGAGGAACTGGTGCGCCGCCGGGGCTGGGTCAGCGATCAGCGGTTCGTGGACCTGATGGGCGCCACCAACTTCATCCCCGGCCCCAACTCCACCGAACTGGCCATCCACCTGGGCCACGACCGGGCCCGCTGGAAGGGCCTGGTCGCGGCCGGGGTGTGTTTCATCCTGCCCGCGGCGGTCATGGTGACCGGGCTGGCCTGGGCCTACGTCACCTATGGACAGACCCCGGCGGTGAAGGGGGTGCTGTACGGCGTCGTCCCGGCAGTCATCGGCATCATCGCCCACGCCCTGTTCGGGCTGCTGCGCACCGTGGTGAAGACGGTGTGGCTGGGCGCGCTGGGCGTCGCGGCCCTGGTGGCGTACTTCCTGGGCGTCAACGAACTGGTGATCCTGGCCGCGGGCGGGCTCCTCGCGGTGGCCGTCCACTTCGGGCAGCGCTGGCGCGGCAGTGTCTCCGGTTTCGCGATCCCGCTGTTGTGGACGGACAAGCTGCCGGTGTTCGCCGACCCGACGACGGGCCAGCTGGCGCAACTGTTCGCCACCATGCTCAAGATCGGCGCGGTCCTGTACGGCAGCGGCTACGTGCTGCTGGCGTTCCTGCGCGGGGACTTCGTGGACCGGCTGCACTGGATCAGCAACGAGCAGCTCATCGACGCGGTCTCGATCGGCCAGGTCACGCCGGGGCCGGTGTTCACCACCGCGACCTTCGTCGGCTATCTGGTCGCCGGGCTGCCGGGCGCGTTCCTGGCGACGGTCGCGATCTTCCTGCCGTCGTTCGTGTTCGTGGGCCTGCTGACGAAGCTGACCGGCTGGCTACGGTCCCGCGACTGGACCGCGATGCTGCTGGACGGGGTGAACGCGACCGCGCTGGCGCTGATGGCGGGGGTGTCGTTCCAGCTGGGCCGCACCGCGATCATCGACCCGCTCACCGCCGCCATCGCGATCGTCACGGTACTGCTGTTGTGGCGCACCAAACTCAACAGCGCCTGGTACATCGCCGGAGGCGCGGTCATCGGCGTCGCTCACATTCTCCTGAATAGTTGACAATAACTAGTCAGTCGTGAATACTTGGTGGCAACTACCACCGGAGGACACGATGGCCAAGAAGCGCAAAGTCGGCAACCCGCTCGCCCTGGCCGTCCTGTCCTACCTGCTGATGAAACCGATGCACCCGTACGAACTGGGCCGCACGCTCAAGAAACACGGCGACGACCGCAACATCAAGTACAACCACGGTTCGCTGTACATGGTGGTGCGGCAACTGCACGCCGCCGGGTTCATCGCCGAACAGGAGATCGAACGGCAGGGCAACCTGCCCGAGCGCACCGTCTACGCGATCACCGCCGACGGGCGCCAGGAACTACGCGACTGGCTGCGCGAGCTCATCGCCGAGCCGAAGCACGAGTATCCGGCCTTTGTGACCGGCCTGTCGCTGATATCCGCGTTGCCTCCCCAGGAGGCGACCGAGCTGCTCCGGAAACGGCTCGAACAACTGGCCGTCCAGCGCGAGGACATCCAATCCGTCCTCGACTCGGCCGCGTCCCAGGGCGTACCCGGCCTGTTCCTCGTCGAAGAGGACTACCGGCTCGCCATTGTGGACACCGAGGTGGACTTCGTCGAGAAGTTCCTCCACGACATCAACGACCCCGAAACCGACTGGGCTGGCCCCTGGGGCGAGTTCCACGAGCAACATACGGAGCAGTCATGAACAAGGCACGAACCGCCATGATCGTCGGCGGCGGCATAGCCGGGCCGGTCGCGGCCCTGGCGCTGCGCAAGGCCGGAATCGAGGCGACCGTCTACGAGGCGTACGACACCGTCGCCAGCGGAGTCGGCGGCGGCCTGAGCATCGCGCCCAACGGCGTCAACGCCCTGGCCGTCATCGGCGCCGACACGGTACTGCGCGACATCGGCAACCCCATCGAGACCATGGCCATGCACAACTGGAAGGGAAAGAAACTCGGCGAGTTCGGCAGCCCCGCCGGTCTGCCGCCACAGCGGTTCGTGTGGCGGTCCGAGCTGTACCGGGTCCTCTACGAGGAGGCCAGCCGACGCGGCGTCCACATCGAACACGGCAAACGGCTCACCGGCCTCGACCAGACCCCCGACGCGGTCACCGCCCACTTCGCCGACGGCTCCAGCGCGAGCGCCGACATCCTCATCGGCGCCGACGGCATCCGCTCCACGGTGCGCGGTCTCATCGACCCGAGCGCCCCCGGCCCCCGCTACGTCGGCCTGCTCGGCTTCGGCGGCGCGGTCGCCAACCCCGACGGCGCCCCCGGCGGCAACTCGATGCACTTCACCTTCGGCAAACGCGCGTTCTTCGGCCACGCCTTCTTCGACGACGGCACCGGCGGCTGGTTCTCCAACCTGCCCAGCAAAGAACCGCTGTCGGCCGCCGAGTGCAAGGCCCGCGACCCGCAACAGTGGATCGACGAACTGTGCGAACAGTACGCCGACGACCGCTACCTCGCGGTAGACCTGTTGCGCCGCACCGATCCGGCCGACCTGCTGTGCACCGGCCCCCTGGAGGACATCCCCACGGTCCCGACCTGGAGCTCGGGCCGGGTCGTCCTCATCGGCGACGCCGCCCACGCCACCTCCCCCAGCTCCGGCCAGGGCGCCTCGCTGGCGTGCGAGAGCGCCGTCGTCCTGGCCAAGGCCCTGCGCGACCTGCCCCACCAACAGGCGTTCGCCTCCTATGAGGACCAGCGCCGCGACCGGGTGGAACGGGTCATCGCCCAGGCGGCGAAGACCAACAACGACAAGGCGGCCGGCCCGGTGGCGCGGGTGCTGCGCGACGCGCTCATGCCGGTGGTGCTGAAGTTCGCCAAACCGGAGAAGTTCACCTGGCAGTTCGACTATCGCGTCGACTGGGACGAGCCCGCGAAAGCGGCCGTCTAACGCGGCGGGATGGGCAGGCCGTAGGTGAGGCGCCACGGCCTGCCCTGCTCGGTGCGCAGTCCGTTCTCGGTCAGCGCCCACGGATGGTCTTCCTGCAGCTTCAGGTCGGTCTGCGGATTGTCGTCATGGTCGATGGGCAAACCGACAGCGGTGCGTTCGCCGTTCGGCACGCCGTCACCGGAGTAGTCGGTATCCGGTGACCTGGTGTCGGTGTGAAGGTCCTCGTCGAACTGGTCGTGACGGAAATCGTAGGTGTGGGCCATCTCGTGGTAGAGCACATTGGACGGCGCGCTTCCCGGATCGTCGAGACTCTTGGCGGCGTTGTACTCGATCACGTTGTGCGAGTTGTCATGACCGTCCCGGGAAGAACTGGCATAACCGTTCTCGAGGTCACGGTGGGGGTTGTTCGGGTCGAAGCTCAGTTCCTCGATCTTCAGCGTGTCCTCGCCCGGCTGCACGAAGTCGTCGAAGCCGCCGAACTCGGCCGCCTGCTTGTCGAGCATCTGCTGCGCCGTGGGAGACGCCGCCATCATGTCCAGATCGGCTTGGACCCGGGCTTTGAAGTCGTCGGAGCCCTCGACCTGGTAGACGCCAGCGTTGTCGGAGATCGTGACGTTGTTGCGCTCGGCGGTGTCGATGCCGTACCGGTCCTTGGTGATGGCGTCCTCTTCTTGGACATACGCCTGGTCGAGCCCGCTGCCACCGTCCACCGTGTCCTTGCCGTGCCCGCCGTACAGCACGTCACGACCGTCGCCGCCCGACAAAGTGTCCTCGCCGTGGCCACCGGAGATGGTGTCGTTGCCGATACCCCCGTCGATGCGGTCGTTGTCCCTGCCGCCCTCCAGGTAGTCGTTGCCGTCCTCGCCGCGCAGGACATCCTCACCTTCGAGGCCGTAGATGACGTCGTCCTCGGTACCGCCGGTGATCGTGTCGTCGTCCCGTTGTCCGTCCAGATAGTCCTTGCCCTGGCCGCCGTCGATGGTGTCGTTGCCCGCACCACCCGCGACGCGATCGTTCCCGCTCCCACCGGTGATGGTGTCGTCGCCGTCGTTGCCGTAGACGACGTCGTACCCGCTTGAGTTGCCTCCGGCATCGATACGGTCGTTCCCGCCCCCGCCGTGGATCACGTCGGCGCCGTCGCCCCCGTTGAGCACGTTGGCCTTGTCGCTGCCGTGGATCGTGTCGTCGTCCTTGCCGCCGAACACCGCGACGTCTTCCTTGACGTTCTTGTCGATGTCGATCTTGTCGTCGCCAGCCTGTCCGTCGACTGTCAGCCGCGTGCCGGGATCGAACCTGAAGTCCTTGCCGTCGACGTTGGCGATCAGGTTCCCGTCCTTGTCATTACTGACCTTGACGACGTTGTCCTTGTCCCCCGTGGCCAGGTACACCGACCCGTCCGGCAGCTTCACCGGCACCGGCCCGGCACCCAGGTCCTTTTGCGCCAGCTGCGTCACCGCCGATTCATCGGCCGCGTTGGCCCGATCGATCGCCTTCAGCAGCAGGTTGAACAGCTCCTCCGCCTGCTGCCTCAGTCTCGCCTCGGTGGCGGCGTCGGGCGAGGGCGGCCAGGTCACGGTGCCGTCGTCCTGCACCTTGTGCTCCGGATAGGACGCGATCGCCGTCTCGATGTCGGACTTGGCGCCCTCCAGTTCGGCCACCAGGGTGTCAAGCGTCGTGGCCGCGGCCTTGAAGACGCTGCTGGCCGCCTCCAACGGCGCCGGGAACGTTCCCAGCAGGTCGTTCTGCGCCTGCGCATCGGCCCCGGCCCAGAACCCGGCCCCGGCGGCGCTTTTCGCCGCGTCGACGATCTCCCCGGCCCGGGTCTCCACGTCCTTGCCGACCGCGACGGCCGTATCCGCCGAGGTGGTCAGCTTCTCGGTACTGAGGGCACGCAACTGGGCAACACTGATCCCCATTGGACCGTTCCTTTACGCCGTGAACGTACTACGACTTCTCCACGTTGCCACTCCGTCACGGGGACGGGTCCCGAACGGAACGCGCTAGCGTTCCCGCCGCGCCGACCCCGTTCGAGTCACAGCCGCGTGATTGGATGGCGCGCGTGAGTGCGTCTGGGTACCGGTTTGTGACGCGTCCGGCATACGAACGACCGGACGCGACGGCTTTCGCGCCCGATGTCGCGCAGGCCACGGTCGTGGAGCACCGGGACGGGCCGCTGCTGGTCCAGGGTGGACCCGGTACCGGGAAGACCGCGGTGCTGGTCGAGTCGGTGGCCGCCCGGGTGAAAGAGGGCGTCGACCCCGCCGACATGCTGGTGCTGGGTTTCGGCAGGCGCGGCGCCGCGCGGTTGCGGCGCGACATCTCGGCCCGGCTGGCCCGCACCGGTTCCGAGGTGCCGGTGTACAGCTTCCCGGCGCTGGCCTTCGCGGTCCTGCGGGCCGCCGCCAACCGGCACGACGCACCGGCGCCGCAGCTGCTCAAGGGACCCGAGCAGGACGTCATCATCCGGGAGCTACTGGCCCACGACGCGGTGGAGTGGCCCGAGGCGGTGCGGCCCGCGCTGGGCACCCGGACCTTCGCCGCCCAGCTGCGGGACCTGCTGCTGCGGGCCACCGAGCGCGGCATCTCGGCGCCCCGGCTGGCCCGGTTGGGGCGCGAACACGACCGTCCCGAGTGGGTGGCCGCGGCCGACTTCATGACCCGGTACGTGGACGTGCTGGCGCTGCGGTCGCTGACCGGCGGCGCCACCTACGACTCCGCCGAGATCGTGCGGGCCGCCGCCAGTGAGCTGGCCGACGATCCCGAGCTGGTCCCGCCGCCCAAGTTCACCTTTGTGGACGAGGTGCAGGATCTGGACCCGGCGCAGCTGGAGCTGTTGCGGCTGGTGGCAGGGCAGGGCGCCAACCTGGTGGCCTTCGGCGACGCCGACTCGGCGACCTTCGGGTTCCGGGGCGCCGACGTGCGGCTGCTGCGCGAGTTCGGTGACCGCTTCCCCACCGCTGACGGCGATCCGGCGCCGGAGGTGAACCTGGCGACCTGCCACCGCAGCGCCTCGGCGCTGTTGAACGCCACCTCGCTGGTGGCCAAGAAGCTGCGCGGCACCGACAGGTTCCGGGCCCGCGCGCCCCGTCCCGAGGTCGGCGCCGGACAGGTGGAGGTCGCGGCGCTGCGCTCGGCGGCGCAGCAGGCGGCCTATATCGCGCGGCAGCTGCGGGTGGCGCACCTGCGCGAGGGCGTGGCCTGGTCGCAGATGGCGGTGATCGTGAAGTCGGCGGCCGAGCATCTGCCGGTCGTCGAGCGGGCGCTTAGGCACGCGGGGGTGCCGGTGGAGATCGCCGCGATCGACCAGGCGCTGTCGGCGCGGCCCATCGTCCGGCACCTGCTCACCATCATCCAATGTGGCCTGAATCCGAAGTCGCTGGACGAGGACACCGCGGTGGCGCTGCTGCACTCGGTGTACGGCGGCGCCGACTCGCTGTCGGAACGGCGGCTGCGCCAGGAGCTGCGGCGCCTGGCCCACGCCGCCGACGTGTTCCGCTCGCCGGGGGAACTGCTGGTGGAGGCGCTGCGCGACCCGGCCGAGCTGACCGCGCTGCCCGAGGAGCCGTGGGCCGAGCCGCCGCGCCGGATCGCCGGGCTGATGGAGTGCGTCCGCTCCGCGACCGGCAGCGTCGAGGACGTGCTGTGGGCGGTGTGGGAACGGGCCGACCTGTCGCGGCGGCTGGCCCGGCGGGCGGTGTCGCGGGACTCGCGGGCGGTGGCCGCCGACGGCGACCTGGACGCGATGATGACGCTGTTCGACTGGGCCGCCGACTTCGCCGACCGGCTGCCGGGCGCCGGCGCTGACGTGTTCGCCGCGCACGTCCTGGAACAGGTGCTGCCCGCCGACACCCGGGCCGCGCAGGCCCGGCGCGGTGAGACCGTACAGCTGCTGACGGCGCACTCGGCCAAGGGATTGCAGTGGGACCTGGTCGTGGTGGCCGGGGTGCAGGAGGGCACCTGGCCCAACCTGCGGCCGCGAGGCTCCATCATGGGCTCCGAGGCCCTGGTCGAGACCGTCACCTCCGGCACCGTCGTGGACACGATGACACTGCTGCTGGACGAGGAACGGCGACTGTTCTATGTGGCCGCGACCCGGGCCCGGGACCGGCTCATCGTCACCTGCGTCGCCGACGAGGACGAGAACCAGCCCAGCCGCTTCATCGAGGAACTGGGCATCACCGTGGAGCGTCCGGCCCGGCTGGAACGCCCGATGACCCTGCCGAGCCTGGTCGCCGAGCTGCGGCTGGCCGCCTGCGGCCCGGCCGGGCGACGCAAGGACGCCGCGATCGCGCAGCTGTCGGTACTGGCCAAGCAGGCGGTGCCCGGCGCCGACCCGGAGGAGTGGTGGGGACTGCGGCCGATCTCGGACCACGCGCCGCTGATCCTGCCGGGCGAACGGGTCAAGGTCTCGCCGTCCACGGTGGAGCTCGTCGAGCAGTGCGGGCTGCGGTGGATGCTGGAACGGCACGGCGGCACCGAACCGTCCGGGCTGCCGCAGGAGATCGGCAACCTGGTGCACGCCGCCGCCGAGGCCGCGGCCGTCACCGACGACCCCCGGCAGGCCATGGCCGACTTCGTGGCCCAGCACCTGGCCAAGCTGCCCTTCGAGGCACCCTGGAAGGCCAAACAGGACTCCGAACGGGTGCGTTCCATGGTGGACAAGTTCGCGTCCTGGCTGGAGAGCAACAACCGCGACCTGGTCGCGGCCGAGAAACGGTTCACCGTCAAGCTTCCCGACGGGCCGCCCGGTGTGACCACCGAACTGTCCGGCGCCGTCGACCGACTGGAACGCGACCTGCACGGACGCCTGCACGTCGTCGACATCAAGACCGGCAAGACCCCGATCTCGGCCGCCGAGGCCGAGACCAACCCCCAACTGGCGGCCTACCAGGTCGCCGTCGAGGCCGGGGCCTTCGCCGAACACGGCCTCGAGGCCGGTGGCGCCACCCTCGTCTACCCGGCCAGCTCCACCAAGGCCGCCTCGGTGCGGGAACAGCCCGCACTGCCCAGTGTCGACGACCCCAGCTGGGCGCATCGCAAGGTGCTCAAGGTCGCCGAGACCATGACGGCCTCCACCTTCACCGCCGTCAACACCCGCAAGTGCGACACCTGCGCGGTGAAACAGTGCTGCCCGATCAGCGGCAAGGGCGAGGCGGTGACGAAACGTGACTGAACCGAGGTACACGGCCCGAGCGCTGGCGCGGCTTTTGGGCGACGAGTATCCGCCGACCGAGCAGCAGGCCACCGCCATCGAGGCGCCGCTGCGACCGCAGCTGATCGTCGCCGGTGCCGGTTCCGGCAAGACCGGGACGATGGCCTCGCGGGTGGTGTGGCTGATCGCCAACGGTTACGCCCGCCCCGAACAGATCCTCGGGCTGACCTTCACCCGCAAGGCCGCCGCCGAACTGGCGTCGCGGATCCGGGAACGACTCGCGCGACTGTCGGGTCTGGACGGTGTCGGGCAGCTGTCGGGCGAACCGACGGTGTCCACATACCACTCCTACGCCTCCGGGATCGTCAGCGAACACGGCCCCCGCATCGGGTTGGAACCCGGGACCGTGCTGTCCCCGGCGCAGACCTGGCAGCTGGCCTACGCGGCGGTGCGCGGCCACGACGGCGACATGAGCGCGGTGAGCCTCACCGTCGAGACCGTCGTGAAACGGGTGCTGTCGCTGTCGGACGAACTGTCGGAGCACCTGCGCGAACCCGAGGAGCTGGAGCAGTTCACCCAGGAGCTCGCCAACGAGATCGGCGAGCGGGTCGGCAAGGGCACCCAGAAGACCGCGCAACTGTTGATGGCGCTGCAATCGCGGCTGCAACTGCTGCCGATCGTGGCCGACTACCGGCGCCGCAAGCGCGCCGAGGGCGCGGTGGACTTCGCCGACCAGCTGCACTACGCGGCTTCGGCCGCCGCGGCGGCCCCCGAGGTGGGCCGGGTGGAGCGGGAACGGTTCGGCGTGGTGCTGCTGGACGAGTACCAGGACACCTCGCACGCCCAGGTGGAGCTGCTGAAGTCGCTGTTCGGCGGCGGGCACCCGGTCACGGCCGTCGGCGACCCGTGCCAGTCGATCTACGCGTGGCGGGGCGCCAGCACCGGGACGCTGTCGCGGTTCCCCGGCGACTTCCCGCACGCCGACGGCACCGAGGCCGACCGGCTGGAGCTGACCGCGTCGTGGCGCAACCGGGCGTCCATTCTCACCGTCGCCAACACCGTTTCAGAACCGTTGCGCACCATGGGTTTCCCGGTTTCCCCACTGGAACCCGGCGTGCCGGGCGAGGGAGAGGTCACCGCCGCCATGCTCAACACCGCCGACGACGAGGCCGAGTGGGTCGCCACCCGGATCTACCGGCTGTGGGCGGACAACGGCTTCGCGCCGGGCAGCCCGGTGGAGGGCATGCCACCGACCACGGCGGTGCTGGCGCGGCGCCGCTCCCAGATCCCCCGGCTGGAGAAGGCGTTGCGCGCCAAGGGCCTGCCGGTGGAGGTCATCGGCTTGGGCGGACTGCTGGACGCGCCCGAGGTGCGGGAACTGCACTCGACGCTGACCGTGCTGGCCCGGCCGACGGCGGGCCCGGCCTTCATGCGGCTGCTGACCGGCCCCCGGTGGCGGATCGGGCCGCGCGACATCGCCGCCCTGCACGCCCGGGCCCGGGAACTGGCGCCCGAACGTCGCGGCTTCGAACCCAGCGCCGAGGGCCTCAACGAGGCCAGTCTCGCCGAGGCACTGGAGGACCTGGGCGACCTGCGCCGCTACAGCGACGCCGCCGCCGAACGCTACACCGCGCTGCGGGAAGAACTGGGGTACCTGCGTTCCCGGCTGGACCAGCCGGTCAGCGACCTGATCGCCGAGATCCTGAAGGTCTCGGGACTCGACATCGAGGTCGCGGTGCACCGAGGCGACTCCGAACGGCTGGACGCGTTCATCGACGAGGCGGTCCGATACACCTCGACGGCCTCACTGCCCAGTCTGGACGGTTTCCTCTCCTATCTGGACGCGGCCGAGGAACGGGAGCGCGGCCTGGAGTTGACCGGCACCACCGAGCACACCGGAGCGGTGCAGATCCTCACCGTCCACGCCGCCAAGGGCCTGGAATGGGACTGCGTGGCGGTTCCCGGCCTGGCCAAGGGGGTGCTGCCCGGCAAGGTGATGGGCGGTTCCTGGCTGACCGACACCGGCAAACTCCCGTACCCGCTGCGCGGCGACGCCGCCGAGCTGCCGTACTTCCGGCTGGGCGGGGTCACCAAGGCCGCCGAACTGTCGCGGGCCGAGGCCGAGTTCAAAAAGGACGTCCAGTTCCACCACGAGGTCGAGGAGCGGCGACTGGCCTATGTGGCCCTGACCCGGGCCCGCACCCACCTGTTCGCGTGCGGGTACTGGTGGGACGACGGCGAGAGCGCCCGCGAACCCTCGCCCTACCTCGACGAGACCGTCGCGGCCGGTGGCCGGGTCGACGAGTGGATCGAGGACCCCGGCGAGGAGAACCCGCTGCTGGCCACCGAGTTGAGCGCCGACTGGCCCGAGCCGGAACCCCTGGGCTCCAACCAGATCACGGTGGCGGCGGCGGCCGGTGCCGTGCGGGCCTCCGACGGCGCCCTGGACGATTCCGCGCAGGCCAAACGCTGGGCCGAGGAGGCCGAACTGCTGCTGGCCGAGCGCGCCGAGTCCGCGTCCGACGGCATGGAGGTGCCGGTGCCGTCGCAGTTGTCGGTGTCGCAGCTGGTGGCCTGGCACGCCGACGCGCAGGAGTTCGCGGCCCGGTTGCGCCGTCCGGTGCCCGAGCCCCCGGCCCCGCACACTCGGCGCGGCACCGCCTTCCACGCGTGGGTGGAGAAACGCTTCGACGGCGGCACCCTGTTCGACATGGACGATCTGCCCGGGGCCGCCGACGGCGAACCCGACACCGACGCCGAACTGGCGGCGTTGCAGGAGGCGTTCAACGCCTCGGAGTGGGCCTCGCGCACCCCGATCGCGGTCGAGGTGCCGTTCGTGACCGTCCTGGAGGGAGTGGTGGTGCGAGGCCGCATGGACGCGGTGTTCGCCACCGACGACGGCGGTTACGAGATCGTGGACTGGAAGACCGGACGGCCGCCCCGCGGCCACGCGGCCAAGGCCGCGGCGGTGCAGCTGGCCGCCTACCGGGAGGCCTGGGCGGTACTGCGGGGCGTCCACCGGTCCAAGGTGTCGGCGGCGTTCCACTATGTCCGGCAGAACGTCACCGTCCGGCCGAGCGGCCTGCCGCTGCTGGAACAGCTGGCCGCACCGCTGGGACCCACGCCGCCGCAAGAGTAAAGGCCCGGCCGCCCGCGAAGGACGACCGGACCTCAGTGCCGGGATGGTGACTACACCTGGGCGCCGATGTCCCTGGTGAAGGCGTCGTGGCCAGCCTGGTTGGGGTGGTAGGACTCCCCGACCGGGTTGGACAGACCGTTGAGCCATTCCTCGTCGTCACAGACCGCGTGACCGGTGAAGGATCCGCGCGGGTCGACGACGCTGAAGCCGTGGTTACCGGCCACAGTGGCGGTGGTGTCGTCGAGCAGGCCGGCGGCCCGGTTCATCGACTCCATCTCCGCGCCGCTGAAGAACGTGCCGGCGTTGCAGTCCTCACCGTTGAACAGCAACGGATAGGTCACGACGACGACCTTCGCGTTGGGCGCGGCGGCGCGGATGGCGCCGTACAACCCGTCGAGCTTTCCGGGCAGTTCGTCACGGATGAAGGCCTCGGCCCGTTCCACGTCGTCCTGGCAGTTGACGCCTGGCAGAGCGCACTGCACGACCACGTCGGTCCAGCCGGTGTCGTTGCCGCCAGCCGAGACCGTCACCAGACCGGTGTCGCCGTTGAGGCTTCCCAACTGGTTCTGGACATCGCCGATCTTGGCACCCGAGCAGGCCGCGAAGGTCAGGGTGTAACCCTTCTCCGCCGCGAGCTGTTCGGGATAGGCGTGCTTGGACTTCTGGCAGCCTTCGTCGAAGTATTCACGGGTTCCGGTCCCTGACGCGTATGAGTCGCCAAGTGCCGTGTAGTTGGTGGCGTATGCCTGGCTTGGCACCGCCGTGGCCGCGACGGCCAGTCCCGATGCCGCTACAACCAGCATCAGGCGTACAAGTTTCCGCATCCATACCTCCGGGGGTCATTAATGGACACTAAGTAGGGCAGGTCCACCGTCTCAATAAAATCGTCATATGTCCATACCCGCATCAAATAACCGACGCGGGAATCTATAAAAGGGCAACAACGGTTGACGTTCGGCATCGGCGACACTGGTGACATGACGGAGCAAGATCCCGAGTCCCAGAAGGGCGAGGCCGCCGAGATCCCCGACGGCCTGTCCGACGCCCAACTGCGCCGCCTGTTCATCGGCGGCGGGATCGGCATCGTTGTCATCGGCGTCATCGTAGTGCTCGTAATGGCCCTGACCTCGGGTCTTCCCGGCGACACGCCGTCGGCACCGGAGGATCCGGCCGAGAGCCTGCCGCCGCTGGCCCAGGAATGCCCGCCCCCCACGGCGATCCCCGAGGAACCGGTCCAGCCCGACGAACCCGAGGGAGAGCGCACAGTAGACGAAGCCACCGGTATCAGTTACCAGGCGTACGGCGATCCGTGGCAGACCTGGGACAAGAAGGACTTCATCCTGGGTGACCTCCAGGTGGAGTACCTGACGGGCCAGTACTTCGTCACCGAGACCTACCCCCAGGGCGAGTACATGGCCACGATCCTGTCGGGCACCGTCGAGGCGGCCGTCAACGACGGCACCACCCTCGACCTGGAGTGCATCGGCCCGAAGGTCGCCGCCGACGTGCGGGCCAACTACTACCCCGACTCCAACAAGATGGAGGAGATCCGCGAGGACACCGCCACCCTCGGCGGCCGTCCCGCCTGGGTCAAGGAGTTCCGGCTCAGCTTCGACGAACCCGGTCTCAAGGCCACCAGCGAACTCGTCGCGGTGGCGCTCATCGACGTCGGTCGCGCCGAGGCCGCGGTGCTGTACGTGTCGATACCGAACACCCACGACAAGTACGACAAGATCGTCGACGACCTGATGGAATCGGTGCGCCCGACCGATTCCTAACAGGACTCGCGCGGCTCCGCCCCGGCGGGGGTCACCGGCCGCGCCGCCGTCGCCGATCGCGCTCACCCCACCGAAGTAGTGCTGGTCGTCGTTCCACACCACCACGTCGTAGCCCGCCCGGGACAGCGCCCGGTGCGCCCGGTCGTCCAGTCCGGACTCGGCGTGCACCACCGCGCCGACGGGGTGGAACCGGGCGGCCGCGACGGCCTCGGCCATGTCGCGACCGTCGGCGAGGGCCGCGGTCAGGACGTGCGCCAGCGCCGTGCGGATCCGTGACGCCCCCGCCGATCCGGCCGCGAGCGAGGCTCGGCCGGTGCGCGGGTTCACCGCCACCAGCGGCGACATCATGCTGGCCATCCGGGATCCCGGCCGCAGCGACCCGCACCGCAGCTCCCCCTCGCCCAGCATCGAGTTGAGGTGGACACCGGTGCCCGTCGGCCAGACCCCCGAACCCAGTCCCAGTGACGTGGTGACGACGCAGGCGTTGCCGGACGCGTCGATCACGCTCAGATTGGTGGTGTCGCCCAGTTCCCCGTCCGGGGCCGAGGACAGGGCCTCGGCGGTGGCCACGGCGCGTTTGCCGACCTCCAGGCCCAGGATGGCGTCCAGCCGCGACAGGGTTTCCACTGTGGCCGTCAGGTCGCGGCGTCCGTGCACCGAGTACCCGGCGAAGTCGGCGGTGCTGACGTCCACCTCCCGCACCCGGTACGCAGCCAGGTCGGCCAGCGACAACGCGCCGCCACCCTCGCGCACCGCCGCGACCATCGCGTGGGCCAGTTCGCCCTCGTAGAAGGCGGCGGGTCCGTCCGCGGCCAGCAGCCGCAGGGTGTCGGCCAGTCCGGCGTGGAACAGCCGCTCCCCGGTTCTTAAAAGGACTCCGGTCGGGGCGTAGGCCGAGGCTCCCTCCCCGGGCAGCAGCGCCGGTGCGATCGTCGTCAGGGCGTCGGCGTGCGCGGCGGGCATCGGCACCCCGTCGGCGGCCAGGGCGATCGCCGGTTCCACCACCGCGGCCCACGGCAGCCGTCCGAACCGGCGGTGCAGGGCGGCGCATCCGGCCGCGGTGCCGGGGACGGCCACACTGGCCGCTCCGATGGAGAACTCCAGCGGCACCCCGCCGAAGACCACCTCGATCGGCGTCAACGGCGCCACGGCCTCCGGGGGGTCGAGCCCCGGCACCGCGACGAAGAAGTCCAGACAGGTCACCCGCCGGGTGGCGGCGTCGAAATGGGTGGCGAACCCGCCGCCACCCATTCCGGTCATGATGGTCTCGGCCGCGCAGGCGGCCAGTGTCGCGGCGACCGCCGCGTCGGCCGCGTTGCCCCCGGCGTCCAGTATCGATATTCCGGCTTCGACGGTCGCAGGATGCCCGGCAGCGACCCCAGCGGTAACCATGCGCGCAGCTTAGAGGGCCGGTGCCGGGCGCACTGTCAGCTAAATGTCACGTCCCCGCGGTGAAGCCCAGGCGGCCCCGGGTCTGCTCGGCGATCTCCACATAGGCGAGTTTGTCGACCGGGACGATGACCCGGCGTCCGCGCTCGTCCGTGAGCGAGAGTGTCCCCTTGCCGTCGCGGAGAGCCTCATCCACTGTCGCGGCGATGTCCTCGGGCGACTCGGTGCTTTCCAGCACCAGTTCACGGGGTGCGTACTGCACGCCGATCTTGACCTCCACGGCCCCTCCTCGTTGCTTGGAAACTGCGGGTAAGAGTACCCAGCCGGCGATCGGGTCACCGGACGGCACCGCGAGAATGCAACGCGACGGGGGCGCGGAAATTCCGGCGGGGCCGCCCTAGTCGGATTCGGTGTGCAACGGGAACTTGGAGATGCCGCGCCAACTCAGGGTGGCCAGCAGTTGCACGGCCTCCTCCTTGGGGACGGCGCGTTTGGAGGCCAGCCAGCGGCGGGCGGCCATCTCGGCGGCGCCGGTCAGCCCGATGGCCAGCAGTTCGGCACGCTGCCGGTCGACGCCGGTGTCGCCCATGATGGTCTCGGCGATCGCCGAACCGCAGTCGCGCGAGACCCGGTCGACCCGCTCGGCCACCGCCGGTTCGTTGCGCAGGTCCGATTCGAACACCAGCCGGAAGGCCTCACCCTGCGCGTCGACGAAGTCGAAGTACGCCTGCATGGCGCGATGCACCCGCTGCTTGTTGTCGCTTGTGGACTCCATCGCGGTGCGCACGGTCTCGACCAGCGCCTCCCCGTGGGTGTCCAAAAGCGCCAGGTACAGGTCCATCTTGCCGGGGAAGTGCTGGTACAGCACGGGTTTGCTCACCCCGGCCCGCTCGGCGATGTCGTCCATGGCGGTGTTGTGGTAACCGCGCGCGACGAACTCCTCCCGGGCGGAGTCCAGCAGCTGGCGGCGGCGCTCGGTGCGCGGCATGCGCGCGCCACGCCCCTCTGTCAGTGTCATCTGCCGCCTCATTTCCGGTCGTCTGTGTCGCTACCGCGCGAAAGGGGATTCGCGTGGTACAGGCCAAGTAGTTGGCCTCCGGTTTCCAAGGTATCGTGCGAAGCGCCTACGAGAGGGGCCGCGTGGTGTACGAACCGAACCAACACGACGACAACGTCACGCCCGATAATATGGTGCGTTCGCGATTCGGCACGCCCCGTATCGGCAAGAACGGCTCCGGGCCGTCCAAGATCCCCGAGCAGTACCGGTTCTCGGCCGAGCAGCCCGGCACCACCGCGGAGGAACTGACCATCGACGGCGACTTCACCTCGGGTTCCGGCCCTGACGCGCCCCCGCCACCGCCCCGGCGGGTCAGCCCGCCGCCGTCGCGGCGTCTCCTTTCGCCGAATAACGAACCGCCGCAGCAGGCCCAACAGCAGCCGCACCCACAACAGCCTCCTCAGCCTCAGCAGCCGCAACAACCACCGCAGCCCCAGCAGCAACCGCAACACCCGCGGCAACAACCGCCACAACGTCCCGACGCCCGGCACATCGCCCCGCCGGAGTCCCCCGAGGCCGCTGGCAAGCGGGTCTCGCGCGCCGAGCGGCGCCGGGCGGCCGAACAGTCGACCGACGAGGACGACTACGCCACCACCCACAGCGCCGACCTGTCCCGCATCGCCAGTTTCCTGCGCAGTACCCAGCAGGAACAGGCCGAGCCCACTCCGCCGCCCCCGGCCGAGCTCGACGACCCCCATGCCGAAGAAAAGACCTCGGAGCTTCCCACAGTGACCCCCGACGCCCCCACCTCCACACCCGTGTTGACCAGTGAGGCGGTGCTGTCCGCCGTGAGACAGGTCCCCGGGGTGGCCGGGGCCCGGCTCAACGAGGCCGACAACAAGCTCGCGCTCGAGATCGCCGACGGCGCCGACACCGACGCCGTCCACCGCGACGTGGTCGCGGTGCTGGACAGCCACCTGGGAGTACGCGCCCGCCCGGCCAAGGCGCCGGTGGCGGCCGTGGAACCGGAACCGCCCCGCGAACCGCAGCGCCCGCCCAAGATCCAGCAGAGCGGCCGGGTGATGCTGGAACGCACCCAGGTCATCACCTCGGGCTTCGAGTCCACCGTCGAGGTCGGCCTGACGGTCAACGGCACCCGCGCCGTCGGCCGCGCCAGCGGCCCGGCCGTCGACCGGCACATCCTGCGCAGCGCCGCCGAAGCCACAGTGGACGCTGTCGGCGTGCTGGTCGGCAAGAACGCCCGCGTCGTCGTCGAGAGCGCCACCATCACCGAGACCGGCGCCGGACGCGTCGCCGTCGTGCTGGTGCTGCTGTTGACCCAGGCCGGTTCGGAGCAGCTGGCCGGTGCCGCGCCCGTCGACTCCGACCGCCGCCAGGCTGTCGTGCACGCCACCCTCCAGGCCCTCAACCGGCGCCTGGAGACCATGCTTACCTAAGGCCTGTCCTAATTTCACGGCGCGTTCGCCGGTCCCACCGGCCGCACCAATTAGGCTTTGGGGCATGAAGCGCGCGAATCTGGCACCCGAGTCGGCCGTGCGAAGTCTCCAACGGCTGGCACCACCGTGGCCCGGCCGGGAACACCGGGTCGGGCAGCAGCGGTTGTTCGTCCGCGAAACGCCCGCCACCTCCGACGACGCCGAACCGGCGCTGTACGTGCACGGCCTGGGCGGTTCCTCACAGAACTGGACCGACCTGGCCGACGTGCTGTCGGACCGCTTCGCCGGTCAGGCCATCGACCTGCCGGGCTTCGGACACTCCGAACCCACGGCCCGCTACACGATCCCGGCACTGGCGCAGCAGGTCGCCGCGTGGATCACCCAGTCGGGGCGCGGCCCCGTCCACCTGATCGGGAACTCGCTGGGCGGCGCCATCAGCGTCTACGTGGCCGCGACCCGCCCGCACCTGGTCCGGACGCTGACGCTCATCTCCCCCGCGATGCCGTTCGCCGACGTCCGCCGCTCCACCCAGTCGCGGCTGCTGCCGCTGCTGGCGCTGCCGCGCGCCGACCGGATCGCCGCCCGCGCGATGGCCGGGCTCAGCCCCGAGAAGATCGTGGAACAGGTGGTGGCCAACTGCTGGGCCGAACCCGACACGGTGCCGCCGCAACGGCGCGTCGAGGCGATCGCCGAGGTGCGCCGCCGCCTCAACGTCCCGTGGAACACCCAGGTGTACGTGCGCACGTTCCGCAGCCTGGTCGGACACTTTCTACAGTCCTATCTGCCCGGATCCTCCTCGCTGTGGCGACTGGCCACCCAGGTCACCGCGCCCACGCTCGTCATCTGGGGCAAACAGGACCGGCTGGTCGACGTGCGGCTCGCGCCGCAGGTCGCGCGGGCCGTCACCGACTCCCGACTGCTCATTCTGGACCGGGTCGGTCACGTGGCGATGATGGAGCGTCCCGAAGTGACCGGCCGTGCGGTAGTGGGCATGCTCGACGAATTGGAAGCCGCCGAACCGTACACTGACGCCGATGTCCTCGGATAAGCCTTCGCGCCGCTCAGCCTCGTCCTCGCTTACCCGACCATCCGAAACGGCGGGTTCGACGCGTAAAGAGGGCATGGATCCTCCCCGGCTGCGAAACGTCGACCCACGACTCGGCGGCGGCGACTCCGAGGACCGTCCCCGCGCCTCCGCTCGCACCGACCGGGTGCTGGCCCGCAGACGCATGTGGCGCAAACGCCGCCGCGCGATCCTGCTGGCGGTGCTGCTGATGATGTTCAGCATCGCGGGGGTCAAGGTGGTGCGGGCCGCGACCGGCGCCGACAGTTCCGACGCCGCCGACTACCTGACCAGCCACGTCGCCGACGACTCCCCCTCCGAGTCGGCCTCCCCGACACCGAGCCGCACCCCCTCGGCGTCGGCAACGCCCTCCGACAAGCCGGTCGTCGTCGACGAGGGCAACGGCAAATGGTCATACGCCAAGAAACCCGACAAGTCCGAGAAGTTCGGCGACGAGGGCACGCTGCTGTCCTACAACGTGGCCGTCGAGGGCGACATCCACGCCGACGTCAAGGAGTTCTCCGAGGTCATCGCCGACACGCTGGCCGACGACCGCGGCTGGACCGCGGGCGACGACTGGCGGTTCAAACCGATCGGCAAGAGCGGGCAGGCCGACTTCACCGTCTATCTGGCCTCGCCCAAGACCCGCGCCAAACTGTGCGGCTCCGAGGACTCCTACACCTCCTGCCGCAACGGCGACGCCGTGGTCATCAACCTGGAGCGCTGGCTGCTCGGCGTTCCACACTGGAAGAAGTCACTGGACAGCTACCGCCAGTACGTGATCAACCACGAGGTGGGACACCGCCTGGGTGAGGGCCACGTCACGTGTCCCAAAAAAGGCAAACCCTCCCCGGTGATGGCCCAGCAGACCCTCGAACTGCGCGGCTGCCAACCCAACGCCTGGCCGTACCTGGACGGGAAGTACGTCACAGGACCGGCCGGGGAATACCAGTAGCTGAGGAGGCATTATTGCCGTTATGGCTTTGTCTCCGCTCGTAGAACCCGCAGCCGAACTGTCCCGCGAGGAGGTCGGCCGCTACTCGCGTCACCTCATCATCCCCGACGTGGCGATGGACGGACAGAAACGCCTGAAGAACGCCAAGGTGCTGTGTGTCGGCGCCGGGGGCCTGGGCTCCCCGGCCCTGATGTACCTGGCCGCCGCCGGAGTGGGAACGCTGGGCATCGTCGAGTTCGACGTCGTCGACGAGTCGAACCTGCAGCGCCAGATCATCCACGGCCAGTCCGATGTGGGCAAGCCGAAGGCCGAATCGGCCGCGGCGTCCATCAAGGAGATCAACCCGTACGTCACGGTCAACATCCACAATGAAGCGTTGACCAACGACAACGTCATGGACATCTTCGCCGACTACGACCTGATCGTGGACGGCACCGACAACTTCGCCACCCGCTACATGGTCAACGACGCGGCGGTCCTGCTGGGCAAGCCGTACGTGTGGGGTTCGATCTTCCGCTTCGACGGCCAGGCCAGCGTCTTCTGGGCCGAGAACGGCCCCTGCTATCGCTGCCTGTACCCCGAACCGCCCCCGCCGGGCATGGTCCCCTCCTGCGCCGAGGGCGGCGTGCTGGGCGTCCTGTGCGCCTCCATCGGCTCCATCCAGGTCACCGAGGCCATCAAGCTGCTGACCGGCATCGGCGAGCCGCTGGTCGGCCGCCTGATGGTCTACGACGCACTGGAGATGTCATACCGTACCGTCAAGGTCAAGAAGGACCCGAACTGCGCGCTGTGCGGCGAGAACCCCACGGTGACGGGTCTGATCGACTACGACGATTTCTGTGGAGCCGTCACCGAGGAGGCCGCGACAGCCGTGCGAGGTTCAACGATCACCGCCCAGGAGCTCAAGGACTGGCAGGACGCCGGTAAGGACATCGACATCATCGACGTGCGCGAGCCCGCCGAATGGGAGATCGTCCGCATCCCCGGTGCCCGCCTGATCCCCAAGGGCGACATCGTGTCCGGTCAGGCGCTGTCCCAGCTGCCCACCGACAAGCAGGCTGTCTTCTACTGCAAGGCCGGAGTCCGCTCCGCCGAGGCGCTGGCCGCGGCCAAGGCCGCGGGCCTGTCCAACGCCGTCCACGTGCAGGGCGGGGTGATCGCCTGGATCAACCAGGTCGACCCCTCGCTGCCGAGCTACTAGACGCGAGAACACCGTCGCCGCGAACCCCTAGAATGGGGGCTCGCGGCGACGGTTTCGTCTCACCTGTGGATTCGAGCTACGGAATGTGGAGTTCCGTGTTCAGGGACTAGTCCTTGTTCTTGCTCTTGGAACCGTCGTCGTCCTTCTTCTCCGTGGCGCCCGCGTCGCCATCGGCGTCGTGTTTCTCGGCGTCGTCGATCTCGATGTCGTCATCGTCGATGGGCTGCGGGTCGCAGTCGCCGACCTCACCCTTGGCGGCGGCCAGGCCGGACGACACCATCACCTCAAGGTCGCCGTTGTCCGGCTTGACGGGGTGCTCGAAGAAGTCCTCGCTGATCTCGATGACCAGGGTCGTGTCGCCGCCGATCGCGTAGTTGTCCGGGTTCACGTTGAAGGCGATGTACGCGTCCTCGTCGCCGGACCTCATGGTCATCGATTCCGACAGCTGGTTGTCCGATTCAGCCGGTTCGAAACGGTCGGGTGCGCACCCCATGCCCGAGGGCGGAAAGTCCACCTGGGACTGAATGCCGTACTCGGCCAGCGCCTCTTCCAGGCCCTCCGGGTCCTGGGGCCCGTACAGCTCGATATCGATGTTGCCGTTGTCCTTCTCCTCCACGGCGTAGGCGGGGCTGGCGGTCAGCGCGGGAAGCGCGACCACCGCGCCGATCCCCAGCGCCACGGCGCCGATACCTCCGGCGAACGAGAACTTGGTGGCGCGGCCGAAGCGCGGGGTCTTCGCCGGGGTTTCCTCGGTATTGGTCATGGTCTGGTTCCTCTCATCGAAATAGGTTCTGAACTCATTGAGCAGTCGGTCCTCGAAGCCGCGAGGCCGGTTGGGTTGGTTCATCACAGTGCCTCCGTTGATGCGGCGACAAGCGCCGGTGCGGACGGGGCCAGGTGGTCCCGCATGTTCTTTCGTGCTCGGTGCAGGCGTTTGCGCGCCGCGGTCGGCCGGATCCTCAACGCGGCCGCGGCGTCCGCCACGGACAGGCCGTCGAGGGCCACCAGTTCCAGGACGGCCCGTTCGGCGTCCGACAACCGGTCCATGGCCGCGTAGAGCTGCCGGGACTGGGCTTCGGCGTCGATCCGGTCGTCCAACGCGGCCAGGTCCTCCGCGTCGACCAGTGCCCGGCCCGAGATGCGCCGGTCGATCTGCGCGGCCCGCGCGCGGCGCCGACGATCGTTGGCGACCACGTTGCGCGCGATGCCGAACAACCAGCCCGCCGACGTGCCCTTGCCCGGCCGGTACCTGTGGGCCGAGTTCATGGCCGCGAGGAAGACCTCCGCGGTCAGGTCGGCCGCCAGATGCGGATCATCGACACGACGCGCGATGAAGCCCTGAATGGACCCGACATGCTCGCGATAGAACTCCTCGAAGGCGTCCCAGACGGTTCCTATGCGTGACACCGTCACCGAGGTCATCGACTCACCTCCTTCATTCCGTTTGGGGTTCGTCAATACTTGGCGCGAACCGTCGAAAGCGTGACATGCCCGGGCACGAAGAAATCGCCGCGAACCCCTGAACTGGGGGTTCGCGGCGACAGTTTCGTCTCACCTGTGAGATCGAGCTACGGAATGTGGAGTTCCGGAATCGAGGACCTGGTCCCGGTTCTGGCCCTACTCGTCGTCCTTGACCGGGTCACACTCACCGACCTCGCCCTTGGCGGCCTCCAGACCCGTGACCATCACGTTTTCGGCGTCCTTGTCGAAGGCGCCCTCGGAGATCTCGACCACCAGGGTGATGTCGCCGTCGAGCGAGTAGTTGTCAGGGTTGACCTCGAAGGCGGCGAAGGGCTCCCCCTCGTCGGTCTCCCCCAGCTCTATCGCCTCACCCTCGCCGTTGTCGTCCACGACGGCGGGTTCATAGCGTTCCCAGTCGCAGACGTACCCGATCGGCGGGAAGTCCACTTTCGCCTTGATGCCGTGTTCGGCGAGCGCCTCTTCGAGGCCCGCGGCGTCATCGGGGCTGTTCACCTGAACACGGACGTTGCCGCCCTTGGTGTCCTCGACCGCGTAGGCGGGGCTGGCGGTCAGCGCGGGAAGCGCGACGACCGCGCCGACGCCCAGGGCGACAGCGCCGACGGCTCCGGCGAACGAGAACTTGGCGGCACGGCCGAAGCGCGGGGTCTTCGCCGGGGTTTCCTCGATGGTGGTCATGGTCTGATTCCTTTCACTGACATACGTCTTCAGTTCGCTGAGCAGTCGGTCCTCGTAGCCGCGAGGCCGTTTCGGGTTCTGCATCGCAGTGCCTCCTTCTATGCGGCGACAATCGCCGGTACCCGTGGGTCCAGGTGGTCCCGCATGGTCTTACGAGCTCGGTGCAGGCGCACGCGTGCCGTCGTCGGCCGGATCCGCAGTGCCGCGGCCGCGTCCCGGACGGACAACCCGTCCAGCGCGACCAGCTCCAGGACGGCCCGCTCCGCCTCCGACAGCCGGTCCATCGCCTCATACAGGCGACGCGACTGCGCTTCGGCGTCGATACGGTCGTCCAGTGCGGACAGATCGTCCGGTTCGACGAGCGCCCGGCCCGAGATCCGCTGGTTGGCGGTCATGGCCCGCACCAGGCGCCGACGCTCGTCGGCGACCACGTTGCGCGCGATGCCGTACAGCCAGCCCGCGGGGGTTCCCTTGCCGGGGCGGTACTTGTGGGCCGAGTCGATGGCCGCGAGGAACACTTCGGCGGTCAGGTCGGCCACCAGGTGCGAGTCATCGACACGACGTGCGATGAAGCCCTGAATGGACCCGACATGCTCGCGGTAGAACTCCTCAAGGGCGTCGGGGTCGCTTCCTATGCGTGACACCGTCACCGAGGTCATCGGCTCACCTCCTTCATTCCGTTTGGGGTTCACAAGTACTTCGTCCGGGGACCGAAAAGCGTTACAGACGAAGACGCGGCCCTGGTGACAACCAGGGCCGCGTCTTCGTTCGACGTGTCAGTGTCTATCCGGGTTTGGACTCACCCAGGACCGCCTTGAGGAAGGCCCGGGTGCGCTCGTGCTCGGGGTCGCCCATGACCTGGGACGGCGGACCGTCCTCCACGATGACTCCCTGGTCGAACATCATGACCCGGTGCGAGACGTCGCGGGCGAAGCCCATCTCGTGGGTCACGATGAGCATCGTGATGTCGGTCGTGGTGGCGATGTCCTTCAACAGGTCGAGGACGTCGGCGACCAGTTCGGGGTCCAGCGCCGAGGTGACCTCGTCCAGCAGCAGGATGTCGGGGTTCATCGCCAGCGACCGGGCGATGGCGACGCGCTGCTGCTGCCCGCCGGACAGCTGCGACGGGTAGTTGTCGGCCTTGTCGGCCAGACCGACCAGGTCCAGCAGTTCCTTGGCCTTGGCGACCGCCTCGTCCTTGGACTTGCCGAGCGTGTGCACCGGCGCCTCGGTGATGTTGCGCAGCACCTTCATGTTGGGGAACAGGTTGAACTGCTGGAACACCATGCCGATCTTCTTGCGGACTTCCCGCAGGTGCGATTCGTTGGCGGTGACGAGTTTTTCGCCGCGCTTCATGTGCGAGAGCGGCTCACCCTCGACGTAGATCACGCCGTCGGTGATCTTCTCCAGCGTCATCAGCAACCGCAGGATGGTGGTCTTGCCCGAACCCGACGGCCCGATGAGCGTCACGCGCTCGCCCGGCTGCACGCTGAAGTTGAGTCCCTTGAGGACTTCCAGGTCGCCGAAACGCTTGACGACGTTTTCGAAGCGGACCGCGGGTGTGCCGTTCTTCGCGGCGGTTTCGTTACTGCTGTTCAAGGCGATTCTCCAATTTGCGCATAGCCACGGCGATCGGGTAACTCGCCGCCAGGAAGATCAGACCGGCGATGGTGTAACCCTCGACGGCACCGGCGAAGTTCGCCGCCTGAAATTCCTGCGTCTTGTAAATCATGTCCGCCAGACCGATCGCGATCAAGACGGGGACCTCTTTGAACATCGAGATGATGTAGTTGCCCAGCGCGGGAATCACCCGGCGCAGTGCCTGCGGCAGGATCACGTGCTGCCAGCCGTACCGCTTGGGCAGTGACAGCGCCGTGATGGCCTCCCACTGTCCCTTCGGGACACCGTCGATGCCCGCGCGGTACACCTCGGCGGTGTAGGTCGAGTAGTGGATGCCCAGCACGATGACGCCGACGAAGAACGGTCCGCCGAAGTCCAGCGGCCCGATCTCCCAGCCGCCGATGCTGAACGTCGGCACGGTGAAGATGGTGTCGCTGACCCCGATGGCCAGCGCGATACCGAACCAGGCGAAGAACAGCTGCACCAGTAGTGGCGTGTTCCGGATGAACTCCATGACGCCGAACAACGGGGCCGACAGCCAGCGCGGGCCCGACCGCAGCGCGATCGCGACGATCAGTCCCAGCACCAGGCAGATGATCGAGGCCAGGATGGTGACCGCGAGGATGATGATGAACCCTTCGAGCAGCGGGTCCCACAGTTGTGCGGCGAGTGCGCCGTCCCAGAAGTCATCCATCAGACGACACCTCCGGCTTCCTTGGCCTTAACAGGCGTGCGGGCGAAAATGGACTGCTTCTCCGGCGGAGCCTGGCCGATGCTGGCCTTGGCACGCCGCTCCAGGTACCGCATTCCGGCCGCGATCAGGAACGACATGATGAAGTAGATGACCAGCAGCGCCGCGAAGATCACGATCGCGCCCTCGGCCGAAGCCTTGGTGCGCAACTGTTGTGCCGCCAACGTCAAATCGACCAGGCCGATCAGTGACACCAGCGCGCTCCCCTTCAGGACCTGGATGGCCAGGTTGGAGAACGGCGGCACCATGCCGACCCACGCCTGCGGGATGATCACCAGCGACAGCTTCTGCCAGAACGTGAAGTTCAGCGCCACGCAGGCTTCCCACTGTGCCTTCGGCACCGCGTTGATGGCGCCGCGCACGATCTCGGAGCCGTAGGCGCCGTAGTTGAGCGCCAGCACCACGATGCCCACCGCGATGACCGAGTCGAACTTCACCTTGAACATGATCGGCATGGCGAAGACGAACCAGAACAGCTGCACCACAAGAGACGTTCCACGGAAGAACTCGATGATGGTGCGGGCGACACCGCGGGTGGCGATGTTCTTGGACCCGGCCATGAGGCCGAGGATGAACGAGATGACCAGAGTGCCCAGGCAACCGAGAACGGTAACCAGGACGGTGATCCACAGTCCCTCCAACAGCTGGTCCCAGCTGTTCTGCAAGATTTTGAGAGTCTCCATCGGTCACACCCTCCCTAAACCTTGCACAGTTCGGCGGTGGTGTACTTCGGATTCTTGGGATCCGGGTACTCGTACTTGGTGAAACCGAACTCACCGGTGATCTTGAGCCACGAGTCCACCGAGGTCTTGATCTTGGCCAGCTCCTCGTTGACGGCGTCGCGGAAGTTGGTGTCGTCGTCGCGGAACACCGCTCCCCCGGCACCGGCGATCTGTTCCTCGCCGTTCTCGTCCTTGGGCCCGAACGGCGGCTTGACGGTCTCGAAGGCTCCGTTGCTGGTGTCGGCCATGTAGTTCATGGCCGGGGAGGTCAGCGCGATCGCCGCGATCTGATCGGCGTGCAGGGCACTCTTCAGGTCGTTGTTGTTCGGCAACTGCTTCATGTTCTTCTTGGGCACTCCGGCGGCCTCGGCCAGCGCCAGCTCGGCACCGGCGGTCACCAGCCCCACCCGGTTGTCCCCCTTCTTGAAGGAACCGAAGTCCTTCAGGTTGTGGGGGTTTCCCTTCTTCACCAGCAACGCGGTCTTGCAGATGTAGTCCGGTTCGGAGAAGATCGCCCGCTCGCAGCGCAGCTTGTTGATGAACATCCCTGCCGAGATCAGGTCGTAGTCGTCGGCCCGCAGCCCCGGAATCAGGGAATTCCAGTCCACAATCTTGGTTTCGATCTGGCCGTCCTCGGCGCCAAGTTTCTTAAGAATATGAGTGTAAATAGCCACCGATTCGCCGATGACTTTCCCGTTGTCGTCTTTATACGCGAACGGGGGCTCATTGGACATTCCGAGTGTTATCGGATCGCCCGCCTCAATTTTCTTGATTGAATCTCCACCGACTAGCGAACAGCCGGTCAACAACCCGGGTGCCAGGGCCAGACCGCCGGCCAGCAAGCCGCCACGGAAGAGATCGCGCCGAGACCAGCGCGGTTGCGCTGTCACGTCAGTAATCCTTTCGGTTGTGGTTGCTCATATGGGCTTTGGGGTGTAACCGGGCTCATATGGGCTTCGTAACCGACGATGTTAACGGATATCGTAGGTTTGTCGACAATCGGATTATTGACGTTCCATAACAATACTTCGGGTAATCAGGCCCTCGCCGGACTGTCGGTGTCAGCAGGCGTGTCGTCCGGTAGTTTCAATACGCCGGTTCGAAGCGCGGGTGGTGGTACCCGCACGTGGTTATAGGAGGTCAAGCCCAGTGGCTCAGCGCACGGCACCCCGCAACACCCCCTCCCCGGGTGCCAGGCTGGAACCGGTGTTCCGCGCCTCCACGGTCGACATGATCGCCGAACGCATCCGTGAGGCCATTCTCGACGGAACCCTGCCGCCGGGCGCTCCGCTCGGGGAGGCCGACATGGCGCACCAACTCGGAGTGAGCCGGGGGCCGCTGCGCGAGGGCATGCAGCGGTTGGCGCAGGAGGGGTTGCTGGGCACGGTTCGCCGTCGCGGGCTGGCCGTCGTCACCATGACCCCAGAGGACGTCTCCGATGTGTACCTGATGCGCGCGGCGGTGGAACGGGCCGCGGCCCGGCAGCTGCTGCGCTCGGATCCCCGGCACATCAAGCAGACCGTCAAGCTGCTGACCACCGAGCAGCGCAAGATGAGCCGGGCGGCGCTGCGTGGTTCGGCCCGGCTGTTGAGCGACAGTTACCTGATCTTCCACCGCACCCTTGTGGACGCCGCCGGTTCGCAGCGACTGAGCCGCTCGATCCGGACGCTGCTGGTGGAGACCCGGCTGTGCACGTTCTCGATCCACGGGTCCTTCAAGGTGCGCGCGGGCCTGCCCGAGTCGCACGAGCAACTGGTGCAGGCGCTGGCCGAACGCGACGACCCGAAGGTGGCCGCGCTGCTGGAGACCCACATGCTCGAGGCGGTGGAGTGGCTGACCGCTCCGCCCAAGTCGGTCGAGGACCTCGAGACCTTCGCCGCGCCCACCCCCGACAGCCCGCAGCCGCTGGACCGGCTGGAACTGCCCGAGGGCATCTGACGGCTAGTTGGTCAGCCCGATCGCCGTCATGCGGTTGGAGTGGGCCTGCATGATGCGTTTGATGAGCTCGCCGACCTTGGCCAGGTCGCCGGTGCCCTCGATGACGATCTCGGTGAGCGAGTCGTGCTCGGCGGCCACCCGTTGCGCCTGGCTGAGCGCCTCGCCGACCAGCCGCCGCGCCCACAGCGCGAGCTTGCCCGCCAGCTTCGGGTCGCGTCCCAGTGCCTCGTTGATCTCGCTGATCGCGAACTCGGCGTTGGCGTTGTTGTGCAGCACGTCCAGGACCAGATCCCGGTCCGTGGGAGGCAGCAACGCGGCCATCTCGCGGAAGAAGTCGTCGGCGATCGAATCTCCGACGTACACTTTGACGAGTCCCTCGAGCCAGTCTCGGGGGGCGGTCGAGTCGTGGAAGGCATCAATGACCTCCACAAACGGGGTCATTGCGGCTTCAGGATCACCGCCTAGCTCGGTGATTCTTGCCACGAGCCGCTGATAGTTGTTGATCTCGGCCGCGGCCATGGCCGACAATGAGGCACGACGTCGCAAGTCAGGCGCCAGTTTGGCGTCGGCGGCGATCCGGTCGAAGGCGACCAGCTCTCCATAGGCGAGCATGCCCAACAGGTCGATTATCGATGCGGTGGAAGGCTTCGTCGCTTGTGAAGACATAAGCGGCAGGCTACCGGCAGTCGAAGCGTAACGACTCGGCGCGTACCATTGACCACCGTATACATTCCAGGCTCCGCCCCGGCGAAGCCGTGAAACAGGGACAATACACTGCACAGCAATACCGACAGTGTGGAACACCAGGAGCAAACCCCCGGTGACGACCACACCTCAACACCAGCCCATCCCGTCGCGCCCGTGCGACCCGACAGCCCGTCCTTCACGGACCTGGGCGTGCGGGCCGAGACCGTCGCGGCACTATCCGAGATAGGCATCACGCAGGCTTTCGCGATCCAGGAATACGCCATTCCGATCGCCATGCGCGGCAACGACATCATCGGCCGCGCACCCACCGGCACCGGCAAGACCCTCGGTTTCGGAGTTCCGCTCCTCGAGACCGTCACCAGTGCCGCCGAAGGTGCCGACGGCCGCCCACAGGCTCTGGTCGTCGTACCCACCCGTGAGCTCGGCCTGCAGGTGAGCCGTGACATCGAAGCCGCTGGCAAGACCCGCGGCATCCGCGTGCTGCCGATCTACGGCGGCCGCGCCTACGAACCACAGCTGGAGGCGCTGCGCACCGGCGTCGAGATCGTCGTGGGCACGCCCGGACGGCTGCTCGACCTGCTCAAGGCCAAGCACCTGAAGCTGGGCGCCGTGCACACCGCCGTCCTCGACGAGGCCGACCGCATGCTCGACCTCGGTTTCGCCGAGGACGTGGAGAAACTGCTGGCCGCGCTGCCCGAACAGCGCCAGACCATGCTGTTCTCGGCGACGATGCCCGATGCGATCGTGTCGCTGTCGCGCAAGTTCCTCAAGCAGCCGATGACCATCCACGCCGAGGTCGCCACGGACAACGCGCCCAGCGCGCAGACCAAGCAGCTGGCGTACCTGACGCACTCGCTCAACAAGATCGAGGTGCTGGCGCGCATCCTGCAGGCCAAGGACCGCGGCCTGACCATCGTGTTCTCCCGCACCAAGCGGCACACCCAGCGGGTGGCCGACGACCTGGAGTTCCGCGGTTTCGCGGTGGCGGCCGTCCACGGTGACCTCGGGCAGAACGCCCGGGAGCGGGCGCTGCGGGCGTTCCGCAGCGGCAAGATCGACGTGCTGGTCGCCACCGACGTGGCCGCGCGCGGTCTCGACGTCCGCGACGTCACGCACGTCATCAACTACGACAGTCCCGAGGACGCCGAGACCTACGTGCACCGCATCGGCCGTACCGGCCGCGCCGGGGCCACAGGTGTCGCGGTGACCTTCGTCAGCTGGGAAGACGCTCCCCGCTGGAAGATCATCGCCAAGACCCTGGACCTGGAGCTGTCCGACCCGGTCGAGACGTACCACACCTCGGACCACCTCTACACCGATCTGGACATTCCGGAGGGTGCGCCGGGCAGTCTCGCCACGGCAGACCAGACCCGCGAGGGCCTGTCCGCCGAGGCCGACATCGACATCGAGGGCGGCAAGCGCGGCAAGTCGGCGCGCGGCCGTTCGGGGGCGCGTCGCAAGGCCTCCTCGGGCCCGCGTGGCGAATCGGCGCCGAAGCCCGCCAGGGAAAGCGGCGCGGCCACCGGTTCGCGTCGTCGTCGCCGCACCCGTGGCGGTGAGAACAAGGCTGGTGAGACCTCCGACGCCAAGGCCACCGCGCCGCGGACGGACGAGGCCAAACCGGCCCCGGCCAGGAAGGCCAAGACCGCTCCGCCGGCCGTCGAGTTCAAACCGCCGACCGAGACCAAGGCGGGCGAGTCGGGCGAGGCCAAACCGCGGCGTCGTCGTCGCCGCAAACCGGCCGAGACCGACAACGGTTGATACCGTCGAGGCCATGACCGACACGCCGAGCACCGGCGGCTATGACGGGCCGCCCCAGTCCCCGCCCCCGCCCAAGGGCTGGAAGGTGCCGGAAGTGATCGCCATCGCCCCGCCGCGCGACCTGCCGCCGCAGAACCAGGCGGCGATCGACGCGGCCGAATCCCGGGCCCGGACCTTCAGCCAGGGGCTGGCGGTACTCACCGCCGCCCTGCTGTTCGTGGTCCTCATCGTGTTGTTGATCCGCGCGGCCTCCTAGGCGCGCGGATCGTCTCGTCTCACCGCTACTTGTCCAGCGGCGTGTCCTCCCAGGCCATCCGGGCGCCACTGTCGCCGGTCTTGTAGGCGTAGTAGGCCGAGACCCCGGCCAGGCCGAGCATCACCAGTCCCAAGACCACCATGACGATCACGCGGCCCTTGCTGGCCGGGTCGTCGTCGCTGGCGGACAGCTTGCGGGTGGTGGCCGAGTCGTCGTCGCCGTCGGAGGCCACCGGCGTGTAGCTGTCCTCGCGGCGGGCGCGGGCGGTGCGGCGGCCGCGTTCCAGCGCCGCGAACAGCCAGGTGATGGGGGCGATGGCCACCAGCAGCCAGAACAGCACCGTGCTGTAGCCCTCGTGTTTGTTGATCTCGGTGGCCGCGTCGGCGAAGATCTTCGCGGTGCGGAACTCCTCGCCGGACAGCCGGGCCAGGAACACCGTGGCCGGGGCGAGGATGGTGAGCGTGAAGACCGCCCATCCGATGTGTCGGCGGATCGGGGGTATCACCACGTAGAGCAGTACCAGCAGGACGAACAGCGGTACCAGCACGATGGGCGCGTGCACGATCAGTGGGTGGAGTGGGATACCGGCAATCTGGATAGGCATGCCAGACATTGAACACCATCCACGTCTTCGGGGCGGGGTGTGCGGTTGATCCCGAGGATTGATCGGCGATCATCATGCCGAAGTGTCGGCGATCTGTCATATAGTTGCCACGTCGATCGACTTGGTCCCGCGCCATAATCGTTGTGGGCGCGAGGATGTGGAGGGGCGCGAATGAAAGACCTCATTGCCGCGATTGTGGAGTTTCCAACGGTCCTATTTGTCGTTGTCGGGGTGGCGGCACTGGTGGGGGCCGGTGTTCTCGTCACGCGGCGGCGACGTGTTCCCCGTCCGGACGGGGAGCGCGCCGATCTCGTCGGCAAGACCTGCGTGATCCGCGAGGACGGTCAGGGCACCGGCCGGGCGGAGGTGACCGACGCCGAGGGCGCCACCCGGGTGATCCGGATTCGTCCGGCGCCGGAGGTGCGGCCCAACGCCGAGACGCTGCGCTCGGGCTCCTCGGCGCTGATCTATGACTACGACAACACCGGCGGCTTCTTCGTGGTCGCGCCACTGGCGAAGAAACCCGAACGGGCCGAATAACCGCGCGACCGGTGGTGTTGTAGCGGGGGTGCGCCGCACGCGTTCGCCGTCAGGGGCGGTAGCGGATAGTATCGGCGACACCTGACAAGGAGTTCTCATGGGTTTGTTGCGATGGCTGCGCGGCGGCGATGACGTCGACGGCAGCGTCACCGGCATGTCGACGGGTCTTGCCGAGATCGAATCGGTCTTCATGCCGTCCAAGCGCAAGCAGACCGAACTCATCGAGGAGCAGTCGCACTCGCGCATCGACGTCGAGACCGGTGAACCGCTGAACCTCATCGACCTGGACAGCGGCGTGGCCGTCGTCCACCGCCGCAAGTCACGAACCGGCGCCGAAGAACTTGACGTAGCCGTTGACGGCCTCGGCGATGAGCTGGACGGCGATGGCCGCCAGCAGCAGGCCCGCGATGCGGGTGAGGACCTCGATGCCGCCGCGCTTGATAAGTCGGACAATCACTGACGAGAACCGCATCACCAGGAAGATCACCAGGTGCACGCCGACGATGGCTGCCGCGACCCCCGCGTAGCCGCCGATGTGGTCGGCGTCCTGGACGAACAGGATCACCGCGACGATCGCTCCCGGTCCCGCCAGCAACGGCGTCCCCAGCGGCACCAGCGCGATGTTCGACGTCGCCGTCGAGGACGGGTCGTCGGCCTTTCCGGTCAGCAGTTCCAGCGCGACCAGCAGCAGCAACAGCCCACCCGCGCCCTGTAGCGCGGGCAGCTGGATGCCCAGGTAGGCGACGATCTGCTGCCCGGCGACCGCGAACAGCGCGATGACGCCCAGCGACAGCAGGGTCGCGTGCAGGGCGGCCTTGTTGCGGAACTTGGGGTCCATGGCGCCGGTCAGCGCCAGGAAGATCGGAACGACGCCGGGTGGGTCCATGATCACGAACAGGGTGACGAACGCTTCTCCGACGATCATGAAGTCAGCCACGGACGCCGATTATGCCAGCCGTCCGGCTCGAAGGGCTGAACCCGGACGTGAAACGGAGGCGGCGGTCACCCGGTCTTGGCGGCCACGGCGGTGACGACGGCGGCGTACTCGGCGTCGGTGAGGCTGATGCCCAGCCGCTCGGTCAGGACCGCCGGGATGTCGGCCGCCGCGATGGTGGTGGTCTCGGATTTCGCCGAGCCGTGCAGCACGGTCAGCTCGGTGTCGACGAGCAGGATCCGGGTGTGTTCGCCGACGCGTTGCGCCACAAGCCGTCCGGTGAACGGCGACCGGGCGTGGGTCGAGGTGAAGTGGTTGGCCACCGCGAAGTCGAACGGGTAGCGCGGCACCTGTGTGAAGCCGTACAGGTCCTTCCAGCCGTCGGCGTCGGTGGTGCTGAGGATCCATTCGGTCTCGTCGACCTGGTCGAGGCGGAACCGCCAGCTGCCCTGTGTGGACTCGTTGCCGTCGGTGACCCGGATGGGTTCCAGCAGGCCGCGACCGCCGAAGCCCGCGTCGGCCAGCCACGGCGCGTCGTCGTCGAGCCACACCAGCAGGATGGCGTGGGTGGCGGGCCGCAGCGCGTCGCTGTCGATGCGGCTGCGGGCCAGCGCCCCGGTGACGGTGAATCCGGCGGCTTCGAGCGCGGCGGCGAACAGCAGGTTGGCCTCGTAGCAGTAGCCGCCGCGACGCTGGTGGATGAGCTTGCGCTGCAAGGCTTCCAGCGAGATGTCAATGCCGCGTCCGAGCACGATGTCGAGGTTCTCGAACGAGATGTGGGTGGGCTGGGCCCGGTGCAGTCCGACCAGGGTGTCCAGGTCGGGCCGCAGTGGACCATCGAAGCCGACGCGTTTGGTGTAGGCGTCCAGGTCGAACTGGCTGGCGCCCCAGCCGGTGAAGTACTCGCGGCTGGGGGTCAGGTGCGCGGGGCGGGAAGACATGCGAGAATGTTAGCCGACTAACGATCTGTCGTCCAGCCGCGAAGGAAGCCTGATGTCCGTCCCCGCATGGACCTCCACTTGGGACGACGAGTTCCAGCCCGCGTTCTGGATGGCCAAGCAGGCCATGACCCGCGCGGCCGACGCGATGTTCCGGCGGCACGGCGTGCGGCAGGGCCAGCAGTACCTGCTGATGTGCCTGTGGCACCGCGACGGCCAGACGCCGGGCGAGATCGCCACCGCCATCGGGCTGGCCACCCCGACCGTCACCCGCTCGGCCACCCGCATGGAGGCCGCCGGGTTGCTGCGGCGCACGCCCCACCCCGACGACCGGCGGCTGGTGTGCCTGCGGCTGACCGACGAGGGCAAGCGGCTGCGTCGGGTGCTCAACGAGGAGGTGTCGCGGCTGTCGGAGCGCGCGCTGTCGGGACTGTCGGCCGCCGAACGGAAGCAGCTGACCGCGATGCTGCGCCGGGTCCGGGAGAATCTGACCGCCGGTTGACCGCTGTGAGGCGGCCAACCGGCGGTTAAGGGGAGGCGGATAAGGCTCAGCTGGCCTTGCAGGCCGTGCGGGTGTCGTAGAAGTTGTTCAGGTATTCGGTGTGCAGCTCGCGGCCCGTCATGCGCACCAGCGTCTCGTCGGACTGGCGCAGCGCCGACCAGGCGTAGTTGTGGCTGCCGGTGTAGACGCGGGGCGTGATGTCGTCGTCGAAGCCGCCGTCGATGAGCATGTACTTGGAGTGCACCCGCAGGGCACCCTGGCACTTCGTGGTCTGGATGCCCGACAGCGCGTTGAGGACGTCGGCGTTGGCGGAGCTGTAGACGACGTCGATCCAGCAGCCGTTCTTCTTCAGCTGCGCCAGCTTCTGGGCGATCGCGGGGCGGTTGAACGCCAGCATCGCCACCCGCACGTCGGTCTGGTGCCAGGAGCCGTCGGGTTCCTGGTACTTGCAGCTGGGGTCCACCGACTGCAGCGTGTTGTAGACGGTATCGCTGCCGGGATCCTCGAAGGGCTGGCCGGAGCGTTCGTGCCGGGGGAAGAAGAACATCCGGTACTTCGAGGTCGAGCCGGTGTCGGTGTAGTAGTTGTTGTTCCCCTCGGCGCTGGAGCGGGTGACGCGCAGGTCCTCGAAGTACTTCTCGAAGATCTTGTACCCGGGCTCGTCGGAGAAGGTGAACATGTTGTTGAAGGCGGTCACCGCGTCCCAGCTGCCGATATTGGACGAACCGGTGAACACCACGTTGGACGCCGTGCTGCCGCCGTTCATCTTCACGGCCGAGAAGGTGGCGAACTTGTTGTGGTTGTAGGCGTACAGCGGCCCGTTCGACCACTCCTTCACGCGGGTGCCGATGCAGCCGCGATCCGGGTTGTCGGCGAACTTGTCGGAGCAGTGGACGATCCAGCTGCCCTTGCTGTCGTCGGTGCCCAGGGCGGCGGTGAGTTTGTTCCACGCGTCGTTGCCGACGTTGCCGTTGTCCGTGATGATCCGGACCTTGACGCCGCGCTCGTGGGCGGCGACGAGCTTCGCGGTCAGGTCAGGGGTGTCGGGCGAGTCGGAGTCGGTGACCTTGTCCAGGCCGAAGAACGACATCGAGATCGTCTCCCCGGCCGGCACCCGGTCGATAAGCCGTCCGAACTGGATGAAGATCGCGTACTTCTCCGCCGTGGTGCCGGTGGGGTTGTTGAACACCGCGTGATCGATCACCGGATCGGCTTCCTCGGCCTGCGCGATCGACGGCACCGCGACCGCGACGGCGGCCAGCGCCGCGGCGGCCGCGAAGGTGAGGACTCTGGACAAACGCATGGATGGACTCCTCGTGCTGAACTGATGTCCACAAAAGCATCGAGGCATACAAATCCCGCATAAGATCCCGACGCCGGGCGCCACTCCCGCCGGTCAGACCTCCAGGTCGATGACCACGGGCCGGTGGTCGGAGGCGTCGGTGTCGGGCACCAGCCCGGCCGTCGCGGTGACGCCGCGCGCGTAGACGAAGTCGATGCGGGCGTCGCCGTGGGTCGGGTCCGGCGCCACCTCGCCGCCGGTGTCGGCGAAGCCGTCCGCCAGCGCCCACGCGTGGATGCGGTTCTCCGGACGCTCGTTGAAGTCGCCGGTGAACAGCAGCGGTCCACTGTGGCTGAGATAGTCGAGTGCCCACCGCCCCTGGGCTTCCCGCTCGGCCACGACGGCGTCGCTCAGCCCCGGCGACAGGTGCGTGGTGAACACCCGGATGAACGCGCCGCCGCCCAGGTCGAGTTTGGCCCCGGCCAGCGCCCGTTTGACGTTGTTGGTGTCGGGATCGTCGGGCAGTCGCCGGTTGACGCGCTCGACGATGGGCAGTTTCGTCAGGATCGCGTTCCCGGCCTGGCCACCCGAACCGTTGCCGTCGGCGGGCCCGAAGTAGGCGTTCATGTCGAGCTCGGCGGCCAGCTGCGCCACCTGGTCGGCCCCGGAGGTGTCGGGCTGGTGCACCTCCTGCAGGGTCACGATGTCGGGATCGTGTTCGCGGATCGCAGCGGCGGTGCGGGGAATGTTCGGCGGGTCCACATTGGGATCCTCACCGGCGCCACGTCCGGCCTGGATGTTGTAGTTCAGGACGCGAACGACGCTCTTCGCCTCCTGCGGTGTGGCCACGACCGGGCCGGTGAGCGCGACGATCGCGGCCAGCGACAGGATCGGCGTCGCGACGAGATATCGGATTCGCATGGGTTCCGCCTTCGACGAAGCTGTCCCCATGCTGTTCGGGCCCGGCACAAATCCCCCATAAACCCGGCGTCTTGTCACGCCCCCACCCAGTAAGTTAGGTTAACCTAACTTGACTGCGCTTCCGCTACGGCCAGGAGTCACCGTATGCCCCTCGATGCTCCACCCGTCCCGTTCTCCACCGCGCTGCGCGAGGCGACCTGGGCCCGCCACGAAGGCATCGCCGACGACGGCGACCCCTCCCCCGACGCCGAACCCGGCATCCTGGGTGCCCTGTTCGACGGCGACCTCCACCTGGACGACTTCACCGCCTGGACCGCGCAGCAGTACTTCGTCTACGAGGCACTCGACGAAGCCGGACGATCGCTGCGCGACGACCCGGTGGTGGGCTGGTTCGCGAGCGTCGAACTGTCCCGGCTGCCCGCCTTCGACGCCGACCTGTCGCTGCTGATAGGCCCGGACTGGCGCGATCGCATCTCCCCCAACGAGTCCACGAAGCGATACGCCGACCGGATCCGCGAGGTCGGCTCCGAGTGGCCCGGCGGATTCGTGGCCCACCACTACACCCGCTACCTGGGCGACATGTCCGGCGGCCAGGCCTTTCGCACCGCCGCCAACGACCTGTACGGCTTCGCCGACGGACCCGGCGTCAGCTTCTACATCTTCGACGGCATCGACGATCTGGCCGAGTTCAAAACCGGGTACCGCGCCCAACTGGACGCCGCCGGATGGGACGCCGCCGAACGTCAGCGCATCATCGACGAGGTGCTGGACGCGTACGACCACAACGAGGCCGTGCTCGCCGAGTTGGCCACCACGATGCGGAGGTCGGTATGAGCAACCCGTTCACACCCGAGGTGATCGCGGCGATCACCAGGCACATGAACCACGACCACGGCGAGGACACGCTGCTGATCTGCCGGGGCGTCGGCGGCCATCCCGACGCCACCGCCGCCACCATGGACACGTTCGACGGCGACGGAGCCGACTTCACCGCCACAGTGGGCGGATCCCCGACCACGCTGCGAATCCCCTGGTCACGCCCACTGACACAACGCGCCGAGGTCCGTCCCGAGATCGTCCGGATCTTCCACGAATCCCGCGCCAAGCTCGGTCTCGCCGACTGATCCGCCGTCGCGCCCTAGCGCACCCCGCACAACACCCGGTCGTTGCCGACCTGCCAGATCGTGCCGACCTCGGAGAACCCGGCCGCGTCCAGGGCCTCGACATGGGTGGCCAACTGCCCGGCGGGCGAGCCGTAGTGCGCCGCGATCTCCCGCTTCGCGAACAACGGCGCCAACACCGGATCGGCGGCCACGGCATCCCACCACAGTGCCCACGACTCCGGCGGGTTGTCGCCGAACACCCTGTCCTTCAACGTGTCCACGAGCGCGTTCTCCAGTTTGGCCAGCCGCGTCTCCTTGTCCACATAAAGGTGGTCCCCGTTGAGGAACAGCGCGCCCGGCGCCAGCACCGTCGCCAGGTTCGCGTACATCCGCCGCAGGTCAGTGGGATCCAGCCAGTGCAACGCCGTGGTGCTGACCGCGGCGTCGGCGGGCCGCTCCAGCCCCAGCGCCGTCGTCCAGCCCAACTCGACCAGGTCCGCCTTCACGAACCGCAGCCCCGCACGATCCCCGTAAGCGGCCTCCCCCAACGCCAACAACACCGGATCGGCATCAACAGCGACCACAGTGGCCTTCGGCAACCGGTCCAGCAACCGCACCGACAGCGACCCGGGCCCGCACCCCAGATCGATGATGACCGGATCGGGCCGGTCGACCCCCGCCTCAACGGCGTCGATGATCGCGGTGAACCGTTCCTCGCGTTCGGGCAGGTAACCCTCCTGCTGGCGGTCCCACCGCGCCAACCAAGAACGAGCGAAATCCGGGGTGAGAGCGTTCATGACCGACTCCTGTAACTGTCGTCTAAGCTGATGGCAGTAACAAGCTAGCCCGAAGGGACGTAACCAGTCAAGTGAACTTCAACAGTCACACCGACGCCGTCGTCGCGGTATCAGTAGAACTCGTCAACCTACTGACCTCGGGTTACAAGCAAGGACGCCCCTATTCACCCCCACAAGACGAAGACCAAAAAGTGGCCATCGCCACAGTCCTTTCGGCCCGCAAACGCGACCGCCACCTCCTCACCGCCACCGAAACCACCGAGATCCAAGCCCTGGCCCAACGCCTGCGCCCGATCTTCACCGCAGTCAGCCTCGCCGACCACGACGACGCCGCCGAACGCGTCAACGCCCTACTCCGCGACACCGCCGCCCACCCCCTGCTCATCAAGCACGACGGCGAACCCTGGCACATCCACTTCCACGGCGACCGCGACTCCTACACCAACGACTGGGCCGCGGGCTGCGCCACCGGCCTGGCCATCGTCCTGGGCAGCGAACACGCCGACCGCCTCGGCGAATGCACCGCACCCGCCTGCGACCGCGTCTTCGTCGACACCTCCCGCAACGGCACCCGCCGCTTCTGCTCCACGTCCTGCCAAAACCGCGTCAAGACAGCGGCCTTCCGAGCCCGAGAAAAAGCCCGAAAATAACCCCGCGCCTCCGCGCTTCGGCCGCTCGCTCGACTTCCCCCGTTGGCCTACCCGCCCGCTCTCCCCCGCCGAGCATCCCGCTTCGCCTGCTCCCGATCCAGCAACTCCTTGGCCCCCTCCGGATCCAGCTCCCCCATCCGAGCCACGATCTCCTGGGGCGACAACAACGGCTCCTCGGTCAACCAAGCGTCAACCGCGTTTCTGTCCGGCAACGGATGCCGCATCCCCCGAGGCCGCCCCGTCATCCCCGACCCCACCACCCCCGAAGTGTCCACCCCAAAAGGCTCATCCTCATCAACCATCACAGCCCTCCTTCCGGCCCCACCGTATCGCCCACCAATTTCCCCAACCTCCCTTCACCGTCACACCCACGTGATTACATGACCCCAACCAAAGCCGAGAGGAACCCACCATGGACTGGAAGATCGAGGTCGTCCCAGTACCCGTCACCGACATAGAACGCGCCAAGTCCTTCTACGCGGACAAACTGGGCTTCAACGTCGACATCGACTTCACCCTCCCTGACGACACCCGCATCATCCAGCTCACCCCCCACAACTCCGGCTGCTCCATCGCCCTGGGGGCACCCACCTCCATGCCCCCGGGCTCCCTCCACGGCGTCCAAATAGTCGTGGACGACATCGCCACCGCCCGCCAAACCCTCCTCACCAACGGCGTAGACATCACCCCGGTCCAACACTTCGACGGCAAAACCTACGTGGACGGCCCGGGCGACGACTGGAACTCCTGGGCCTTCTTCGCCGACCCGGACGGCAACAAATGGACCCTCCAAGAACGCCCAGCCACGACCACCTAACCCACGGCACAAACACGCCACCCAGAGTCACCAAACCCGTGGCAGGCTTTAACCATGCGCATCGAACTGGTGAAGGGCGACATAACCACCCAAGACGTCGACGCCCTCATAAACGCCGCCAACTCCTCCCTCATGGGCGGAGGCGGCGTCGACGGCGCCATCCACCGCAAGGGCGGACCCACCATCCTGGACGAATGCCGCAAACTCCGCGACTCCCACTACCCCAAGGGCCTCCCCGAAGGCCAAGCGATCGCCACCACCGCGGGCAACCTCCCCGCCCAATGGATCATCCACACGGTCGGCCCCGTCTACTCCCGCCACGACGACCGCACCGAAACCCTCCGCGCCTGCTACCGCAACAGCCTCACCATCGCCGACACCCTGGGCGCCACCACCCTCGCGGTCCCTCTCATCTCCTCCGGCATCTACGGCTGGCCCAAGGACGACGCCATCCGCCAGGCGGTAGACGTCCTCCAAACCACCCCCACCTCGGTCACCCTCGCCCGCATTATGCTCTTTTCCTCCGAAGAGGTCTCCGTCGCCACCCGCCTCTACCCCGCCCTTGTCGTCAGCTCGTTACCCGGTACGGAGTTCGGGTTCTCACACGGCGCCGGGCGGTTGCGGAGAGCCACCCCTCGTCTTGGCGCGACGCTTGGCAACAACAACGGCGATGACGACCGCAGCGGCAAGCACGAGGACGGCTGCGGTGATGCAGAGCGGGAGGAGTAGCGAACTTGCCCCGGATGGGGTCAAAGCGCCATCACTGTTGCCGGAGCCGTTGCCATTGTCTTGCTGGCCTTGTCCCTTGCCCTGTTCGTCAAGCGGCAACCGATCAGCAGGGTCTGAAACCGTCTCCTTGCCAGTTGGACCTTTATAGACAGTTTCTTCGGTCAATGCCTTGTAGGGGTTAACGATTCCCCAGCCATACTTGTTGTCAAAGCCCTTGGGGCCTTTATCATCCACTGTATCTAGCAAACGGTCAACTAGGGAAGAATAATCCAAGTTGGGATAAGCCGATTTGATGATCGCAAGCGTGCCAGCCACAATAGGAGCCGAACCCGACGTACCGGAGAAAGTACCATAGCCACCGCCTTTTGTTGCAGCTACCAATTCCGTCGCTGGGGCCGAAAGTCCAAACTGCGGTTGCACTGCGGCTTCTGACAACTGAACGCTTCCCTCCCAGAATTCATTGTCCTGAGTGGTACCAGAAACCGGAATTGCGCCGGCGTCCATTGCCGGCCACCCCGTAGTATTGTTCTTCACTTGCCCGAGAATAGGATCGTCAGCATACTTGTCGGTATTCCCAGCGGAACCCACTAGCGGCACGCCATTATCCATGGCGTACTTTACGGCGTCCGATATTTCCGGGTATCCCGACATGCTGATTGAGATGATATCGACCTTCTGATCTACCAGCCATTTGATGGCTCCGGCAATGTAGCCTCCCACCTTCTCACCTTCGCCTTTTCCCCAACGGAGGCCCACGGACACCACTTTCGCTTTGGGCGCAATCCCAATTATTCCATCCGTGTTGCTATCGCCATGCCCATGCCCGACTATCAGACTTGAAACGCTCGTTCCATGGCCATCATGGTCATTAAGGCCGTCATCCTTCGAAGTGCCGAAATCCTTCCCCGCCTTGACATTCCCATCCAAGTCTGGATGGTCAGCATCGACACCAGAATCAATGACACCCACAGTCACACCCTCACCCTGGGAGAGTTTGTGAACATCCTTCAGACGTAGTGCGTCGACAATCCACTCTTGACTTCTAGGTTCGTCGGCGAAGGCTGACATAGGTGCGACAACTATCATCGCGGTCAATACAGCCAGTGATCCTATTGCAGCGATGAAGCGATGGCGCATTCGTTTCGGTCCTTTGAGTGGAAACCTGGGGCCCTGGGAGAAACGCACGCGGCTTGGTGACACGCGCGCTCCAACGGCAATCGTACGCACGCCAGCACTTGCCGCCCGAAGTTCTGCTTCTAAGTTCCGGGCCAGTGGCTGGTGTCTGGACGTCCACGTTGCGGATCAAATGCGGTCGGTCCTGGGTCGTGCGATGCATCTTTGACCGGTTCCTCTCTCCCCTGGGCCGTGCCTCCAAATACCGGGCCAGGGTCGTGTGTGATCGCGTTGGGGTCCCAGGTCCGTTTGCCGATCACGCCGGGGACCATGTCCTTCGGGGGCTGCCAGAAGCCGTCCTCGGACTTGACCGCTTCCCGGGGGGTGGGGATCGCGTGGTCGATCTGGGCTGAGTTACTCAGACCGTTGTCGATCACCGGACGGGAGAGGCCGTCGGATTGTTTTAGTAGCTTGCGGCGCTTTTCGCGGGCTTCGTTGATTTCGCGACGGAGCAGCGAGCGGGCCGTTTCGGGTTCGGGGCGCTTGCCGAAGGGTTCCGGTTTGGCCGGGTGCTTCATTTTGTCGCCCACGAGGGGGGTGCGGGAGTGGCCCTTGGCTTCGGCTATGCGGTCTCGGGGGTTGATGACCCGGGATGTGTAACCGCGGTTGGTGTTGTCTACTGGGGACTTGCCGCTGGACTTCGTGCCGGGTTTGTTCGCGCCTCGGATGACTGACGGTTGTACTCGGCGGGGGGCGGGTTGGGTGGTGGCCGTGGGTTTGGCGGGTGCGGAGCGGCGGCCTAGTACTTCGCCCGACTTGCGTGGTTCGCCTACGCGGTTTACCGGGGCCATCTGGGATTTTTGGAGTCCGCGGCCTGCCCAGCGGTTGGTTGCGCTGTTGGGTGTGGTCATTGAGCGGACCGGAGGTGACGTGCGGGCCGGGAGGCCGGGGGTTCGGGGGGCGGATATGGGGCCTCGGGGGCCGAGGGTGTTGCGGGCGTTGGTGGTGGGTGCGGTTGGAAGTTTTGGTGGGGCGGTGGGGGGTTTGTTGCCGCCGCTGAGGGGTGGGACGCCGCCTAGGGGGACACCGGTTTGCGTTGGGCCGGGCATGCCGGTTGGGTGTGGGCCGGTTGGGGCGGTGTGGGTGGGGGTGGTGGGCGTGTGGGGGCCACCGCTTTGGAGCTCGGGGTGGGCGCCTAGGGCGTTGCCGCCGTAGGAGGTTGCGGAGAGGCCGGCCATGTCGTAGGTGTTGGAGCCGCTGCCGCCGTCTCCGGCCCAGCTGTCTTGGCCGTCGGACCAGTCTCCCGCAGCTTCATCAGAAATTCGAACTGGCTTGATCGGCCGGATTTCCGATTCAATATGGGGTTTGTTTTGCTCATAGTCCTTGAGAGCAACATTCATATACTTGCGAGCCTGCTCATCGAACGGCTTTCGAATCTCGTCCGCAGAAGGTGGTCCTTCAGCCTTGGGCCCAAGAACGAAGGGGTTGCCAAAGCCCAGAGGCGGCGCGTACTTACCCGAGGCCACATCAGCCGCGTTTCCAAGTACCGCTTTCTGATACTGGACGTGTTGCTCGGCAACTTTCTCGCGTGCCCACTTCGCGTAGGACGCCACGGAACCGACCGCCTTGGCACGGTTATCCGCCTGGGTCTTCGCGGCGTCCAAGTGCGCGATTGTTTCGTTTACGACTGCTTGGAACGGCCCCGCAGACTCGGAACTCCACACCTTCTTAATGGCTTTCAGCCGCTCGATCAAAGCTTCATGGATCGCACCTATTGCCGTGCTGGTATTAGCCCAGCCGACACCGATCTTCTCCAGCGCTTCCCCATCGTCAGCAGACGTCATCTCGTACAGCTCGGTGACATCGAACTTCTCGTATTCCCCCATGCGTCACGCCTCCTCTTTCTTGGGTTTGGTGACGTCATTTATGACGTCACTGACCTGGTCGATGCTCGAGCTGTTGAGAGTGTCAACATCCCCGATAGAGCCGGCGATGTACTTGCAGAGCAGTCCAAGATTATTAACGGCAATACTGGCTTGAGCAAGGTATACGTTGGTCTCTTGCATACGCTGGGAATGAGTGATGGCAATACCGTGCAGTGTCTCTTGCCTGGGATCAGCTCCAACCGGCTGAATCATGTCATCTCCACGTTCACCGGCCGGGTTTTGAAGTTGCTCACGGATGTCTCCCGCCGCAGTCTTGAGATTTTCTGCGTCCTTGAGCAGCGCATCACCGAACGCCTTCAGCGAGACGGTGTCCATCTCCACCGCTTCGAACTCGATGTTCGGTTGTGGTGCGCTTGAGCCTCCGCCGGACTCTCCCGCGTAGTCGTTCATCGGAGTAGGGCTCCCATCAGGGCAGTCATTACAGTGCTGGTGCGTTTCGGGCCCGCTTCGCACCCGTGGCAGGCACGTTACCAGTGGTTCGCAAACGACTCCAGCCGCGAATACCGAGTACAGGGTCTTCAGGCCCTAGTGGGTGCTACTCAGCGTGACTCGAGTGTCTGGATTGTATCTGTATGTCCGTATTTTTTGGAGGCAGCGTCACGGAGCGTGAGGGAAAATTAAGAATCGGAAAACTGTCCGTCGATTGTGGATAGCTTTAGTTCCACAAGGGTTCGCGCCGAGGAGGTTCTAGAATCCCAGGCGTTGTAGGTACTTCGGGTTGGTTTGCCAGTCCTTGGCTACGCGGACGTGGAGGTCTAGGTAGACGCGTTGGTTTAGGAGCTTGGCTATTTCTTTGCGGGCGTGGGTGCCTACCGTGCGGAGGCGGGAGCCCGCTTTGCCGATGACGATGGCTTTTTGGGAGGAGCGTTCTACGTAGATCTCGGCGTAGATCTTGGTGCGGGGGCCGTCTTCCAGGTCTTCGATCTCGACGTCTTCGATGACTACGGCGATCGAGTGGGGTAGTTCGTCGCGGACGCCTTCCAGGGCGGCTTCGCGGACCAGTTCGGCGATCATGACGCGCTCGGGTTCGTCGGTGATCATGTCGTCGGGGTAGAGCTGGGGGGATGTGGGGAGGTATTTGGAGAGGACGTCGACGAGGACGTCGACCTGTTCGCCCGAGACCGCGCTGCAGGGGACGATGTCGGCGAAGTCGGCCATGTCGTTGACCGCCATGAGTTGTTTGGCCACGTCGGTTTTGGAGACCAGGTCGATCTTGGTGACGACGGCGACGACTTTGGCTTTTTGGGCCGTGATCTCGCGGGTGATGTAGCGGTCGCCCGGGCCGATCTTTTCGTTGGCCGGGATGCACAGGCCGATGACGTCGACTTCGCTCCAGGTTTCGCGGACTTCCTCGTTGAGGCGTTTGCCCAGGACGTTCTTGGGTTTGTGGTAGCCCGGGGTGTCGACCAGGATGAGTTGGGAGTCGGGGCGGTGGAGGATGCCCCGGACGACGTGGCGTGTGGTTTGTGGACGGTTGGATGTGATGGCGATCTTCGAGCCGATGATGGCGTTGGTCAGGGTGGACTTGCCAGCGTTGGGGCGGCCCACGAAGCAGGCGAATCCGGCCCGGTAGTCATCGGTCATGCGTCGAGCTTACGGATGGCGGTGCCGTCGACGGCGTAGATCGGGGCCGAACGTGACAGGTCTCGTACCGCCGCGGTGCCCGGGGCGTCGGTGGTGCCCAGGAAGATGGCGGCTTCCAGGGTTTCGGCGCCGGCGGCGGCGGCTTGGGCTACGGCTAGTTGGAGGCCGGTGAGTTGGAGGGACGGTAGGGAGATGGAGGCGGCGACGTAGCTGCGGCCGTCGTCGTCGCGGACGGCTCCGGCGGAGGATGCGCCGATGCGGGAGGCGGCGGCGCGGGCCAGGGTGACGAGTTTCTGGTCTTCGGCGTCCAGGGGTGCTGTCATCAGTGGTTCTCTTCCTCTTCGTCGGGTTGGTCGGCGATGCGGCGGACGACGACGGTGTCGATGCGGTTGCGACGGCCCGCGGTGCCTTCGGCGGTGAGGTCGAGGCCGTGGATGGTGGCGTGGGCGCCGGGGATGGGGACCTTGCCCAGGGCTTGGGCCAGCAGGCCCGCGACGGTTTCGACGTCGCCGGGTTCGATGTCGACGCCGCACAGTTCGGACAGGTCTTCAATGGACATCCGGGCCGTGACGCGGTGGGCGCCGTCGGGGAGGGCTTCGACCGTGGGGCGTTCCACGTCGTATTCGTCGGTGATCTCGCCGACGATCTCCTCGAGGATGTCCTCGATGGTGATGACGCCGGCGGTGCCGCCGTACTCGTCGACGACCACTCCGATGTGGATGCGGGCCGCCTGCATCTCGCGGAGCAGGTCGTCGACGGGTTTGGATTCGGGGACGAAGGTGACGTCGCGCATGACCTCGGAGACCTTGGGGTCGGCGCCTTCGCCGGTGAGGCGGACCAGGTCCTTGAGGTAGACAACGCCGGAGACGTCGTCGACGTCGTCGCCGATGACCGGGATGCGGGAGAAGCCGGAGCGCAGCGCCAGCGCGAGGGCCTGTTTGGCGGACTTGCTGGACTCGACCCATACGGTCTCGGTGCGGGGCACCATCACTTCGCGGGCGATCGTGTTGCCCAGGGCGAAGACCGAGTTGATCATCTCGCGTTCGCCGTGTTCGACCTCGCCGCGCTGTTCGGCGATGTCGACGAGTTCGCGCAGTTCGGTCTGGGTCGCGAATGGACCTTCGCGGAAGCCTTTGCCCGGGGTGACGGCGTTACCGATGAGGATGAGCAGTTTGGGGAGCGGGCCCAGGGCGCGGCCGAGCCAGTGGACGATGCCCGCGCTGGCCAGGGCGACGGGGTAGGCGTGTTGGCGGCCGAGGGTGCGGGGGCCGACTCCGATGAGGACGAAGCTGACGATGGTCATGGCGGCCGCCGTGATGGCGGTGGCGGCCCAGCCGATGTCCCAGGCGCGGAAGGCGGCGACGGCGACCAGTGTGGTCGCGGTGAGCTCGCAGGCCAGCCGCAGCAGCATGAGGAGGTTGATGTACCGGGGAATGTCGGCGACGACTTTCTTGAGCGAGACGGCTCCCCGTTGCCGGTCTCGCACGAGTTCTTCGACCCTTGCGGGGGAGACGCGCGACAGTGCGGCGTCGGTCATCGCGGCCAGCCCGGCCATCACCACCAACGCGGCGGCAATGCCGAGCAGCATATAGTAAGAGGACATCGTGGGGTCAGGTTGTCCGTTCTCGTCGCCAACTGTCCAATAGGGATTGCTGTAGGCCGAACATCTGTTTGGCCTCATCGGGTTCGGCGTGGTCATAGCCGAGAATGTGAAGGACACCGTGGACGGTGAGCATGTGAAGCTCGTCCGCTGTGGAGTGTCCGGCCTTGGCGGCCTGCCGCTCGGCGACCTCGGGACACAGGACGACGTCGCCCAGCAGCGTCTCGGCCGCGGGCTCGGAGTCGTTGGACGGTCCGCGACCCACCGACAGCTCGTCCATCGGGAACGCCAGCACGTCGGTGGGACCGGCCGCGCCCATCCAGCGGTGGTTGAGCTCGGACATGTAGGTCTCGTCGACGACGAGGATCGACAGATCCGCCAGCGGGTGCACGCCCATCTCGGACAGGGCGTGCCGGGCTACGTCACAGATCGACTCGGTGCCGACCTCGGCGCCGGATTCGTTGGCTACTTCTATCGGCACGACTCACGCCCTACCGACGCCGATTCGGTTTACGGGTCGAATCGGGCGCACCGCTGTCACGCTGCTCGGCGTCCCATTTGCCATACGCGTCGACGATATCGGCGACGAGGCGATGCCGCACCACATCGGCACTGCCGAGGCTGGCGAAATGCAGATCGTCGACGCCCTCGAGGATGTCCCGGACAATCTTCAGACCGCTGCGGGCCCCGCCGGGCAGGTCCACCTGGGTGACGTCGCCGGTGACCACGATCTTGGAACCGAAGCCCAGCCGGGTCAGGAACATCTTCATCTGCTCGGCGGTGGTGTTCTGCGCCTCGTCGAGGATGATGAACGCGTCGTTGAGGGTGCGGCCGCGCATATAGGCCAGCGGCGCGACCTCGATGGTTCCCGACTCCATCAGCTTCGGGATCGAGTCGGGGTCGATCATGTCGTGCAGCGCGTCGTACAGCGGCCGCAGGTACGGGTCGATCTTCTCGAACAGCGTCCCGGGCAGGTATCCCAGCCGCTCCCCCGCCTCGACGGCGGGACGGGTCAGGATGATCCGGTTGATCTGCTTGGCCTGCAACGCCTGTACGGCCTTGGCCATCGCCAGGTAGGTCTTGCCGGTACCGGCGGGACCGATGCCGAACACGATGGTGTGGTCGTCGATGGCGTCCACATAGCGCTTCTGGCCGACGGTCTTGGGCCGGATGTTGCGGCCGCGACGCGACACGATGTTCTGGGTCATCACGTCGGAGGGGCTCTCGGTCGCGCCCTCGGCGAGCATCCCGGAGATGCGCCGCACGACGTCGACGGTCACGGCCTCACCGCGTTCGATGACGGCGATGAGTTCGTAGAACAGCCGCTCGGCCTCGGCGATGTCCTTGGGTGCGCCGGTGAGCGTGATCGTGTCGCCCCGGACGTGGACGTCTGCTTTGATGGCGCGTTCGATGAAGCGCAGGTGCTCGTCGGCCGAGCCCAGCAGGCTCACCATGGTGCTCGGATCGCCGACGGTGATCTTGGCCTGGGGACGGGACGCGCCGCCCGATGTTGGACCTTCTGACATAGGCACGGCCCCCGCGGGCCTTTTGCCACCTGCTTCCACGACTCGGTGCCACGCCTTTGCGGCGCGGCGTTGTTGAGCAATCGTATAGGCAAGCCGCGGGGGTGGTCATCCGACTTACCGGCGGTGTGTGCCGGTCGCGACCGGGCTCACAAACTAACGTGGTTACGGGGCACCGGCCTGGTCGGCGAGCTGGCGGAGACCGTCGACGATGCCGCGGGTCAGGTCGCCGCCGCCGAAGGCGGCCGTCATGGACAGCGCCGCCAGGGCCGCGTTGCGGTCCGGGATGCGTTTGGCGGCACGCTCACCGGTGACGATCTCGAGTTTGCGCTGCTGCGGGGACACCGCGACCAGCACGCTCTCGGACGGGTTGGCGAGCTTGTCGTGCAGGCCGCGCGCCGCGCCGGTGGTGGGCTCGTGCAGCGATCCAACGTAGACGCTGAAGGTCAGGCCGGTCTCGCGGTCGGCCGCGGTGAGGGCCTCGTCGATGCGCAGCAGCTGCCGGACGCTGAACGGGCCGTCGGTGACGTCGCCGTCCAGATTCGCCTCGATCGGTTCCGGTGCCACGGCCGTGTTACCAGCTGCCACTTGCGCCTCCCTTGATGCCCGTGCGTGAGTGGGTCGATCCGGCTTCGCCGGCCTCGATGGCCTTGGCGCCCGACTTCTCCGGCAGCGCCGCCACGTAGTCGGCGGCTCCGGCCACGGTCACTTCCTCGGGACGGGCCAGGAACCAGATCGGCGCGAAGTCGTATTCGCGTCCGGGCCGGTAGCGTTTCGCGTTCCCGGTGCCCGGCCGGTAGACCAGCCCCGCGAGGATGAGGTACACCGCCACGGGGATGCCGACGAACACCAGTACCGTCTGCAGAATCGTCATCATCCGCCTCTTCGCAAAGTCAATTTCGCGATTACCGTATCCGAGGCCGCCTCGGCGCCGCGCGACAGGTCGATACTGTGGATCATGTTCTCCGAACTTCACCCCGAGGCCGACCCCGCGACTTTGGACGCCGCCGACCCGCTGGCGTCGTTCCGCTCGGAATTCGCTCACGATACCGAGGACCTGATCTATCTGGACGGTAATTCGCTGGGCCGTCCGCCGCGAGCGGTGCTCGACGCGGTCCGGCGGGTCACCGACGAGGAGTGGACGAACCGGCTGATCCGGGGCTGGGACGAGTGGATCGAGTTGCCGTCGCGGGCGGGGGACGCGCTGGCGGCGGATGTCGTGGGTGCCCGGCCCGGCGAGGTGCTGGTGTGCGATTCCACCAGCGTCAACCTGTACAAGCTGGCGGCGGCGGCCCTGGACGCGGCGCCCAAGGGGCGGCGGGTGATCGTCACCGACGACGACAACTTCCCCACCGACCGGTACATCCTGGCGGGGATCGCCGAACGGCACGGCGGTGAGCTGCGCGTCATCCACACCGACATCGACGAGGGCGTGGACCCCAAGACGGTGGCCAAGGCCGTCAAGAAGGACACGGCGCTGTTGTGTCTGTCGCACGTGTCGTACCGCTCGGGCGCGATCGCCGACATGGCGGCGATCACCGAACGCGCGCACAAGTCGGGCGCGAAGGTGCTGTGGGACCTGTGCCATTCGGCCGGGGCGGTGCCGGTGGAGCTGGACGCGTGCGGGGTGGACCTGGCGGTGGGCTGCACCTACAAGTACCTCAACGCGGGGCCCGGGGCTCCGGCGTTCCTGTATGTGCGTGAGGAACTCCAGACGCGGCTGCGGCAGCCGATGTGGGGCTGGTTCTCGCAGACCGACCAGTTCGCGATGGGACCGGAGTACTTGCCGCGCGAGGACATCGGACGCTTCGCGGTGGGCACCCCGACGGTGGTCGGGGTGGCGGCGGTGGAGGCCGCGGTGGCGGTGACGGCGCGGGCCGGGGTAGCGGCGCTGCGGGAGAAGTCAGTGCGGCTGGGCGCGTACGCGCAGGCGCTGTTCGCCGAATGGCTGGCGCCGTTGGGGTTCGAGCTGGCGTCGCCGGACGATCCGCTGCGCCGGGGCGGCCATCTGACGCTGGCGCACAAGGAGGCGTGGCGGATCGGCCAGGCGATGCGTGCGCGTGGCGTCATCCCCGACTACCGGGAGCCGGACCGGCTGCGGCTGGGTTTCGCGCCGCTTTACAACGGCTATCGCGATGTCCACGAGGGACTGTCGCGGGTGGCCGACATCGTGCGTTCCGGCGAGTACGAGAAGTTCCCGGCCGAGAAGGGGCAGGTGACATAGGGCCGGGCGCGGGCGTGCCGAGCCGGTCGGCGGGCGCCGCGGCGACTGGCGAGCGCTAGCGGCCGGGCCGGAGCGAGTGCGGAGGCAGCGAGTGCGGCCAGCCGTCGACCTAGTCGCGGGGCAGCTTGGCCGCGCCGGGGCGGCTACAGAGCCGGTCGGCGGGCGCCGCGGCAGCTAGCGAGCGGCCGGCGCGGCTACCGAGCCCGGCGTGCGAGCGGCCGTTGGCCTAGTCGCGGGGCAGCTTGGCCGCGCCGTTGATGTTCAGCAGCACCGAGTACACCGAGCCGGTGGCGGTGACGAACAGCCGGTTGCGTTTGCGGCCGCCGAAGACCAGGTTGGACACGTTCGGTTCCGGGATCCGCAGCCGCGCCAGGTGGGTGCCGTCGGGGTCGAAGCAGTGGACGTCGGCGCAGGCGGCCCAGATCCGGCCGGTCTCGTCGAGCCGGATGCCGTCGAACTGGCCCTCGGGGCACTCGGCGAACACCTCGCCGCCCGACAGCTTGCCCTCGGGCTCGACCCGGAACCGGCGGATGTGGTTGCGACGGGTGTCGACTATGTACATGAGGCTCTCGTCGGGTGAGAACGCCAGCCCGTTGGGGCGCTCGAAGTCGTCGGCGACGATGTCGACGGCCCCCGAGACGGGGTCGACGCGGTAGACGTGACAGCCGTCGATCTCGGGTTCGGCGCGCTCGCCCTCGTAGTCGCTGGTGATGCCGTAGGGCGGGTCGGTGAACCAGACCGAACCGTCGCTGGCCACCACGGCGTCGTTGGGGCTGTTGAGCCGGTGGCCGTTCCAGCGCTCGGCCAGCACCGTGATCGAGCCGTCGATCTCGGTGCGGGTGACGCGCCGTCCACCCTGCTCGCAGGAGATCAGCCGTCCGTGCCGGTCGAGCGTGTGGCCGTTGGTGTAGTTCGACGGCGAACGGAACACGCTCACCGAGCCGTCGGTCTCGTCCCAGCGCAGCACCCGGTTGTTGGGGATGTCGCTGAACAGCAGGTACTTCCCGGACGGGACGTACACCGGCCCCTCGGTCCAGCGGCCGCCGGAGAACAGCCGCTCGAAGTAGTCGTCGCCGTGGCCACCAGCGAACCGTTCGTCGTAGGAATCGAAGACCACGGGGATGCGCTCGTCCATGACACTCTCCTGCGCTAGATTAAGTTCGGCGCCATTGCCGATACGCCGAACGATATACAGCCTCGGCTACGATAGGCAATATGTCATCTAGCACAGCCTCGCCGGACAACCGGATCGACGACGTCGACCGCGCGATCCTGGCCGCCCTCCAGCACGACGCGACCCGCCCGTACGCCGAGCTGGGAAAGGCCGTGGGCCTGTCCGCGGGCGCGGCGCACGAGCGGGTGCGCAAACTGCGGGAACGGGGCGTCGTGCGCGCCACCACGATCGACGTGGACGCGGCGGCGCTCGGCAAACCGGTGCTGTCCTTCGTGACCCTCGACGCGGCCGACTGGATGGGCGGTTCCGACACCGCCGAGGCGCTGGCGGCCATCCCCGAGATCGAGGAGGCCCACATCGTCGCGGGCTCGGGCACCGTCCTGCTGAAAGTGCGCACAGCGTCCACTCAGGAACTGCAATCGGTGCTCAAGCGTCTGTACGCCGTGGACACCGTGGCGACGACACACACGACGGTCGTACTGGAGACCCTGTTCACCCGGCCGGTCGCGATCGCGGACCGAACGGGTTCAGGCGGCCATTAACCAGACGGCCCAACGGGGGTCGGGGGTGCGGTGGCCGAGGACTCTCCACAGCGGATTCTTCGGCACCGACGGGGCGGGGGCCAGGCTCCAGCCCATCTCGCCGGGGGTACGGTCGCTCTTCTTGTGATTGCAGCGAGCGCAGGAGGCGACGACGTTCTCCCAGATGTGTCTGCCGCCGCGACTGCGGGGCATGACGTGGTCGATCGTCTCGGCGGGACCGCCGCAGTAGGCGCACTTCCAGCCGTCGCGGGCGAAGACCGCGCGACGGGTCAGGCTGACACCACGGCGTCTGGTGACCCGAACGTAACGATTGAGGCGCACGACCGACGGCACCTGGATCGTGACGCGTTCGCTGTGCAGGAAGCCGTCGCCGGGGGTGACGGTCTCGGCTTTCTCCGACAGCAGCAGAACCGCGGCGCGACGTACCGAGACGACGCACAGGGGTTCATAGGTCGCGTTGAGAACCAGGGCGCTGGTTGTGATGCCGCCATTGGCGGCGATGGACCCGATGGCGGTCATGTATAGCACCTCCTTGATCACTCGATCGCATTGCTACCAGTGTTGCCTATCAACTGTCAAAGTGCACCCACAAAAACCAGCTGGCCGCCCACCCCATTCCCTGCTCGGGGTCCGGCATGAGATAGGAACGATGTCGTGCTGACCGCCTTGATCGAAAAAGGGCCCCCGTGTGCCGACGAATCCGGTACCGCCTGCGCCCTGGTGTGGAACCTGACCGGGAACATGTGGTTGTCCGAGAGCGCGGACGTGCTGTTCTTCAAGCCGCTGCGGATATTGGCGATCATCGGGATCTGCCTGCTGGCCCGTGGACTGATCAACCGGGGCATCAAACGGCTGACGCGGGTGACCGCCGAGGGCAAGCCGCCCACGATCCTGAAGCCGTTCCGCGAGCGGGTTCCCAACCTGATGGCCGACTCCGACACCGAGGAGTTGCTGGGCGACCGCCGCAAGCAGCGCGCCGAGACCATCGGCTCGCTGTTCCGCAGTCTGGTGTCCTGGCTGATCTACGTGATCATGTTCCTGCTGATCCTGTCGGAACTGGACATCAACATCGGGCCGATACTGGCCAGTGCCGGGGTCGCGGGGCTGGCGATCGGTTTCGGCGCCCAGGCGCTGGTCAAGGACGTCATCTCCGGGCTCTTCATGATCATGGAGGACCAGTACGGCGTCGGCGACAGCGTCGACCTGGGCGAGGCCGTGGGTGTGGTGCAGGTGGTGGGCCTGCGGGTCACGACGTTGCGGGACCTGCAGGGGACACTGTGGTACGTCCGCAATGGTGAGATCATCCGGGTGGGAAACCAGTCGCAGAGCTGGGCGAACATCGTGCTGGACCTGCCGTTGGGGCCGTCCGTCGACGTGGACGCCGCCAACGAGGTGATCACCCAGGCCGCCGTCACGTTCAACGAGGACCCCGAGTGGGGAGAGTACGTTTTGGAGGAACCCGACGTTCAGGGTGTCGTCGACATGAACGTGGACGCCACGGTGTTCCGGGTGGTGCTCAAGGTCGACTCCGAGGAGCAGTGGGCGATCGGTCGCGAACTGCGCCGCCGGATCTCGCATGCCCTGCGGGAATCGGGAATCGCCAGTGAGCTGACCGCGGGACGCATCTTCGTGCCCAGGTCACCGACCCCGGGAGCTTGACACCTCACCGGTTCAGCCGATTTCATTGGCCATCCGGTTGACACAGCCCTCATCTGATCGGGCAAACTGGGGTGGCACAGGACGTCCCCTTTTCGGAAGGACACCCCGGCGGTGACAAACGATTCCAGGTCCGAGGCGGCCGGCGAACGCCCCGCGACCTATCGTGAGGTGTTCGCCTCCGCCGAACTGACGGCGCTGTTCGCGTCGTTCGCGGTGTCCAAGGCGGGCAGCATGCTCGCCCGGGTCGCCGTGACCTTCCTGGTCTACAACAACACCAACTCGCCGCTGTTGGCCACCGGGACCTTCGCGATCACCTACGCCCCGTACCTGGGCCCGGCGCAGCTGCTGGCGGCGCTGGCCGACCGGATGTCCTACCGCACCACGATGGTGGTGTCGGACTTCCTGCGGATGATCTTCATCGGACTGGTCGGGGTGATCGCGGTCCTGCCGATCGAGACCGCCGTCGCGCTGCCGTTCATGCTGGTGCTGGTGTTCGCCGCCGCCATGGTGGAACCGGCCTACCAGTCGGCCCGCTCGGCGATGATGCCCCGGCTGGTGGAGGGCGACGCGCTGACGCTGGCGTTGTCGGTGTACCTGACGCTCAACCAGTCGGCCCAGCTGGCCGGTTACTTCCTCGGCGGCGTCATCGCCGCCATCAACCCCGACATCGCGTTGTTCATCAACGCCGGTGCCTTCGCGCTGTCGGGCGTGGTGCTGCTGATCTTCGTCAAGAAGCGGCCGCCCGTCACCAACGGGGAGCCGCGCGAGAACATCTTCGCCGAGACCGCCGCCGGTTTCAAGCTGGTGTTCGGCAACCGGATCCTGCGCATCATCGCACTGGTGGTGTTCACCACCATCATGTTCACGATCATTCCCGAGGGTGCCGCGGCGCCGTGGGCCCACGAGGTGGGCGGCACCGCGGTGCTCCAGGGAGTGATCATGGCCTCGGCCCCGATCGCCGCGATCGTCTCCTCGGTGGTGTTCACCCGGTTCACGCCACCGAACCTGCGACGCAAACTCATCCGCCCCCTGGTCTTCCTGGCGCCCTTGGCTTTGGTGCCCGCGTTGTTCGAGCCCTCGGGAACGATGGTCGTGGTGATCGCGGTCGTGTGCAACCTGACGATGGCCTCGCTGTCGCCGCTGAACGCGATCTTCGTCAAGGCGGTCCCGGACGGCTACCGGGCCCGGGCGTTCAGCGTCATGCAAAGCGGCATGATGCTGATCCAGGGCATCGCGGTGGTGTCGATCGGGGCGCTGACGAAGCTGGGACTGTCCGTGGCGCACACCGTCGGCGCCTGGGGTGTGGCGGGAACGATAGTCGTGGGCGGTCTCCTGGTCTTCTGGCCCGCGAGCAGCGAATTCGACGACGCGGTGGCCGCCGCGTCGCCCCCGGCGGAGCCCGCGAAGCAGGCTGGTGGCGCATGAGCGGTGTGACTCCAGACGCGTTGCCTTTTCCTTTGCCCGAACGACTTGGCACCATATAGAGATGCCCGCAGACACCGCACGGCAAACCACGACCGACGCCACCAGTCTCTCGCTGAGCCCGGCACCCGCCGAACCCCCGCGTGAGAACTTCTACGAGGCCGTCGGTGGCTCCGCCACGTTCACGCGTCTCGTTGACGTGTTCTACGAGGGTGTGGCCGACGACCCGGTGCTGCGGCCCATGTACCCCGAGGCCGACCTGGGCCCGGCCGCCGAGCGGCTGCGGATGTTCCTGGAGCAGTACTGGGGCGGCCCGCGCACCTACTCCGAGCAGCGCGGCCACCCGCGTCTGCGGATGCGGCACGCGCCGTTCACGATCGGCCCGGCCGAACGCGACGCCTGGCTGCTTCACATGCGCAAGGCCGTCGACAGCCTCGAGCTGGCCCCCGAGCTGGACGCGATCCTGTGGGACTACCTGGAGCGGGCCGCGCATTTCATGGTGAACAGCGCGCAGTAAGCCTGCTCGGCCGTCATTGAATCGAGACCTCGTCGGCTCCGGCCGTTTGTCGAGGTCGCTTAGACTTGCGCCACATGAATCCACGATTGGGTGTAATCGCGGTTGCCGGTGTTACCACGGCCGTGCTCGTGGCCGGATGCGGACAGACCGGCAAGCTGGAGAGCGAGTCCTCCGACGGCCCCCCGGAGGCCGCGAAGGAGGACCTGGAGGCCGGCAAGAGCGAACCGGTGACCGACCCCATGTACCCGGACTACGGACACGAAAACATCGACGTCCTCCACTACGGCATGGAGCTGGACTACTCCCCCGAGAAGAAGACGCTGTCGGGCCTGGTGCGGTTGACGATCCGCCCGGTCGAGGACGCTTCCGAACTGGCGCTTGACTTCTCCGACGCCATGGAGATCAGCAACCTCACCGTCGACGGCAAGAAGACCGACTTCGACCTGAACGAGTGGGACCTGACCGTCGACACCGGACTCAAGAAGGACCGCAACGTCGAGGTCGAGGTGACCTACAAGGGCACCCCCGAGCTCGTGGACGCCCCGGCCGAGCGCGGCGACATGGCCGAGGGCCTGGGGGCCTCGGTCGGCCAGAACGGCGAACTGTGGGCGTTCCAGGAACCGCACGGCGCCCTGACCTGGTATCCCGTCAACGACCACCCCTCCGACGAGGCCATGTACGACTTCGAGGTCACCGTGCCCGAGGGCTACGCGGGTGTCGCCAGCGGCACCTTCGAGGGCAAGAAGGGCAACACCTACAGCTGGTCCTCTTCGGACCCGGTCGCCAGCTACCTGACCACGATCGCCGTCGACAAGTACGAGATGGTCGAGATGGAGGGCCCCGGCGATCTGCCGGTGACGGCGTGGATCCCGCCGCAGTACGCCGAGTGGGAGGCGTCGCTGAAGAAGATGCCCGAGATGATCGAGTACCTGGAGAAGCTGTACGGCCCCTACCCGTTCGACTCGGCGGGCCTGGTGCTGGTCGGCGGTGAGTCCGGTATGGAGACCCAGCAGATGATCACGCTGTCGGGCGCCGTCGGCATGGGCGGCCCCGAGGCCAGCGAGTCGGTGGTGGTGCACGAACTGGCGCACCAGTGGTTCGGCGACACCGTCACCCCGCTGGACTGGACCGGCCTGTGGATCAACGAGGGCCCGGCCACCTACGCGGAGCAGATGTGGCTGGTCGACCAGGGCATGCAGACCGCCAAGGACGTCGAGAAGGCCTTCGAGGCCCAGGACCAGGACCTGCGTACCCAGCACGGCCCGCCCGGCGACCCCGACCCCAACGCCTTCGCCAGCAGCAACAGTTACGTGTGCCCGGCGCTGATGCTCATCAAACTGGGCGACCAGATCGGCGGCCGCGACAAGGTCGACGAGCTCCTGGGGGCCTGGGTGGCCGCCCACGAGAACAAGTCGGTCACCCGCGAGGACTTCGTCGGCTTCGCCAACGAGCACACCGGCAAGGACCTGACAAAGTTCTTCGACAGCTGGCTGGACTCGGCCAAGACGCCCAAGGACAAGAAGGACAAGAAGAAGAAATAGACAGCGGACAGAAGATCGGCGCTCAGCTCCAGGGGGATGGGCTGAGCGCCGATCTTCTTCTTTGGGGGGTGTGTAGTTGTCGTGGGGGTCGAAGCCGGTTACAGGATCCCGGCTTCGCCGTGCAGCCAGTCGATGTAGGCGCCCGACACGGCGGCGGCGCAGTCGACGAACTCGTCCAGCAGGTCGTCGGGGACGCCGGGGCGCAGCGGGACCTGGGTCTCGCCGTACAGCGGGACGGAGCCCGACTCGGTGGGTTCGCCGACGTAGGCCTTGAGGAACCGGCGGGTGCGGTTCCACTCGTTGACGGCGCGGAAGGCGCGGTCGTTCCACTCCGCGGGCAGCGTCGAGTAGGCGCGGGCCCGCAGCACCAGGATCTCCCCGGCGGGGCCTTCGCGACGGATCTGCACGACGTGGCGTTCCCACATGGCCAGCAGCGCTCCCGCCTCGTCGACGAGGTAGCGGATGTTGAGGCGACGCAGCGAGGCGATCAGCCGCTCGTCGGTCAGCTCGGCCGACTTCTGGGTCGGGACCTCGTCCGTCAACTGTTCCAGGTCGTTGAAGAAGTCGGGGTCGAGGGCGATGAGGTCCTGCTTGATGATGTCCCAGCGGTCGTCGGGGTTCGACGGGGTGGTCATCTCCTCGCGGGGTGCCGGGATCGCGGCGGGCTGCGGTTCGCGACGCTTGGCGTCGTCGTAGCCGCTGGCGCGGGTCTCCGGTCGTTTCCTCCACCAGGCCATGTGTTGGACCCCTCCCGTAAGTCGGTGGTTGTTCGCGCCCCCCTCGGACGCGTTCGGCGCGGCCGGTCGTGTGTACCGGAAGTCGCGCTGGCCCGAAACTACTCGCGAATACCTGGGGTTCACCAGGGAAGAAGCCCTGGTTCGCTACGGTCGGACACCAAACCCGACCGTTCGGACAATGGACTCGACCGACCGTCGGACCTTACCGACCGGTTATGGGATACCCGGTAGGTGCACGCGGCGTTAACGCAAGGCCAGACCCGGTGCCGGACCCCATACCGCGCCCGCGATTCCCTCCAGCCCCAGGCGGCTACCCGAGCGCCGGACCCGCACCGTGGCGGAGTCCTGCCCCGCGAAGCCCATCCGCAACAGCCCGATCATGAGCCGCAGCGGGACCTCGTGTCGGGTGCCGTCGGCCTCGACGTGCAGCACCACCTGGTCCAGCAGCGCGTCGCGCAGCCGCCGGTCGCCGACACCCTTGCCGCGCGCCTCCTTGAGGGTGGCCGCGGCGGCCTCGCCGATGCGACGGCAGTCGGCGGCGGGCAGTTCCTCCAGCACCTCGCCCCGGTCGGTGGGCAGCGCGCCGCGCCACTGCTGGTCGGCGCGGCCGGGTTCGGCGCCGCCGTCCAGCCAGGCCACCAGCGCGTCGGCGCGCACGGTGGCGTCGGCCTCGGCGGTGCCGGGCACGGTCAGGTTGGCCAGGACCGTGAACGGCAGCAGCGTCCACAGTTCGGCGCGGCCGGGACCGCCGGGCCGCAGCCGGACCAGCGCGCCGGGGTCGAGCCGGCGGGCACGCGTGCAGAACACCCGCACGTCGTCGGGTGTCTCGGTGGCGAACACGGTGCTCAGCCCTGCCAGGTTTCCAGGTACTCGCGTTCCTCGGCGCGGACCCGCCGCGGGCGGCGGGCCTCCAGGTCGTACATGACCGCGACCGACTTGGCGGAACTGACCAGCGCGTCCTCGTCGAACATCTCGTACAGGATCGTGAAGGACGAGTTGCTGATCTCGCCGACCCACATCTCGACGCGCACGGACTCGACGTAGTCGACCGGGCGTTTGTAGTCGATCTCGTGGCGGGCGATGACGACACCCTCCTCGAAAACCATGCCGCTTTCCTTGGCCACGTTGAAGAACAGCGCCACGCGCGCTTCCTCGTACAGCGTGAGGAAGCGCGCGTTGTTGACGTGCCCGAACGCGTCGAGGTCACTCCAGCGCAGCGGGCACCGGTAGGTGAATCTGGCCATCAGTCGCGCGTCAGCTTCCGGTGGGTGACCCGGTGCGGCTTGGCGGCCTCGGGGCCGAGCCGGTCGATCTTGTTCTTCTCGTAGGCCTCGAAGTTGCCCTCGAACCAGAACCACTTCGGGTCCTCCTCGGAGGTGCCCTCCCACGCGAGGATGTGGGTGGCGACCCGGTCGAGGAACATCCGGTCGTGGGAGATGACCACGGCGCAGCCGGGGAAGTCCAGCAGCGCGTTCTCCAGTGAGGACAGGGTCTCGACGTCGAGGTCGTTCGTCGGCTCGTCCAGCAGCAGCACGTTGCCGCCCTGCTTGAGGGTCAGCGCCAGGTTGAGCCGGTTGCGCTCGCCGCCGGACAGCACCTTGGTGGGCTTCTGCTGGTCGGGGCCCTTGAAGCCGAAGGCGGCGACGTAGGCGCGCGAGGGCATCTCGACCTTGCCGACCATCAGGTAGTCCAGGCCGTCGGAGACGACCTCCCACACGGTCTTGGAGCCCTCGAGGCCCTCACGCGACTGGTCGACATAGGACAGCTGGACGGTCTCGCCGACCCGGACCTTGCCGGAGTCGGGCTGTTCCATGCCCACGATGGTCTTGAACAGCGTGGTCTTGCCGACGCCGTTGGGACCGATGATGCCGACGATGCCGTTGCGCGGCAACGAGAAGCTCAGGTCGTTGATGAGGGTCCGGCCGTCGAAGCCCTTGACGAGGTTCTCGACCTCGATGACGGTGTTGCCCAGTCGCGGGCCCGGCGGGATCTGGATCTCCTCGAAGTCGAGTTTGCGGGTCTGCTCGGCGGCGGTGGCCATCTCCTCGTAGCGGCCCAGCCGCGCCTTGGACTTGGTCTGGCGGGCCTTGGCGTTGGAGCGCACCCAGTCCAGCTCGTCCTTGAGGCGCTTCTGCAGCTTCGCGTCCTTGCGTCCCTCGACGGCCAGCCGCTCGGCCTTCTTCTCCAGGTAGGTGGAGTAGTTGCCCTCGTAGGGGTGGGTGCGGCCCCGGTCGAGCTCCAGGATCCAGTCGGCGACGTGGTCCAGGAAGTACCGGTCGTGGGTGATGGCCACAACGGTCCCGGCGTAGGCGGCCAGGTGCTGCTCCAGCCACAGCACGCTCTCGGCGTCCAGGTGGTTGGTGGGCTCGTCGAGCAGCAGCAGGTCGGGGGCCTCCAGCAGCAGTTTGCACAGCGCGACCCGGCGGCGCTCACCACCCGACAGGTGGGTGACGGCCTCGTCGCCGGGCGGACAGCGCAGCGCGTCCATGGCCTGCTCCAGTTTGGAGTCCAGGTCCCAGGCGTCGGAGTGGTCCAGCTCCTCCTGGAGCTTGCCCATCTCCTCCATGAGCTCGTCGGTGTAGTCGGTCGCCAGCTGTTCGGCGATCTCGTTGAAGCGGGCCAGCTTGCCCTTGGTCTCGGCGACGGCGGCCTCGATGTTGCCCAGGACGGTCTTGGTCTCGTCCAGCGGCGGTTCCTGTTGGAGCATGCCCACGGTGTAGCCGGGCATGAGTTTGGCATCGCCGTTGGAGACGTGGTCGAGTCCGGCCATGATCTTCAGCAGGCTGGACTTACCGGCGCCGTTGGGGCCGACGACACCTATCTTTGCCCCGGGCAGGAAATACAGCGTCACATTGTCGAGGACGACCTTGTCCCCGTGCGCACGACGCGCCTTTTCCATGGTGTAGATGAAGTTGGCCATGCCATCCCTCGACGAGTGTCCGAAAATTTGCCGCCGACTATCTTCGCAAAGCGCTTCGTGAGCCCTGTTTGCCGGGGCCGTCGGCTGTCCGTTCGATCGCATCCGGGTGTCCCCGGTGGGGCGAGCGAACGGCCCGTAACCGCTTGCGCGCGATCCCGCATCTCACCGTAACCTTATTGGCAACAGTTGTACGACGGAGGGTGCGCTATGTCAGGTTCCGAGGGCAGTGCTTTTGTCGTAGTGGCCAACCGGCTGCCGGTGGACCGGATCGTCGCCGAGGACGGCCGGACCACCGAGTGGCGGCGCAGCCCGGGTGGCCTGGTCACGGCGTTGCAGCCGGTGTTGCAGGCCGCCGAGAAGGGCACCTGGATCGGCTGGTCCGGCGACTCCAGCCATATCGATCCCTTCACTTTGGACGATATGCGGCTGCACCCGATCCCCTTGGACGACGAGGAACTGCGCAACTACTACGAGGGCTTCTCCAACGCCTCGCTGTGGCCGCTGTACCACGACGCGGTGGAACAGCCGATCTTCCGGCGGCGCTGGTGGACCAGCTACGAGCGCGTCAACGCCCGGTTCGCCGAGCGGGCCGCGTCGGTGGCGGCGCGCGGCGCGGTGGTGTGGGTGCAGGACTACCAGTTGCAGCTGGTGCCCGCGATGCTGCGTCGGCTGCGGCCGGACGTGCGCATCGGGTTCTTCCTGCACATCCCGTTCCCGCCGGTGGAGTTGTTCATGCAGCTGCCGAGGCGGCTGGAGATCCTGCACGGCCTCCTTGGTGCCGACGTCATCGGTTTCCAGCAACCGCTTGGGGCCCAGAACTTCCTGCGCCTGACCCGCCACCTGCTCGACATGAAGCCCAAGGGCCATTCGGTGATGGTGGACGACCGCGAGGTGAAGGTGGAGTCGTTCCCGATCTCCATCGACACCGCCAGTGTCGAGGAACTGGCGGCCAGTGAGAAGGTGACCCGGCGCGCCAAGGAGATCCGCGCCGAGTTGGGTGATCCGCGCAACATCATCCTGGGCGTGGACCGGCTCGACTACACCAAGGGCATCGAGCACCGGCTCAAGGCGTACCGGGAGCTGCTGTCGGAGGGGCGGCTGGCGGTACCCGAGACCGTGATGGTCCAGGTCGCCACGCCCAGCCGCGAACGGGTCGAGCACTACCGCACCCTTCGCTCCAGTGTGGAGCGTGAGGTCGGACGGATCAACGGCGACTTCGGGCAGGTGGGCCTGCCGGCCATCCACTATCTGCACCAGTCCTACGATCGCGCCGAACTGGCGGCCCTGTACCGGGTCGCCGACGTCATGGTGGTGACCCCGCTGCGCGACGGCATGAACCTGGTCGCCAAGGAGTACGTGTCCTCGCGGCCCGACGGCGACGGGGCGCTGGTGCTGTCGGAGTTCACCGGCGCGGCCTCCGACCTGAAACAGGCTTACCAGGTGAATCCACATGATCTGGACGAGGTGAAGGCCGGACTGCTGCGCGCGATCCAGGCTCCGGAATCGGATCGTCGCAAGCGAATGCGTGCGATGCGCCGTCACCTGCGCGGTCATGATGTGAAACATTGGGCACGCGGTTTTCTCACCGCGCTCGGCGTGCCCGAAACGGCCACCGCGTACAATTCCGGCAAAATTCGCGAAACGTTCACGACATAATCCGGGCCCTGTTAGGAGAGACTTGGATAGTGCCGTCGCACCGACGCGGCGGCGACCGGACATGCTGCGGGTCTTAACCTGATCGTCTAAATTCGTCACGCTCCTGGGAAAGCATTCGTATGAATCACATCGTTCCGACCGCCGCGCCTATGGACGGCAAAGCCTCCGGCGGCACGGCGTTCGACGCCGAACTGCGCACCGCGCTGACCAAGATCGCGCGGGTGCCGCAGTTGCTGGTCGCCTGCGACTACGACGGCACCCTGGCGCCGATCGTGACCGACCCGTCGACGGCGACGCCGCGCGTGGAGTCGGTGACGGCCTTGCGGGCCCTGGCCAATCTGTCCCAGACCAAGGTGGCGGTCATCTCCGGGCGCGCGTTGCGCGACCTGGCGGCGCTGTCCCGGCTTCCCAGTGAAGTGCACCTGGTCGGAAGCCACGGTTCCGAGTTCGACATCGGGTTCACCCGGGCCCTGTCGGCCGAACAACTGAGTCTGCGCAACAAGATCATCGAGGCGCTCAACTCCATCGCGGACATCCACGAGGGTGTGCGCATCGAGCTCAAACCCGCCGGTGCCGCCCTGCACACCCGGGAACTCGACCGGGCCACCGCGGCCAAGGTCATCACCGAGGTGAAGTCGGGACCGGCCAATTGGGACGGAGTGCAGGTCACCGAGGGCAAGGAGGTCGTCGACCTGTCGGTCGTGACCCGGCACAAGGGCAACGCGCTCGACGACCTGCGGCAGCAGCTGGGTGCCTCGGCGGTGCTGTTCATCGGTGACGACATCACCGACGAGAACGCCTTCGCCTCCCTGCACGGACCCGACATCGGGGTGCGGGTCGGTCCTGGCCAAAGCCGGGCCGCCTACCGCGTCAACGGCACCCTCGAGGTCGCGCAGCTGCTGGCGACGCTGGTGGAGATCCGTTCCAGCTGGCTGCACGGCGAGGACGCGCAGCTGATCGAGCGGCACTCGATGCTGGCCGACGGCGCCAACTGCGCCCTGGTCACCCCCGACGCACGCATCACCTGGATGTGCCACCCCCGCCCCGACTCCGGCGCCGTCTTCGCCGACCTGCTGGGCGGCACCCCCGCCGGGCACTTCTCCGTGTCCCCCGTCGACGCCGGGATGACGCTGAGCCAGCGCTACATCCCCGGCACCATGACCGTGGAGACCAAGTGGGCCGGGCTGACGGTCACCGACTGGCTGGACGCCACCCCGTTGCAGGGCGGCGACGCCCACTCCACCGTGCTGGTGCGCACCCTGGCGGGCCGGGTGCCGACCCGGATCGAGTTCGCGCCCCGGCCCGAGTTCGGGCAGACCCAGGTGCGGTTGCAGCCGCTGGGCGACGGCGTACTCGTGTTGGGCGGCAACGAACCCATCGCGTTGCGCTCGCCGGGCGTCGAGTGGAAGATCGTCTCCGACGGCGAGCACGACACCGCCAAGGCCACCGTTGACCTGTCCGAGTACGACGAGCCGCTGGTGCTGGAACTGCGCTGCGGTTCCGACAGTGTCGCCGCGCACGACGACCAGGCCACCGCCCGCTGGGAGGCCACCGAGGCGCCCCGTCGCGACTGGGTGAAGCACCTGACCCTGCCGGGCCGTGACCCGGACATGGTGGCGCGCAGCGCCCTGACGCTGAAGGGCCTGTGCCACGAGCCCACCGGCGGCATCATGGCCGCGGCGACCACCTCGCTGCCCGAGCACCTCGGCGGCGTGCGCAACTGGGACTACCGCTTCTGCTGGCTGCGGGACGGTTCCATGACCGCGCGGGCCCTTGTGGACCTCGGTTCGCTCGACGAGGCGACCGGCTTCTTCGAGTGGGTGGCCGGGGTCGTGGAACGCACCGGCGGTCACCCGGAGTGGTTGGCGCCCTTGTACACCATCGACGGGATGCCGCTGGGCCCCGAGGCCGTCATCGACTCGCTGCCCGGCTACGCCGGTTCCCGGCCGGTGCGGGTCTCCAACGCCGCCAACCGGCAGGTGCAGCTGGACGTGTTCGGTCCGGTCGCGGATCTGGTCGCGGCCGTCGCCGAGCGGCGCGGCAGCGTCACCGAGTTCGAGGGCAAGGTCATCACGTCCATGGTGGACGCCGTCGAGCGTCGCTGGCACGAACCCGACCACGGGGTGTGGGAGGAGCGGCAGGCGCCGCGCCACCACGTGTACTCCAAGGTGATGTGCTGGATGACCGTCGACCGGGCGCTGAAGCTGTGCGAGAACTACGGTCTGAAGGCCAAGCCGTCCTGGGAACCGTTGCGGCAGACCATCGCCGACAACGTCATCGAGCTGGGCTGGCACGAGGACGTCGGCGCCTACACCGCCGCCTACGGCGACACCGACCTGGACGCGGCCTCGCTGTGGATCGGGATGTCGGGGCTGCTTCCGGCCGACGACCCGCGGTTCACGAAGACCATCAACGCGATCGAGGCGAGCCTGCGCAGCGGGCCCACGGTTTACCGCTACCGCAAGGACGACGGGCTGCCGGGCACCGAGGGCGGATTCATCCTGTGCGCGTCCTGGCTGGCCGAGGCGTATCTGCTGATCGGACGCATCACCGACGCCGAGGAGCTGTACCAGCAGATCCTCAAGTGCGCCGGGCCGACCGGGCTGCTGGCCGAGGAGTGGGACCCGATCGCCGAGCGCGGTCTGGGCAACCATCCGCAGGCGTACTCGCACCTCGGATTCATCCGGCTGGCGCTATTGCTGGATCAGCTCGACCGCAATTAACGCCATTATGGACAATCCATAATAAATATTCATTGTATTCGGGTCCGGACTCCTTGTCCGGACCCGAATTTCGTCGTAAATATTTGATAACGGCGTATTGACATTCGTGTTTCAAGCCACCACCCTCGTCCTGTGACAAAAACGCCGCACATTGGAACAAAAGGAAGAACTCTGTGCTGCGCCGCCCTGGCGATCGCCGGGGTAGTCCCGCTCCTCAGTGGATGTAGTAGCGGCGATGACGGCGGAGTGACAATCAATCTCTACAACGCCCCGCAACAGAACCTGCAACAAATTGTCGACAGGTGTAATAAGGAGGCGGACGGGGCTTACGACATCAAGCTCCACACGCTGCCCCGCGGCGCCGACGGTCAGCGCGAACAGATGGTTCGCCGACTGGCGGCCGAGGACTCCGGAATGGACGTTCTCGGTCTCGACGTCACCTGGACCGCCGAGCTCGCCTCGGCGAAGTGGATCCGGCCGTGGCCCAAGGACAAGGCCGCCGAAGCCACCGAGGGCGTCCTGGAAGGGCCGCTGCAGACGGCCATGTACGAGGACGAGCTCTACGCCGCCCCGTACAACTCCAACGTCCAGTTGCTGTGGTACCGCTCGGATCTGGTGCCCGAGGCCCCGACAACGTGGTCGGAGCTGATCGACGTGGCCGAGAAGCTGAAGTCCGAGGACAAGCCGCACTACTTCGAGGTCACCGGCGCCCAGTACGAGGGTCTCGTCGTGTGGTTCAACTCCATGGTGGAGTCCGCCGGCGGCAAGCTCCTCAACGAGGACGGCGACAAGGTCGAGCTGGGTCCCGAGGCCGTCAAGGCCCTGGAGACCATGCGCGACTTCGCCAAGTCCGCCGCGGCCAACCCCTCGCTGCCCAACACCCAGGAGGACCCCGCCCGGCTCGCGGTCGAGAGCGGCGCCTCGTTCGGCGAGGCCAACTGGCCGTTCGTGTACCCCGCCATGCAGGGCAGCGGAGCAAAGTTCGCCAAGGACTTCAAGTGGGCCCCGTACCCCGGCATCGACGGGCCCGGAAAGTCTCCGCTCGGCGGCGCCAACTTCGCCGTCAGCAGTTACTCCGAGCACCCCGACGAGGCCTTCGACGCGACACTGTGCCTGCGGGACCCGCAAAGTCAGCTGACGGCTGCCGTCAAGGACGGTCTGCCGCCCACCATCGAGAGCGTCTACGACTCCACCGACACGGTGGAGGTGACCGACCCGGAGGGCAAGACCTCGCAGGTCGGCATGGCCGACGCGTACCCGATGCGTGACGCCATCAAGGACGCCATCAAGAACGCGGCCGTCCGTCCGGTAACCCCGGTCTACCAGAATGTGTCCACAGTGACTTCAAAGATCCTGTCACCCCCGGGGTCCATCGACCCCGAGACGACCGAACAGCGGCTTAGGGAACAGATCGCCGACGCCCTGGAATCCAAGGGGGTGCTGCCGTGACCGCCACCAAGGAGGCCGCGCCGATCAGCGACGCCAAGGCCGCCGAACGGCGGCTGGGCTGGCTGCTGTGCGCACCGGCCGCCATCGTCATGCTGGCGGTGGCCGGATGGCCGATCCTGCTGTCCATCATCACCTCGTTCCAGCGTTCCGACCTGCGATTCCCCGACGACAAGGGATTCGTGGGCTTCGCGAACTACGCGACCGTACTGACCAGTGAGCACTGGTGGACCGCCTTCGGCGTCACCATGCTCATCATGGTCGTCAGCGTCGCGGTGGAACTGGTGCTGGGCATGGGTCTGGCCGTCGTCATGCACCGCACCCTCGTCGCCAAGGGTCTACTGCGGACGACCGTGTTGATCCCCTACGGAATCGTCACGGTGGTCGCCGCCTACGGCTGGCAGTACGCCTGGACACCCGACACCGGCTGGCTGGCCGGGCTGCTGCCCGAGGGCTCGGCTCCGCTGACCGAACGCTGGCCGGCGCTGCTGATCATCATCGGCGCCGAGATCTGGAAGACCACCCCGTTCATGGCGCTGCTGCTGTTGGCGGGCCTGTCGGTCGTGCCCGATGAGCTGCACCGGGCCGCGTCCATGGACGGCGCCGGCCGCTGGCAGCGCTTCGTCAAGGTGACGCTGCCGCTGATGAAACCGGCGATCCTGGTCGCGCTGTTGTTCCGGATGCTCGACGCGTTCCGCATCTACGACAACATCTATGTGCTCACCAACGGCGCCCAAGACACCGCCTCGGTGTCGATCACCACGTATCACAACCTGGTCAGCGGTCTCAACCTCGGCATCGGTTCGACGATGTCGGTGCTGATCTTCGTGACCGTGGCGATCATCGCCTTCATCTTCGTCAAGGGCCTCGGTACCTCGACACCGGAAGGAGGCCGCTAGTGGTGGCCAAGAAATTCCAATGGTCGCTGTTGAACACGGTGGTGGTGGCGTTCGCGCTGATCCCGGTGCTGTGGCTGGTCTCGTTGTCGCTCAAGCACCCCAGCACCTACACCGACGGCAACTTCTTCCCCGTCAAGCCGACCTTCGACAACTACGTCAACGTGTTCTCCAGCGGCGGGTTCTTCCAGCCGCTGATCAACTCGATCGGCATCTCGCTCATCGCCACCGGCATCGCGCTGCTGGTCGGGACCTTCGCGGCCTACGCGATCGCCCGGCTCAACTTCCCCGGCCGCAACCTCATGCTGGGCGCGGCCCTGCTGGTGGCGATGTTCCCGCAGGTGTCGCTGGTGACGCCGCTGTTCGAGATCGAGCGCAACCTGGGTCTGTTCAACACCTGGCTCGGACTGATCCTGCCGTACGTGACCTTCGCGTTGCCGTTGACGATCTACACCATGCAGTCCTTCTTCCGGGAGATCCCCTGGGAACTGGAGAAGGCCGCCAAGATGGATGGTGCGACGCCGTTCCAGGCGTTCCGCAAGGTCATCGTTCCGCTGGCGACACCGGGCGTGGTCACCGCGTCGGTGCTGGCCTTCATTCAGGTGTGGAACGACTTCCTGTTCGCGATCTCGCTGACGTCCACGGACAACGCGCGCACCGCCCCGGCGGCGATCTCGTTCTTCACCGGAGCCTCGCAGTTCGAGAATCCGGTCGGTTCGATCGCCGCGGCGGCCGTCATCATCACGATCCCCATCGTGATCTTCGTCCTCATCTTCCAACGACGCATCGTCAGCGGCCTCACCGCTGGCGCGGTGAAAGGGTAAAACTCGTGGCCGAGATAGTTCTCGACTCGATCTCCAAGCGCTACCGCGGTGGCGTGGAGGTCATTCAAAACATCGATCTGACGATCGCGGACAAGGAGTTCCTGATCCTTGTCGGACCCTCGGGCTGCGGCAAGTCGACCCTGCTCAACATGATCGCCGGGCTGGAGGACATCTCCGGCGGCGAGTTGCGCATCGACGGCGAACGCATGAACGAGCGCGCGCCGCAGAACCGCAACATCGCGATGGTGTTCCAGTCCTACGCGCTGTACCCGCACATGTCGGTGCGGGACAACATCGCGTTCCCGCTGACCATCGCCAAGATGCCCAAGGCCCAGATCGCCGAGAAGGTGGACAACGCCGCTCAGATCCTGGAGCTGGGCGGCTTCCTGGACCGCAAGCCCGGCGAACTGTCGGGTGGTCAGCGGCAGCGCGTCGCGATGGGCCGCGCGATCGTGCGCGACCCCAAGGCGTTCCTCATGGACGAACCGCTGTCCAACCTGGACGCGAAACTGCGGGCGCAGATGCGTACCTCGATCTCGCGGCTGCAGAAGTCCCTGGCCACCACCACGGTCTACGTCACCCACGACCAGACCGAGGCCATGACGCTGGGCGACCGGATCGTGGTGCTGCGCGGCGGTATCGCGCAGCAGATCGGTTCGCCGTCCGACCTGTACGAACGGCCGTCGAACCTGTTCGTGGCCGGTTTCATCGGCTCCCCGACGATCAACTTCATCCCCGGCACGATCGCCGAGGACAAGGTGCTCTCCCCGCTGGGCGAGCTGCCGCTGTCGGACCCGATGAAGCAGGCGCTGCACGCCAAGAAGACCGGCCGCGACGTCATCATCGGGCTGCGCCCGGAGGCCTTCGAGGCCCCCGAGTTCGCCTCCGGCGACGGCAACGTCACCTTCACCGAGACCATCGACATCGTCGAGTCGCTGGGCGCCAACAAGCTGGCGTACTTCAACCTGGGTGACTCGGTCTCGGCCAGTCAGCTGGAGCAGGTCGACGAGGTCACCGGTGCCGCCGACCGGTTCGGCAGTGCCCAGGTCGTCGCTCAGATCGACGCCCGGGCCCACATCCGTGAGGGGGAGCAGATGACTGTCTGCTTCAACCCGCACGACGCCCTGTTGTTCGACCCGTCCGATGGCGTACGGATCGGGCACGTGGGCTGAACGCACGAGTTATTAAGGGGTAACACGAAAGACCCCACGCTTCTTCGGAAGCGTGGGGTCTTTCGCTCCTGTCCTGCGGCAATGTCGTAAACATTTGATAACGGCGTATTGACATTCACTGATTGGCGCAGGACTCTTTCCATCATGATTGCCCCCCGAAAACAACGACGTTTGACCGCGATCGCGGCTTCGACACTGACGCTTGCCCTGGCCGTGTCGGCTTGTGGCGCGCCCGAAGAGGACAGCAACCTTTCCGACAAGGAAAAGGACTGTGCCAGCTACGAGAAATACGGCGACTTCAAGGACAAGGACGCCGAGGTCTCGATCTACACGCCGATCACCGACGCCGAGGGCGACGCCTACGAGAAGTCGTGGGCGTACTTCGCCGAGTGCACCGGCATCGACGTCAAGTACACCGGCAGCAACGACTTCGAGGCCCAGATCGAGGTCAAGGTGAAGGGCGGCAAGGCCCCCGACATCGCGTTCTTCCCGCAGCCGGGTCTGATGGCCCGCTACAAGGACAAGATGGTCCCGGCCTCCAAGAAGCTCGTGAAGGAAGCCGAGAAGGGCTGGAGCGAGGACTGGCTGCAGTACGGCACCTTCGACGACGAGCTGTACGCCCAGCCGATGAGCGCCAGCCTCAAGTCGCTGGTGTGGTACTCCCCCAAGTACTTCAAGGACAACGACCTCGAGGTCCCCGAGACCTGGGACGACCTGCTGGCGGTGTCCGACAAGATCGCCAAGACCGACGTCAAGCCGTGGTGTGCCGGTATCGAGTCCGGTGAGGCCACCGGCTGGCCGGTCACCGACTGGGTCGAGGACGCGCTGCTGCGCGAGTCCGGCGGCGAGCTGTACGACAAGTGGGTCAACCACGAGATCGCCTTCAACGACAAGCGGATCGTCAAGGCCCTGGACAAGGTCGGCGGCATCCTGAAGAACAAGGACTACGTCAACGGCGGCTACGGTGACGTCGACTCGATGGCCAAGGTGTCCTTCGAGGAGGGCGGCCAGCCCATCGTCAAGGGCGAGTGCGCCATGCACCGTCAGGCGTCGTTCTACGCGGCCCAGTGGCCCGAGGGCACCAAGGTCGGTCCCGACGGCGACGTGTTCGCGTTCTTCCTGCCGGGCAACAAGGCCGAGGAGAAGCCGCTGCTGGGTGCCGGTGAGTTCGTCGCCGCCTTCCGCGACGACCCCGAGGTGCACGCGGTGCGCGAGTTCCTGGCCTCCGAGCTGTACGTCAACGCTCGCCTGAAGACCGGCCCGCTGGCCTTCTCGCACAAGGGTGCCGACCCGAAGAACGCCGACAACGAGCTCAACAAGATGGTCATCGAGCTCTACCAGGACGAGGGAGCGGAGTTCCGTTTCGACGGTTCCGACCAGATGCCCGGTCACGTCGGCTCGAAGTCCTTCTTCGTCGAGATGACGAAGTGGATCAAGGGCAAGTCGTCGAAGGACGCGCTCGACGCGATCGAGAAGTCCTGGGACGAATGACGTGAGACGCGTGGGGGAGGCGAGTCATCGCCTCCCCCTTCGTTTCATGGAGACAACCTATGACTTTTGACTTTCTCGATCAACTGCCGAAGTTCGGCGTGCTGGGCGTGGGACTGCTCGCGTTCCTGGCCGTCGTCTTCGCCGTCCTCTACATCGGCAACGTCGTCCCCGACAAGCCGAAGAGCCTGACCACCGGACTGGTGTTCCTGATACCGACCCTGCTGCTGGTGGGAATCGGGCTCGTGGTCCCCGCGATCCGCACCACGATCCTGTCCTTCACGGACAAGACCGGTGAGGCCGCGGTGGGCTGGAAGAACTACGAATGGATCTTCACCAGCCCCGACATCCTCCAGGTGGTCGGCAACAGCGCCCTGTGGGTGGTGTTCACGCCGCTTCTGGCCACCGCGGTCGGACTGGTGTACGCGATCCTCATCGACCGGTCCCGGTTCGAGTCGCTGGCCAAGACGCTGGTGTTCCTGCCGATGGCGATCTCGTTCGTGGGCGCTTCCATCATCTGGAAGTTCATGTACACCGAACGCGAGATCGGTGACCAGATCGGTCTGCTCAACCAGATCGTGGTCTGGCTGGGCGGCAGCCCGACGGACTTTTTGGCCATCCCGTTCTGGAACAACTTCTTCCTGATCATCGTCATGGTGTGGATCCAGGCCGGGTTCGCCACCGTGGTGCTGTCGGCCGCGATCAAGGGCATTCCCGCCGAGATCGTCGAGGCCGCCCGGCTCGACGGCGTCAACGCCTGGCAGATGTTCTGGCGGGTGACGGTTCCGTCGATCCGTCCGGCCATCATCGTCGTCATCGTGACGATGTCGATCGCCTCGCTGAAGCTGTTCGACATCGTGCGGACCATGACCGGCGGCAACGACGGCACCTCGGTGCTGGCCTACGAGATGTACTCGCAGTCCTTCCCGAGTCAGCAGACCGGCCGGGGCGCCGCCCTTGCCGTGGTGCTGTTCATCCTGGTCGTGCCGATCATCATGTACCAGGTTCGCAACATGCGTCAGCGCCGGGAGGTCAAATGAGCACCAACGCCAAGAAGGCCCCCGACGTGGAACCGGTGGAGCTCGCCAAGCGGGCCCGCAGCCGGTTCTCGCGGCCGTGGGCCAGCATCACCGCGATCGTGATCGCGCTGCTGTGGACCACGCCGACCGCGGGACTGTTGATCTCGTCGTTCCGCCCGGAGAACGAGATCAAGACGACCGGCTGGTGGACGATGTTCACCGGCGGCAACGCCCAGCTGACCATCGCGAACTACAACGAGGTGCTGTACGGCGCCAGTTCCTCCGGCCAGCTGGCCGAGTCGTTCATCAACTCGCTCATCATCACGGTGCCGTCGGTGCTGTTCCCGCTCGCGTTGGCCGCGCTGGCGGCCTACGCGCTGTCGTGGGTGCAGTTCAAGGGCCGCGACTGGGTGTTCATCGCGATCTTCGCGCTCCAGGTGGTGCCGTTGCAGATGGCGCTGATCCCGCTGCTGAGCTTCTTCTCCGAGGGAGCCAGCGTCAGCGGCACCCAGCTGCTGCCCGCCTGGGGCCTGGAGGGCGAGTGGGAGTTCGTGCAGGTGTGGTTCGCCCACACCGCGTTCGGGCTGCCGCTGGGCATCTTCCTGCTGCACAACTTCATGTCCGAGCTGCCCGGTTCGGTCATCGAGTCGGCGCGGGTGGACGGTGCCAGCCACGGCGCGATCTTCCGCAGGATCGTGCTGCCGCTGATCACCCCGGCGCTGGCCTCGCTGGCGATCTTCCAGTTCCTGTGGGTCTGGAACGACCTGCTGGTGGCGTTGGTGTTCGCGTCCGACACTCCGCCGCTGACGGCGAAACTGGCCGACATGGCCGGAAGCCGCGGCAACGAGTGGCAGCGGCTGACGGCCGGTGCGTTCATCTCGATCGTGATTCCGATCGGGGTGTTCCTCGGTCTGCAGCGCTACTTCGTGCGGGGTCTGCTCGCCGGAAGCGTCAAGGGATAACGAACCGAAACGGCCCCGCACCCGGTGGGTGCGGGGCCGTCGGCGTGTCCGGGGTCGCCGAGCCTGGCAGGCGGCTCGGCGTCCGGCGCGGATGTCAGGACTCGAACGCGGCGTCGAAGCTGGACTCGGGCGGGTCGAAGCAGTGGTCGCGGATATACCGGACGGCCTCGGCGGCACCGGCGAGCCGGTCCATGCCCGCGTCCTCCCACTCCACCGAGATCGGGCCGTCGTAACCGATCGCGTTGAGGGTTCGGAAGCAGTCCTCCCACGGCACGTCGCCGTGGCCGGTGGACACGAAGTCCCAGCCGCGCTTCGGGTCGCCCCACGGCAGGTGGGACGACAGCCTTCCGTTGCGGCCGTTGCCGGTGCGACGCCGGGTGTCCTTGCAGTCGACGTGGTAGATCCGCTCGGCGAAGTCGACCAGGAAACCCACCGGGTCGATGTCCTGCCAGATCATGTGGCTGGGGTCCCAGTTGAGGCCGAACGCCTCCCGGTGCCCGATGGCCTCCAGTGTGGCCACCGTCGACCAGTAGTCGTAGGCGATCTCGGACGGGTGCACCTCGTGGGCGAACCGCACCCCGACCTCGTCGAAGACGTCCAGGATCGGGTTCCAGCGGTCGGCGAAGTCGCGGTACCCGTCGTCGATGGTCGACTGCGGGACCGGTGGGAACATCGCCACGTACTTCCAGATCGCCGAGCCGGTGAAACCCACGACGGTGGACACCCCGAGCCGAGCTGCGGCCCGGGCGGTCACCTTCATCTCCTCGGCGGCGCGCTGCCGCACCCCCTCGGGTTCGCCGTCGCCCCACAGGTGCGCGGGCAGGATCGCCTGGTGGCGTTCGTCGATCGGGTCGTCGCACACGGCCTGGCCGACCAGGTGGTTGGAGATCGCCCACACGTTGAGACCGTGCTTGTCCAGTGTGGCCCGTTTCTCGGCCAGGTACGCGTCGTCGGTGGCGGCGGCGTGGACGTCCAGATGGTCGCCCCAGCAGGCGATCTCAAGGCCGTCGTAGCCCCAGGTGGCAGCCCGCTCGCACAGTTCCGCGAACGGCATGTCGGCCCACTGGCCGGTGAACAGGGTGACGGGTCGGGTGGTCATGTCACGTCCTTTTGCTCGGTCTGGGCGGCGCGCAGGAACGCCAGTCCCTCGCGCGCCAGGTCGTCCTGGGTCGTCGCCAGTGGCCGCCAGATCGAGGCGGCGGTGGCGATGGTCGCGTTGTCGGCGGTGAAGGACTCGATGATCAACGGCCCGGTGTAACCGGAGTCCGCCAGGGCGGCCAGGATGCCGGGCCAGTCGAGGTGGTCGGCGCCGGGGGCGCCCCGGTCGTTGCCGCACACCTGGACGTGGGCGATCCGGCCGGAGGCGGCGCGGATCGCGGCCGGGATGTCGCGTTCCTCGATGTTCTGGTGGTACACGTCCAGCGCGATTCCACACTGGTCCTCCGGCAGTCCGGCCAGGGCGTCCAGGGTCTGTTCGACGGTGTTGAGGAGGCTGGTCTCGTAGCGGTTGAGCGGTTCCACCGCGAGCCTGACACCCCGGCGGGCGGCGTGGTCGAGTACCGGACGCAGGTTGTCGCGCAGCAGCGCGTAACAGTCACGCCGTTCGGCGTCCGACAGCCGCCACGTCCGGCCCACCGAGGTGTAGGCGGGACCGGCGATGACGGGCGAGCCCACCCGGGCGGCCACGTCGGCGACGTGGCGCAGGTATGCCTGGGTGGACTCGATGACCGGGTCGGGAGCCGCGACCAGCTCCCGACCCGGACCCATCACCAGCACCACCGACGGCTTCAGGTCCAGTTCGGACAGAAGCTCGGCGGCACGTCCGGGGTCGAAGTCGCCGGGGTTCTCCACCGGCAACTCGACCGCGTCGAATCCCCAGTCGCGGATCCTCGGCGCCAACTCCGCCAGGGCGGCGTCGGTCAGCGGCGAGGTCCACACCCAGGTGTTGACGCCCACGGGGTGGTTCATGGACTAGCGGTCTTTCCAGGCGTCGGGGAAGCCGGGCAGGTCCTCGCCGCCGAACTTGGCGTAGTGCAGGTTCGGCATGTCCTTGTTGCGTTTGAGGTACTCGTCCAGGTTGTCTTCGGTGATGGGCTCCTGCGGCAGCACCCACTCCTTCGGGACCTTCTCGCCGTTGAGGATCTTCACCGCGGCCAGCACCGGGGTGCGCCACTGGAAGTTGGAGTACACCGGCGCGATCGCGGTGATCTTGGTTTCCTTCCACTTGCGCAGGAAGCCGATCTCGTCCTCGCCGACCATGACCGGGTAGTCCTTGTCGGCGTCCTCGAAGGCCTCCAGCGCGGCCACCGCGCCGTCCCCGGCGTCCATCCAGATGCCGTCGACGTCGCCGCGTTCCAGGTACTGGGTGACGATGTCCTTGATCTTGGCGCCGTCGCCCTTGGTGAACTCGTCGCCGACGACCTCGATCTCGCTGTCCTTGAAGATCTGTTTGGCGGCGGCCCAACGGTTCTCCAGCACGTCGACGCCGGGCAGGATCCGCAGTGCCAGCACCTTGGAGCCGGGCTTCAGCTTGTCCACCAGGAACTCGGCGCCGTCGGCACCGTAGGCGTAGCCGCCGATCGGGTGGATGAACGACACGGCGCAGTCGGTCTCGACGCCCCGGTCGAACACCACCACCGGGACCCCGGACTTGCAGGCGGTCTTGACCGCGGGGGTGAGGGTGGCGGTGGTGGACGGCGAGATGATGATGCTGTCGCAGTCGCCGGAGTCCACGAAGGCCTCGATGTCGGAGATCTGCTTGTTGTCCTTGTCCTCGGCGTCGGAGACCCGGAACTCCTTGATCTCACCGGACTTCTTCAGCTGCTTGACCTGTTCCTGCATGGTGAGCCAGCCGGTCACCCGCCACGGGTTGGACACCGAGGCGTTGGAGAAGCAGATGGTGGCGTCGCCGCCCTTCTTCTTGTACTCGGTGGTCTCGACCCAGTCGGGGTCGATGGCCTGCAGGTAGGGCTTGTCGGCGTCGCCTTCGGGTTCGGCGTCGCGCTGTTTCAGCTGCCGTTCGTAGTCCTCCTTGACGAACCAGTCGCCCTCGGAGGACTTGTCGTCCTTGCCTTCGGCTTCGTCTGAGGGTTTGTCGGTGGTACAGCCGGTCAGCAGCATGGCGGTTATCGCCAGGCCCGCCACGGCGGTTCTCAACAAGCGCATGGTGTTTCTCTCCTAAGGGGATTTGAGGCGGGGGGTCGGTTGCCGCCGGATGCGTTCGCGGGCGGCGTAGCCGACCGCTGCGATGATGATCAGTCCCTGCGCGGTGGGACGGATGGTCGACGGCAGTTCCAGCTGGTTGAACAGGGTGAACAGGGCTTCGACGGTGACGGCTCCGGCGATGGCGGCCAGTACGGTGCCGCGTCCGCCGCCCAGCACCACGCCGCCCAAGACGACGGCGGTGATGGCGACGAACTCCATGCCCTGACCCACCTGCGCGGTGACTCCGGCGAAGCCGCCGACCAGGACGGCGGCGCCGGTGGCGAGGATTCCGGAGCCGACGAAGGCCAGGGTGCGCACCTGCCACACCCGCACCCCCGACAGCGCCGAGGCGCGGGGGTTGTCGCCGACGGCCATCAGGGTGCGGCCGTAGGCCGAGCGCATCGTCCAGGCGGCGGCCACGCCGAGGGCCACCACGATCAGCACCGACCACGGCACCATCGCGAAACCGGGGATGTCGATGCCTCGGCGGCCCGCGACCCGAAAGCCCTCCGACAGTGAGCCGGTGGGGGCGCCGCCGGTGAGCAACCTGATGGCGCCGAACAGGACCAGCATCATGCCCAGGGTGGTGATGATGGACGGTACCTTCAGCAGTGTCGTGATGAGACCGTTGACGAGCCCGACCAGGGCGCCGATGCCGAACATGAGCAGCAGTACCGGGATCGTGCGGGATTCCTGGCCGTCGATGAGCAGCGCGGCCAACACCACCTGGAAACCGACCAGCGAGCCGACCGACAGGTCGAGTTCACCGGCGACGATGACCAGGTACTGCCCGATCGCCAGCACCACCAGCGGCGCGGTCTTGCGCGCGAACGACATCAGCGACGAGGGTTCGGCGAACGAGACGTCCCGGATCAGGATGATCGCGAACACCACGATGAGCAGGGCGAAGACGGTTCCGGTGCCGCCGGACAGGAAGTCGGCCGCGGCGCGCAGCCGCCGCTTGAGCGCGGTCATGCCTTCACCCCTTGGGTCGCTGGTTTCCTGGTGCCGCTGGGGAACCGGACCCGGGTGACGCCCAGGCGGCGTCCGGCGTAGATGGCCACGGCGACGATGATGATCACGCCGCGCAGCACGTCCTTGACGAACGGGTCGACCCGCAGCAGGTTGAACACGGTGTCGGCCACCGCCAGGATCAGGACCCCGGCGACGGTTCCGGCGATGCCGCCGCGTCCGCCCATCAGGGCGGTGCCGCCGAGCACGACCGCCGCGATCGACTCCAGGTCGAAGCCGTCGTCGTAGACCAGGGCCGAGCCGGTGCCGAAGCGCGAGGCGATGAGCAGTCCGGCGACCCCGGCGGCCATCGCGCACAGGACGTGGGCGGTGATGACGGTGCGGTCGGTGCGCACGCCCGACAGTCGCGCGACCTCGCGGTCGCCGCCGACGGCGTAGATGTGGTGGCCGGTGCGGCTGCGGGCCAGGAACCACACTCCGGCGGCCGCGGTGACGAGCATCAGCAGTGTGGACAGTGGCAGCGGCCCGATCCTGGTGTAGCCGAACGATTCGAAGGAGTCGGATACCTTCCCGGCCGGTCCGGCGTAGACGGTGTCCAGGAATCCCTTGATGATGAGCCCGACGCCGAGGGTGGCGATGAACGCGTTGACCTTGAGTTTGGTGATGACCAGGCCGTTGGCGGCGCCGATGAGGCCCGCGAGCCCCAGCGTCGCGGCGACGGCCATGGGCATGTTGGCGGCGTCGCCGTCCATGAGTTCGGCGACGACCAGACTGGACAGTGCCATCACGTAGCCGACCGACAGGTCGAGCGAGCGGCACAGGATCACCAGGGTCTGTCCGATGGCGATGAAGCCCAGCAGGCTGGAGCGGCCGAAGGTGTCGACGATGTTGCCGGTGGAGAACAGGTTGTGGCCGTTGGCGGCGGTGATGACGCCGCCGAGCACGAGCACCCCGGCCAGCGCCAGGTACACCAGCGCGGTGGTGTTGAGCCGGGGCAGGGACAGTGTCTTCACGGGGTCTCCTCGGCGGCCCAGGTGTGTCCGGTGGCCAGTGCCATGACGGCCTCTTCGGCGGTGTCGGCGGCGAGCTGGCCGGCACCCAGCTCGCCGCCGACGCGACCGTCGCGCATCACGAGGACGCGGTCGGCCATTCCGATCACTTCGGACAGTTCCGAGGAGATCAGCAGGATCGCCACACCGTCGGCGGCCAGGTCGCGCATCAGCGTGTAGACCGCCTGTTTCGCGCCGACGTCGATGCCTCGGGTGGGCTCGTCGAGGATCATGACCCGGGGTGAGGTGGCCAGCCACTTGGCCAGCACCACCTTCTGCTGGTTGCCGCCGGACAGGAACCGGACCTCCTGGTCGCTGGAACGCGAGACCAGTTCCAGTGAGGACAGGGTCTGCGGGATGCGGCGCACCCGGTCCCGGTTTCCGTTGATGCGCACGGCGTCCAGCACCAGCCGGGCGTTGGCCGTGATGGACTGGTTCAGGGCCAGGCCCTCGGTCTTGCGGTCCTCGGTGACCAGGGCGATCCCGGCGCGCACGGCCGCACGTGGCGAGCGGATTCGCAGGGGCTCGCCGTCGACGGCCACGGTTCCCCGGGTGAAGGGCGCGACGCCGAACAGGGCGTGGGCGATCTCGGTGCGTCCGCTGCCCTGTAGTCCGGCCAGGCCGACGATCTCGCCGCCGCGCACGTCGAGGTCGATGCCGTCCAGTTGGGTGTTGCCGCCGTGCGATATCGACAGCCGCACCTTGGCGCTGTCGGGGTCGATCGGTTCGCCGGGCGGGAAGAAGGTCGTGATGGGGCGGCCGACCATCTTGCGCACCAGGTCGTCGGCGTTGGTGTCGGCCACCGGGAGGGTGTCGACGAGCGCGCCGTCCTTGAGGACGGTGACGGTGTCGCACAGGTCGAAGATCTCTTTGAGACGGTGCGATACGTACAGGACGGCGACGCCGCGTTCCTTCAGGCGTTTCACCAGCTGGTACAGCAGCTCGACCTCGCGGTCGGCCAGCGCCGCGCTGGGTTCGTCCATGGAGATCACCTTGGCGTCGTAGGACAGTGCCTTGACGATCTCGACGACCTGCTGCCGGGCCACCGACAGTGAACCGACCCGGTCGGACGGGGACAGGCCGGTGACGCCCAGGTCCTCCAGCAGCGCGGCGGTGTCGCGGCGCATCCGGCGCCGGTCGACGAGTCCGGCGCGGCGCGGTTCCCGTCCCAGGTAGACGTTCTCGGCGACGGAGCGTTCGGGCAGCAGGTTGAACTCCTGGAACACGGTGGCCACCCCGGCGCGCTGCGCGTGCAGCGGGTGTTCGAAGCGCACCGGTTGTCCGTCCACTTCGAGCCCTCCGGCGTCGGGGCGGTAGACCCCGGCCAGGATCTTCATCAGGGTGGACTTCCCGGCGCCGTTCTCCCCCACCAGGGCGTGGACCTCACCGGGGGCGACGTCGAGGTCGACTCCGTGCAGCACTTCGTTGCCCAGGAAGGATTTGCGGATCCCGGTCAGCCGGACCAGGGGCGAGGTCGGCATTCACTCCACCTCCACCCAGGCGTTGTCGCGCGCCGATTCCAGGACCGCCTCGGCCAGCCGGGCGGCCCGCAGGCCGTCGGCGAAGGTGGGCAGTCCGTCGGGGGTCTCGCCGTCGATGGCGGCCCGGGTGTCGGCGACGAAGGCGTTGAAGCAGTCCTGGTACCCCTGCGGGTGGCCACTGGGGACGACGGCGAGCCGGGCGGCGGGCGGGGTCAGGGTCTCGGGGTCGCGTACCAGGACGCTGGAACGTTGTCGTCCGCCCAGCCACAGCAGTTCCGGCTGCTCCTGGTCGAAGTGGAGGGTGGCGTCGGAGCCGGAGACCTCCAGGTGCAGCCGGTTCTTGCGCCCGGCCGAGACCTGCGAGATCACCGAGGTGCCGACGGCGCCCGCGTCGGTGTTGAACTGCAGGGTCGCGATGTCCTCGGTGGCCGACGCGGCGCCCCGCCGTGGGTTCACGGTGGACAGTTGCGCCGACAGCCGGGTGATGCGCTGGCCGGTGACGAACTCCAGCAGGTCGCACCAGTGCGAACCGATGTCGGCGAAGGCGCGGGTGCGGCCGCCGATGTCGGGGTCAACGCGCCAGTTGTCGTCCTCGGGCCGCAGCAGCCAGTCCTGGAGGTAGCCGCCGTGGGCGAGGGTGACGGTGCCGATGCTGCCGCGCCGCACCAGTTCCCGGGCCTCGCGCACCATCGGGTGGAACCGGTAGACGAAGGGGACGGTCGCGACCCGTCCGCCCCGTTTCGCGGCGTCGGTGAGCGTCTGGGCGGAGCGGGCGTCGGTGGCCAGCGGCTTCTCGCACACCACGTGCTTTCCGGCCTCCAGCGCGGCCAGCGCCAGTTCCGAGTGCAGGTGGTTGGGGGTGCACACGTGCACGACGTCGACGTCGGGGCTGGCGATCGCCTCGGCGGCGTCGGCGAAGACTCCATCGGCTCCCAGCGCGTCGACGGCCTCGGCGGCCTTGTCCACGGTGGAGCCGACCAGGCCGACGACCGAGCCGCCCGCGACCCGCACGGCGCCCGCGTGCACCCGGCCCATGAAGCCGGTGCCGATGATCGCGGCCCGGTAGCCGCTGCGCGGCGCGATGTCCTCGGTGACTGGCATGTGAGGGACGTTAAACGGACTTCTGACACGTGTCAAGCAAAAGTTGCGCGTATTTAAAACTTTTGTTGCATGACCCGATCCGAAAGATGGCTGTGATTCACTAGTGACGTGGCAAAAGAGACTCACACCGTCGCGCCAGCGGCCGAAGCGGACGACCCAGCGGGGTCGCCCGCGACCGACCGACGGCAAGGCGCGGCCAAGCCCAAGCCGGGGGCGGCGACCGGATCCGCGCCAGCCGCCGAGCGGAAGCCGCGCACCACGGCACCCGCGCCCGCCACGGACGAGCCGCCGCGCACGGCCGCGCCGAAGCCCGGCACCCTGGCCGACGAGCCGCCCGCCACCGCCAAACCCAAGCCGGGCACCCCGGCCGTCGGAACCGCAGCGGACGCGCCGCCACGCACGGCCGCGCCGAAGCCCGGCACCTCGGCCGACGAGCTCCCCGCCACCGCCAAGCCCAAGCCCGGCACCCCGGCCGTCGGAGCCGGTGCCCTGCTTCAGCTGTTGCGGGACGGCGCGCCGCGCACCCGCTCCGAGCTGGCCGCCGTCACCGGCCTGGCTCGCTCCACCGTCACCCAACGCGTCGACGCCCTGCTGGCCTCGGGGCTGATCGGCCCCAGCGGCGAGGCCGCCTCCACCGGCGGCCGTCCACCCACGACCTTCGCCTTCAAGCCGCACGCCCGCGTCGTCCTGGCCGCCGACCTCGGCGCCACCCACGCCCGCCTCGCCGTCACCGACCTGGCCGGACAGGTCCTGGCCGAGACCCGCGCCGACCTCGACATCGCCGCCGGTCCCCAAACCGTGCTCGACTGGGTCATCGAGCACGGCCACGCCCTACTGTCCGAAATCGACCGTGACCCCTCCGGCCTGCTGGGCGTCGGCATCGGCCTGCCCGGCCCGGTCGAGCACTCCACCGGCCGCGCCGTCAACCCGCCGATCATGCCCGGCTGGGACGGCTTCGACGTCCCCCACTACGTCGGCGAACACTTCACCGCCCCGGTCCTCGTCGACAACGACGTCAACATCATGGCGCTGGGCGAGCACTTCACCCACTGGCCCGACGCCGAGCATCTGCTGTTCGTCAAGGCCGCCACCGGAATCGGCTGCGGCATCATCTCCGACGGCCAGGTCTTCCGGGGAGCCCAGGGCGCGGCTGGCGACATGGGACACATCAAAGTGGCCGAACCCGGACCGGTGTGCCGCTGCGGCAACACCGGCTGCCTGGAGGCGGTCGCCAGCGGCGCCGCCATCGCTGCCGCCCTGGCCGAGCAGGACATCAAAGCCCACTCGGCGCTGGACGTCGTCGAACTCGCCCGCGCGGGCTCGGTCCCGGCGCTGCGCCTGCTGCGCCAGGCGGGTCGCGACATCGGCGAAGTCCTCGCCGCCGCCGTCAACCTGCTCAACCCCGCCGTGATCGTCATCGGCGGCTCGCTCGCCCTGGCGGGCGACCACCTGCTGGCCGGAGTCCGCGAGGTGATCTACCAGCGCTCACTGCCGCTGGCCACCCAGCACCTGCGCATCGTGCAGTCCCGCACCGGCGAACGCGCCGGAGCCGTCGGCGCGGGCGTCATGGCCATCAACCACGGCCTGAGCCCCAGCCGGGTCGACGCGCTGCTCGCCTGAACCGCGTCACACGACGTCGAAGTTGGCCATCATCGCCATGTCCTCGTGTTCGAGGTTGTGGCAGTGCAACATGTACCGTCCCTTGTAGCCCTCGAACTTGATCAGCACCTCGACGACCTCCAGCGGACGCATGTCGACAGTGTCCTTCCAGCCCGCGTCGGTGTCGCGCGGCGGTTTCCCGTCCCGCGACAGCACCTGGAAGTGCCCCAGGTGCGCGTGCACCGGATGGTGGACATCGGAGATGAGGGTCCACTTCTCGACGGTGCCCAGCTTGATCTTCGCCATCGAACCGCCGGGATCGTATGCCTCCCCGTTGATGGTCCACATAGACCCATGACCGGAGACACTGGAGTACTCGAACTTGAACGTCCGCTCGGTGACGGCGTCGGAAGCCTTCAGCGCCTTGAACGGCACCAGTTCGTCGGGAATGGACGAGTCGTCGTCGACCTTGTCCCCGACCCGAAACCGCATCACCTCGGCCATGTCGTCGGCGCCGAGCTTGTTGACCAGCGTGATCTCGGTACCCGGCTTGTACTTCGAGAAGTCCACGATCACCTCGGCCCGTTCAGCCGAGGCCAGCACCAGCGACGACAACTCCCGCGGCTTGTCCAGCAGTCCCACGTCGCTGCCGATGTGCACCAACGGCGCGTCGTTGTCCAGGGCCAGCTCGTAGCGACGAGCGTTGGACGCGTTGAGGAACCGCAGCCGGTACCGCGCCGCGTCCACGTCCAGCACCGGCCAGGGCGCCCCGTTGACGAGCATCACGTCGCCGAGCACCCCCTCGTGGTATTCGTCCGAGACGCCGGGCTCACCCATCAGCGTGCCGTCCTTGGACGGGTACTTGAACGCCCCGTCAGCGTGGAACGCGCGGTCGCACAGCATCAGCGGGATGTCGCGCTCCCCCTTGGGAAGCGGCAGCGCGTCGTCCACGTCGTCGCGGACGATGCAGAACCCGGCCAGCCCCCGCCACACCTGCGGCGCGGTGAAGTCCATCCGGTGGTCGTGGTACCACAGTGTGGCGGCGGGCTGGTCCAGCGAGTACCCGTAGTCGCGTTGTCCGGTGTGGAGTTTCCACGCGGACGGGTCGTGCTTCATGTGCGAGTGCCGTCCGGGTTTGAAGTGCCCCCCGTGTCCCTTGGGCACCACCAGATCGGTGGGGAAGCCGTCGGAGTCGGCCGCGGTTACGCCGCCGTGCAGGTGGGTCGAGGTCGGCACGTCCAGCTTGTTGGCGACGGTCACCGTCACCGGTTCGCCCCGGCGGAGGTCCAGTGTGGGCCCGGGGAACTGCCCGTCGTAGCCCCAGATCTCGGTCTTGGTGCCCGGGATGATCTCGACCTTGCGCGGGCGCTGCGTGAACGCGTAGTGCCCGTCCTTGACGGGTTTGGCGGTCTCGGGGATGGGCAGCCGGACCTTGAAGCGTTCGGGCATCGGGACGTCGCTGGTCAACAGCGCTCCGGTCTGCTGCGTGTCGGTGGCGAAGGCGTAGGTCACGCCTCCGGCGGCGGCGACTCCGGCGACGGTCAGCCCCAGCTGGAGCAGGCGGCGGCGCTTCATGCCTTGGCCTCCGTTCCGGCGTCACGGACTTCCTTGTTGGTCGCCTGCACGAGGTGCACCGATCCGATGGCCATCAGCACCCCGACCGGGAAGTGCAGCGGGTACAGCTGGAACACGCCCAGCAGCGACTGGGCGACGATCAGGCCGATGAAGGCGAGGTTGCCCCAGACCTCCGATTTGCCGCGACCGCGTGAGCGCACGATCGACAGCACCAGGTGGATCAGGCTCAACAGCACCAGTGCCCCCGCGCCGATGCCGTGGGCGACGGCGCCGAACACGCTTCCGGTGAACAGCAGGCCGATCCAGACCGGCTGGGCCAGCGTGACCACGGCGATCAGGATCGCGTTGATCCGCGTGGTCCGCGCCAGTCCGGTGGCTTTGGCCCGCGTCGCCGGTTCGGCGATGGCGGTCTCGCTCATCGTTTCACTCCTTAGGGCAGGGGTTCAGAGCTTTGATTCTGTTGCGGCGGGGTCGTTTCGGCATCGGGCATCGGAGGCGTTTTCTACGTACTGTAGAAGAAGTATGGCGGGCCGCTCCACCGGGGCCGCATACTCCCCCGGTATGAGGCCACGACCACTACTTCCGGACGGTGCGATTTGCCCTGAGCTGCCGTAACGTTGCCCCAATGGGCGAAGGCGAACGGCACCAGCGGCGATGGGACGTCATCGCCGCCGGTGCGGCGACCGCGTTCGCGCTCGCCGCGGTGATCCACGAAATGGACAAGAAGGAGTTCTGGCTTCCGGTCGCGGCGGCCGTGCCGCTGGCGATACTGACCGGGCTGGCGCTGCTCGCCCGGCGTCGGTACCCGATCCCGGTGACGCTGTTCACCGGCTCGATGACGGTCCTGTTCATCGCCTCGGACAGCCGCGCCGGGACCGTGGCCCTCCTCATCGCACTGTACTCATTGGCCAAGTACGAACGCCGCTGGATCGCGATCGTCGCGGGCAGTGTCGTCATCGTGGTGGGCACGGTGACCGCCGGACTGTCGGGCTCGTGGGAGATGGCCTCGCGGTCGGCGCCGTGGCTGGTCATCTTCCTGGAGGCGGGAATCATCGCCGGGGACATCGCCGGACGGCAACAGCGGGCACTGGAGTCGGCCCGATCCCGCGCCGCCGAAGCCGAACGATCCAAAGAGGAACTGGCGCAGCGCCGGGCCGCCGAGGAACGCGTCCGCATCGCCCGCGAACTCCACGACTCGCTGACCCACGCGATCTCGGTCGTCAACGTGCAGTCCTCGGTGGCGCTGCACATGCTCAACCGCCAGCCCGAACAGGCCGAGGCCTCGCTGCGCAACATCCGGGCGGCCAGCCAGGACGCGATGCGGGAACTGCGGGCCACGCTGCGAGCCCTGCGCATGACCGAAGGCGACTCCACCCCCGGCATCGACAGCCTCCCCGCGCTGGTGGAACGCTCCGCGCTCACCATCGCCATGGACATCAGCCCCGACCGGCAAGCGCTGCCCGAGACCGTCGACCGCACCGTCTACCGGATCGTGCAGGAGGCGCTGACCAACTCCACCCGGCACGCCCGGGCCAGTGCCGTCGACATCTCTATTGTGGTCGATGATGAGTCGGTGACGACGACCATCACCGACGACGGCATCGGCCCCGCCCCCGAAGGCGTCGCCGAAGGGCTGGGCCTCATGGGAATGCGCGAACGCGTCGCGGCACTGGGCGGCGACCTGCGCCCCGGCCCCGGCCCCGACGGCGGCTTCCAGGTCCGCGCCGTCCTGCCCCTGACCGAGACCGAAGCCAAGGAGCTGACGTGACCCGGGTACTTCTCGCCGACGACCAGCCGCTGATCCGCGCCGGATTCCGGGTCCTGCTGGACGCCGAGGACGACATCGACGTGGTCGGTGAGGCCTCCACCGGCGCCGAGGCGGTGGACCTGGCCCGCGAAACCGTCCCCGACATCGCCCTCGTCGACGTCCAGATGCCCGAAATGGACGGCATCGAGGCGACCCGCCGCATCGCCGCCGATCCCGCCCTGTCCTCGGTACGAGTGGTGATCCTGACCAACTACGCCCTCGACGAGTACATCTTCGACGCGCTGCGCGCCGGAGCCAGCGGCTTCCTCGTCAAGGACACCGAACCGGAGGAACTGATCCGCGCGGTCCGCACCGTCGCCGTCGGCGAGGCCCTGCTGGCCCCCAACGTGACCCGACGCCTGATCGCCGAGTTCGCGGCCACCCCACGCGTCGACGGCCCGGCCCCGCTGGTCTCAGCACTGACACCCCGCGAACGCGAAGTGGTGACCCTGGTGGGCCAGGGCAAATCCAACGAGGAGATCTCCCGGCTACTGCACATCAGCCACACCACCGCCAAAACCCACGTCAGCCGCGCCATGACCAAACTGGGTTCCCGCGACCGCGCCCAGCTGGTCGTCGCGGCCTACGAGTCAGGCCTGGTCGTACCCCGCGCCTCTGCCTAGTCCGAGGCTCGTACCGCCCGAAGTCGGCACCCAGTTAGGACTTCGGAACCCGGCCACGGCACCTCTTGGCGGCTCGTTCTTCTACCCGGTAACACTGCATGTGTGACTTCTAAGCATGCTGGGCAAGGCGTTCTCATTTGGCCAGCAACCCTGACGACACCGTCGCGGCCGCCCAAACTCACTTACCTACCGCACAGCATCGCAATTCAACTTAGCCATGGACTTCCAATGACAACTTCGGCATCGACGCCCTGAGTTTGGCAGTGCCCTATTGCGACGATGTCGTAACCGACAAGCAAAGGTGTCACGATCTCCGCACGACAAAGATCCACTCGAAGATGGTCACCGTGGTCTTGCGAAACCTGCTGGAACTTTTGGCCAAGCTCCACCGACCACCTCCCCACTTTTGACGGTAGTCCGGTTTGCCTGAGCGCAGCCCTAGCCGAGCTGAGCGTGCTTTAAGCGGCCTAGCGCTGCCGGGTCACCTCGCCGATCACCAGGACCGCCGGTGAGGTGACCTCCACGTCGCCCAGCTCCGCCAGCGTCGTGCGCACCTCGCGTTGCCGGGGCGTCGATGCGTCCATCACCACCGCCGCCGGGGTGCCCGCGTCGCGGCCACCCGCGATGAGGGCTGCCGCGATCGCTCCGCGATGCCGCACCCCCATCAGCACCACGACGGTGCCGCGTAGCCGGGCCAGCGCGTCCCAGTTGGTGAGGCTCGTCGGGTCGCCCGGCGCCACGTGTCCACTCACGATGGTGAACTCGTGCACCAGGCCGCGTTCGGTCACCGGGATCGACGCCAGCGCGGGTCCGGCGATCGCGCTGGTGACGCCCGGGATCACCCGCACCGGGATGCCCGCCGCCGCGCAGGCGTCCAGCTCCTCGCCGCCGCGTCCGAACACGAAGCCGTCGCCGCCCTTGAGCCGCACCACGAACTTGCCGTTCTTGGCGCGTTCGAGCATCAGCGCGATGATCTCGTCCTGTTCCCGTTGCCGCCCATAGGGAATCTTGGCCGCGTCGATGAGCTCGGTCTCGTCACGCAGTTCCTCCAGCAGCCGCGCCGGAGCCAGCCGGTCGGCGATGACGACGTCGGCCTGCGCCAGCGCCGCCCGTCCGGCGACCGTGATCAGGTCGGGGTCGCCGGGACCGGCCCCCACCAGCGCCACCCCGGGAATCGTTCCGCTGCCCCGGAACCGGGGCGGGCTGACCTCGCCGGTCGCGGCCAGTTCCAGCAGCCGGTCCCGCAGCGCCGCCGCCCGACGCGGGTCCCCGCCCGCGAAGGCCGCGAAGGTCAGCTCCTCGTGCTGCCCGACCGCTGGGGTCCACGCCGTGGCGGCCTCCCGGTCGTCGGCGCGGACGCAGAAGACCCGCGCTTCCTCGGCCAGCGCCGAGATCTCGGCGTTGACCGCCGGGTCGTCGGTGGCGGCCAGCACCAGCCAGGCCCCGTCCAGGTCGCTGGCCTGGAACCGTCGCTCCTCCCAGCGCAGTCGGTGCTCCGATGCCATGGCCCGCAGCGAATCGCGGGCGTGCGGCGACACGAGCAGCACGTCGGCTCCGGCGTCGAGGAGTCGGGGTACACGCCGGTGCGCGAGATTTCCGGCGCCGACGACGAGTACCCGCCGTCGGTCGAGGCGCAGGCCAAGTGGATACAACACACCGCAGACGTTAACCCGTGCGTGGCCGATCCGGCTCGTATCGGCCCAGCCTCACGCGTCACACGCGTGAAATGCCCTACGGTCAGTGACCATGGGGTTGACGCAGGCGTATCAAGGGCTGAGGCAGCGGCTCATCAATGCCGCCGAAGGCATCCGGTCGCTGTTGAAGGTGGGGGCGCTGGCCGGGCTGCTGGTGGCGGCGCTGGCGTTCCCGGTCGTGGGAACCGGCGGGCTGTCGGCCAAGGCCGGGGTGGACGCGCTGGACAAGCTGTCGGTGAAGCTCGGCGAATCCACACCGCCGCAGACGACCTACGTGTACGCCTCCGACGGCACCACACTGCTGTCGACGTTCTACGACGAGTTCCGCCGCAACGTCCCGCTGGACGAGGTCGCGCCGATCATGCGGCAGGCCATCATCTCCGCCGAGGACTCCCGGTTCTACGAGCACCGCGGCGTCGACATCCGCGGCGTCGCGCGGGCCATGGCCGCCAACCAGAAGGGCGGTGAGGTCTCGCAGGGCGCGTCCACCCTGACGATGCAGTACGTGCGCGGTGCCTTGCAGCACAACGCCTCCTCGGCCGACGAGATCCTGGCCGTCACCGAGCAGACGCCGTCGCGGAAACTGCGCGAGATGCGGTTGGCCACCACGATCGAGGAGCGGCTCACCAAGGACGAGATCATGGAGAAGTACCTCAACCAGGTCTACTTCGGACATCGCGCCTACGGAATCTACGCCGCCTCCTACATCTACTTCTCCAAGGCGCCACAGGATCTGACGCTCGCGCAGGCCGCGACGCTGGCGGGCCTGGTGCAGGCGCCCTCGGACTACGACCCGGCCGCCGAGGACGACAAGAAGGCCACCGACCGCCGCAACTGGGTCATCGACCGGATGACGAAACTGGGCTACATATCGTCCAAAGAGGCCGCCGACACCAAGAAGGAGAAGATCAAGCTGAAGCTGTCCCGCCCGTCCAACGCGTGCATCGGGACCAGCAAGAAGGCGCAGCGCTTCGGCTTCTTCTGCGACTACGTCCGGCAGTGGTGGCGCTCCCAGCCGCAGTTCGGCGCCACGCCAAGGGATCGCGAGAACGACCTGCGCCGCGGCGGGTACACGATCATCACGTCCATGGACCCCAACACCCAAAAGGCCAGCCAGAAGAAGGTGGACTCGCTGTCCTCGCGCGACAGCAAGCACGCCCTGGGGGTGACGGCCGTCGAACCGGGAACCGGGCGCATCAAGGCGATGGCGGTGAACCGGACCTTCGAGATCGACCAGACCAACAACGGTCTGCACTCGGAACCGACCGCCGCGGCCAAGGGCATGCGCGGCAACTATCCCAACACCGTCAACTCGCTGCTGGGCGGCGGTGACGTCGCCGGGTACCAGGCGGGTTCGACGTTCAAGATGTTCACGATGCTGGCGGCGCTGGAGGAGGGCATGCCGCTCAACACGAACATCTACTCCCCCAACCAGGTGGCGACGAAGTACCCGGTCGCGGCCGGTCCGGCCTCCTGCGGCGGGGTGTGGTGTCCGTCCAACGCCAGCAAGGCCATGACCGGCAACCAGACGATGTGGTCGGGCTTCGGGAAGTCGGTGAACACGTACTTCGCGCAGCTGGTGCAGCGGGTCGGCGCCGAGAAGGCGGTGCGGATGGCCGAACGGCTCGGGCTGGACTGGCGCAGCGAGTCCGACGCGTTCTACGCCAGCGAGGACCACGCCGACGGCTGGGGCGCGTTCACGCTCGGCGTCGCCGACACGACGCCGCTGGAGATGGCCGGGGCGTACGCGACCATCGCCGCCGAGGGCATGTACTGCGAACCCACGCCGGTGCTCAAGGCCATCGACCAGACCGGACGCGAGATGGCCAAGACGGCGCCGGACTGTCACCGGGAACTGTCCAAGAAGGTCGCCCGGGCCGCGACCGACGCGGCCCGCTGCCCCACCGGCACCCAGGCGTCGCGCGGCAGCTGCGGCGGCTGGAGCACCGCCTCGAGCGTGCACACCCAGGTCGGACGGCAGGTGGCGGGCAAGACCGGTACCACCGACTCCGACCGGGCGGCCTGGTTCGTCGGCTACGCGCCGCAGCTGGCGGTCGCGGCCTTCATGTCCGATCCGGACAATCCCTTCAACCCGGTCGGGGAGGGCAACTCCAAGAAACCGATCGACGTCGCCGCGACCACCCTCAAGGAGGGGTTGAAGGGCGAGAAGGAGATCAAGTTCAAACCGCCGCCACGGTCGATGGTCTCCGGGAAGTAGGTTTCCCGCCTCCGGCCTCGCGGCGGGCGATCATGACCAGCCCGACCGGGATCATCCCGGCGAACAGCCACCACTGGTAGGCGTAGGCGAAGTTCTGCCAGGCGCGTTGGGTGGGCACCGGGATCGCGGTGAAGCCCTTGGCGGGATCGTCCTGTGTGATGTATCCACGCAGGACGGGTCCGTCGAGGTGCTTCGAGATCCGGTCGACGTCGATGCTGCGGGCCTGGATGGTTCCGGAGACCTTCTCGACCGAGCCCAGCGGCGACTCCGAGGGCCGCACGCGGCCGGTGACGGTCACCGAGCCCTCCGGCGGGGCGGGCACCTTCGGCGCCTCGGTGGCACCGGAGTCGGCGGGCGGCACCCAGCCGCGGTCCACCAGCAGCGCGGTGCCGTCGGACAGCAGCAGCGGCGTGACGACCTCGTAGCCGTTCTGGCCGTCGACGCTGCGGTTGCGGATCAGGATCTGCGCGTCGGCGTCGAACTCACCGGTGGCCTCGACTTTCGTCCACAGTGTGTCGTCACCGGGCTCGGCGTCCTCGGACAGCACCTCGCTGGCCTTGGCCGGGGTGTCGTCGGCCGCGGCGGTCTCGATGCGTTCGTTGGTGGCGGCGCGCTGCTCGTAGCGGTCGTGCTGCCAGATGCCCAGGCCGACGCAGGTGGCGACGAGGGCCAGCCCCAGCAGGGTCAGCCCCAGCCAGCGCCAGGAGATCAGGAACCGGTAGTCGCGCGTCACGACCGCCAGTCTAGAAAGCGGCGGCGGACGGTTTCGCTTGGTGCGGTGTGCGGGCTGCTTAGTATGGCCGCATGTCTCTATCTCGCTCTGATCTTCGCTCGGCCGTCGACGCGGGTATGCCCACCGTGATCGAGGACCTGAAACAGCTGGCCCGCATACCTTCGGTGGCTTTCGAGGGCTTCGACCACTCGCACGTGACGCGCAGCGCCGAGGCGGTGGCCGAGCTGCTGCGAGGCGCCGGCATGGACGATGTGCGCATTGTCACGGCCAAGGGCGCCTCCGGGCAGACCGGCCAGCCCGCCGTCATCGGACGCAAGGCCGCCCCGGCGGGCGCGCCGCACGTGCTGCTGTACGCGCACCACGACGTGCAGCCCGCCGGTGACTACGACGACTGGGAGCAGGACGACCCGTTCGAGCCGCAGCTGCGCGGCGAGCGGTTGTTCGGGCGCGGCTGCGCCGACGACAAGGCCGGGGTGATGGCGCACGTCGCCGCGCTGCGGGCCTTCGGCGACGACCTGCCGGTGGGTGTGACGGTGTTCGTCGAGGGCGAGGAGGAGTTCGGCTCCGACTCGCTGGAGAACCTGATCACCGAGAACCGGGACCTGCTGGCCGCCGACGTGATCGTCATCGCCGACTCGGCCAACTGGGACGTCGGGCACCCGGCGCTGACCACGTCGCTGCGCGGCGTCATCAACGCCTACGTGGAGGTGCGCACCCTCAACCAGGCGGTGCACTCGGGCATGTTCGGCGGCGCGGTTCCCGACGCGCTGACCGCCCTGTGCCGTCTGCTGGGCACGCTGCACGACGAGACCGGCGACGTCGCGGTCGAGGGCCTGAAGACGGGCACGGCGGCGCCGCTGGACCTGCCCGAGGAGCGGCTGCGCGCCGAGTCGGGGATGGTCGACGGGGTCGAGTTCATCGGCTCGGGTCGGCTGGTCGAGCGACTGTGGACGAAGCCGACGGCGACGGTGCTGGGGATCGACGCGCCCGGCGCCCGCGAGTCGGCCAACGCGCTGCAGCCGTCGGCGCGCGCCAAGATCAGCCTGCGGCTGGCTCCCGGCGACGAGTCGGTCTCCGCGTTCGAGGCCGTGAAGCGGCACCTGGAGGCGCGGGTACCGTGGGGTGCGCAGCTGACCGTCACCCTCGACCACGGCGGCAACCCGTGCCAGATCGACGCGCGTGGCGAACGCTACGACGCCGCCCGGGCCGCGTTCGCCGAGGCGTGGGACGGGGTGGAGCCGGTCGACATGGGTGTCGGCGGCGCGATCCCGTTCATCGCGACGTTCCAGGAGCTGTTCCCGGACGCGGCGATCCTGGTGACCGGCGTCGAGGACCCGGACTCGCGGGCCCACGGCCCCAACGAGAGCCTGCACCTGGCGGAGTTCACGCGCGCCTGCCGCGCCGAGGCGCTGCTGCTGCACAACCTCAGTGAGCTTTAACCAGCACGAACTCGGTCTCCGGGTCGTGCGGTTCACCCGGATTACCGTCCACAATGATGTCGACGTGTGAGTCGGTGCGGTCGGCGGGAAAGTGGGCGTCCTCGTGGGCGGTCCACTTGTCCCACTCCGGCCGCATCGCCTCACCGTCGCGTTCCAGGCCCCGGCGTTTCGCCTCGCCGGGGTCGGTGTCCACCAGGACGCTGTAGCTCAGGGTGGGCCGCCACTGCTCGGCCGCGGTGGTGACGCCCTCCAGGATGAGCAGCTCCGGGTGCCCGATGTCGCGCCAGTCGGTGCCGAACCGCTTGGCGATCCAGTCGTAGGCCCGGTACTTCGCGCGGCCACCGGCCGTCAGCGGCCCCAGGATCCACTGTCGCAAGTAGGGCGTGAAGTTGGACGGATGCCCCCAGCCGTCCAGCAGATCGTCGGTGTGCACCAGCGCCACGTCGGCTCCGACCTGGGCTCGCTCGCGCGCCAGCCGTCCGGCGAAGGTGCTCTTGCCGCTCCCGGCGCGTCCGTCCACGGCCACCACTCGTACGTCACCGAGCCGCGGCGGCCGGTCCATGATCAGCCCACCGAGCTCCTTAAAGGACATAATCCGCATAACATCCTCGTAACAACATCGGCGCTTCGGCTTGACATTTGGTGGTGTGACCCACTAATCCTGTATATCGGGTCAGCAAATGGTTCGGGGCGCCTGATTTTCCGAGTAATCGGTGGATTGGGCGCCCCGATCCATGCCCGCCCCATTCTCGAACTCCTCCCAACGAGTTTTCCACAACCCCCGCGTTGTCCACAGGCCATTCACCCAACACTGGCCCACCCCCACCCTGCCCACGGAAGCTGGAGACGAACCGGCCGGTTCCCGCCATTCACATCTTCCGAACTGGAGCAACGCCATGTACGACACCTGCATCACCGTCGTGGGAAACGTCTGCACCAAGCCGATCCAGCGGCAGTTTCCCACCGGTTCCATGACCGATTTCAAGGTCGCCTCCACCTCCCGCCGCTTCGACAAGGAACTCGGCAAATGGGTCGACGGCGACGAGCTGTTCATCCGGGTTGCCTGCTGGCGCGCCCTGGCGCAGCACGTCTACAAGTCGGTGCGGGTCGGCGACCCCGTCATCATCCGCGGCCGCCTCTACTCCCGCCGCTACACCGACAAGGACGAGGTCCCACGCACCGCCTTCGAGATCAGCGCCCAGGCCATCGGACACGACCTGTCCCGAGGCGTCGGGCAGTTCTCGAGGGTCTAGTCCTCGACGAACACCCCGCTGGGCGGCGGCGAGACCGGTTCCACGGCCTTCGACGCCATCGTGGAGTCCATTGACCTGTCCGCCGAGTCCGACGCCGAACGCGAACCGGCCCTGTCGGCCTGACCGCCGTCCCACCACAAGCCGCCAGGGCCGCGAAACAGGGGTCTTGCAGGGGGACGCGGCCCTGGCTCCCCATCCCACCGGCGAACGGAGGAATCTGTCGCAGGCTCGAAGTACGGTTTCCGAACTACCTGATACGGAGAGGGAACCCATGTCCACCTTTGTACTCATCCACGGCGCGAACAGCTCCAGCTGGGACTGGCATCTGGTCGCGCCGGAACTGCGCGCGCTCGGCCACGAGGTCATCGCCCCCGACCTCCCCACCGGCAGCCCGACAGCGACCTTGACCGACTACACCGACGCGGTCGTCAAGGGCATCGAGGACCACGACCCCAAGGTCCCCGACGACCTGGTCGTCGTGGCCCACTCGCTGGGCGGCTTCACGGCCCCGCTGGTGTGCCACCGGGTCCCGGCCCGACTGCTGGTCCTGGTCAACGGCATGATCCCGCGCCCTGGCGAAACCGTCGCCGACTGGTGGTCCAACACCGGCCAGAGCGAGGCAACGGCGGGCACCGACTACGACGAGCACGAGACCTTCTTCCACGACGTCACCCCCGAGCTGGAGGCCAAAGCGCTGGCCCAGGTCACCGGCCAGGGCGAAGCCGCGATGCTCCAACCCTGGCCCGCCGAGTCCTGGCCCGAGGTCCCCACCAAGCACCTGGTGGGCCGCGACGACCGCCTCTTCCCCGCCGTCTGGGCCCGAGGCCTCGCCCGGCAACGCCTGGGCATCACCACCGACGAGATGGACGGCGGCCACTACCTAGCCCTGTCGCGCCCCGCCGAACTGGCCCTACGCCTGGACGCCTACACCCACTAGCCCGCGGCGCTAGCCGACGACAGCCAAGCCTGTCACTGCCCAGCTAGCCGAAGGCAGCCAAGCCTGTGACCGCCCAGCTGACCGATGACAGCCGAGCCCGGGCCCGGCTACCCGTGCCACGGCGCTGGCCGTTACCGACGCCGAGCGGTCTTCCGGTCGCCAGTTCAGCCGCCGTAAGCCTCGAACTCGTAGATCCGAGCGGCGGGGTCGCCGTTGTTCGTCGGCGTCGTGATGCTCAGCCTCACATATCGCGCCGAGGTGTCGCTGATGTCGTGATACGTACGGCTGGCACGCTTACCCGACGCCGAAGCCACGTCAGTCCAGCTCTGCCCATCCACACTCGTCTGCATCGTGTACTTGCCGGTGTTCCAGCCGGTGGTCTCGCCACCCAGGCCCGCATGCTTGACGACAAACGCCGAAACCGTCCGCCGTGACCCCAGGTCAACCCGCAGCCACTTGGTCCCCGAGACCTTCGAACACCACTTACTGTTCCCCGACAAGCTGCCGTCCACGGCCTTGCCCGCCGACTCCGAGCTCGCACACGCCGCCGTCCCCGTAGCGGGCTTCCCCTCGGCCAGGTTCTCCCCCAACCGAGGCGCGGCGGGCGGCTGGTTACCCCCGTCGGTGAACGACGGCGGCACAGCGTCAGTGGCCGTCCCCCAATCGCTGGCCTTGTCGCCCATCACGTAGTCCAAAGTAGCCCCGTCCGCGATGTCGCGATAGGTCAGCCACGACTTCGCATGCGGCTTCCCATTGAGCGACAACGACTCCACATACCGATTCCCCGCCCCGGCACCTTCCCCGTTGATCTGGATGTCCCCACCCGGCCGCTCGATCCGAGCCGAAGCGAACGCCGGACCATGCAGGGCAAGCGTGTCAACCCCCGGCGTCGGCGGATACATCCCCAACGCCGACCACACATACCAAGCCGAGGTCGCACCCAGGTCATCGTTGCCCGGCAACCCACCGGGCCCGGTCGTGAACGACTCGTCCATGACCCGTCGCACGGCATCCATCGTCTCGCTCGGCTTCCCCGCGAAGTGGTAAGCCCACGGCACCCCGTGCTCCGGCTCGTTCCCGATGTAGAAGTACGGCCGCGACAACCCACCGTTCAGCTCGGTGAAGTGATGGTCCAACCGCTGCACCGCGGTCTGAGGTCCACCCATCGCGTCAATGAGTCCCTTGTAGTTGTACGGAACCATCCAGGTGTACTGCGAAGCGTTCCCCTCGGTATACCCGTCGGGGCTGGCCGGGTTCAACGGCCAAGGCCAGCTACCGTCCGCCTGCCGATCATGAACATAACCCGAGTCAGTGTTGAAGACGTTGTACCACCACTGAGCCCGCTCCATGTGCGTGTCATACGAACCGTCGTCCCCCAAGGCCTTCGCGAACGAAGCCACCGCGAAATCCGAAGTGGAGTACTCCAGCGAGTCCGACGGATCCTCATGGATGAACTTCCGCTCCTCGTACCCGGCCTGCCGTCCCCGTATCGGCGACCCCTGCATGGTCCCGCCCTCCGAAGCCTTCTCCATCAACCGCAACGCCTCGGCCGTGTCGAAGTCCCGAGCGCCGAAAGCATGCGCGCTGGCCACCACGATCGGCCCCGGATCACCGGTCATGACGAAGTGCTCGTTGTTGTTGTGCGACCACTTGGGCAGCAACCCCCCTTGCTGTCCATCCAGGATCATCGACTTCACAATGTCCCCGGTCTCGTCCGGAGCCACCAAAGCGATCAGCGAAGCCCACGACCGATAGATGTCCCACCCCGAGTAGTTCTGATAGACCGGATGGCCCGCCCGGTGCACCTTCCCGTCGAACCCCCGATAGTCACCGTTCACATCGCTGGCGATATTCGGATTCTGCAACACGTGATACAGCGCGGTGTAGAACTTCTGCAACTGCTCCTCGCCACCACCGCCAACCTCGACGCGGCCCAACATCTCGTCCCACGACGCCTTCGCCTTGGCACGCACCGCGTCGAAGTCAAACCCGTCCTGCTCCGCCGCCAGATTGGCCCGAGCCCCCGCGGCACTGACGAACGACATCCCGATCTTCGCGTTGACCTGCGGCCCGCCGTCCCCGAACTCGACATAAGCCCCCGTCCGCGTCCCACTGACCTGCGACTGCCCGGGCGAAACCGTGCCACCGCTCCACGTCCCGTGCCCGCTCGGATCCCGATCGAACTCGATCACATAGAAGATCTTGTAAGTCTTATTGGCCCCGCAGAACCCGCCCCCCGTGAACACGCCCGAAACGCTGCGCCCGTCCACGGCAATGGACCCACTCCGCTCCCCGGTGGCACTGCGACTGGCGTTCACCAGCACCCGCGAACCCTCCCCGGCCGGGAAGCTCATCCGCATGGCCGAAGTCCTGGTGGTCGCCGACAACTCCACCTCGGTGCCACCGTAAGTGTCCAAAGTCGCCGAATAGTACCCCGGGCTCGCGGTCTCCGCGTCCTTGTCGTGTTTAGCCGCATAGCCGGTCCAGTTCGTCCCCGGCGACGCGCCGAGATCCCCGGTCATCGGCAGAATCCCGACGTCCTCATTGTTCGCACACCCCGCGCCGTTGAAGTGCGTGAGGCTGAACTCCTCAATAGAGTCATCGCTGTACCGGTACCCGGACGGCGATCCGGTCGGCGTGTCTGGACTCAACTGCGTCATCCCAAACGGGACACTCGCCCCCGGATACGTACTCCCGCCAGCACCACCGGGCACCGGATTGGGCGAATTACTGTCATCGGTACCGATGAACGGATTCACATGACCACTGGGCGCCTGGGCGGCCACGGCAGTAGCCGGGACGACAACGACGCCCGCGGCCAGCAAGATCGCTACGGTCACAACGGTACGGGGCATCGTGGGCATGTCGTTCTCCGCAGGGGTGGGGTCACTCAGGGTGTACGCCGAACCTACTGACCCACCGCAACCACGTCAATACCCCAAGCCCCTCGTTCGCCACATGTTCACCGCCCCCGCAAAACATCCTCCACACTCGACTCTCGCGGCCCGGGATAGACCGGTTCTCGTCCCATCAAGACATCCCACCCCGCCTTCACGTTCGCGGCCCACTCCCGCACCGTCCCCACCTTCCAGGGCCGCGGATACCGCCGCACCGAATCGTCCCCCACCCCGTTGGCCTCAATCCCGGCCTGCCGACACAACGTCACCGCCCGCTCCACATGAAACCCCTGGGTAACCACGGTCAACGCCTCCACCCCGAAAACCTCCCGGGCCCGCACACAAGAGTCATAGGTGTCAAACCCCGCATAATCCCCCACCACCCTCTCCCCGGGCACCCCCCGCTCGATCAACCACTCCCGCATCGGATCCACCTCGTTGTACTCCTCCTGCCCGTTGTCCCCGCTGACCAACACCACCTCGGCTTTCCCCGCCTCATACAACCGCCGAGCCAACTCCAACCGCGCCTCCAAGAACGGCGACGGCCGCCCACCCTCGTAAACCCGCGCCCCGAGCACCATCACCACGGGAGCCTTCGGAACCTCCCCCACCCCATAGACATGCCCGTCCGCCCCCGCCGCAACCCACCACCGAGCCACCCCCACCACCGCACTCAACCCCAAACTCGCCACCAAAGCGAGCACCACCAACCGCCGAAAACTCCACCACCGCAACACACGCATCACCCCACCCAAGCTATCCCCACCCCCGCCACCCCCTATGACCCAAGCCACCCGTTTACCCGGATGCGAGCCCCTCCCACCGTCATGTAGTCTTACCGTCGTTCAACGCGCTCCTGTCGTCTAGTGGCCTAGGACGCCGCCCTCTCAAGGCGGTAACGGCGGTTCGAATCCGCTCAGGAGTACCAAGGATGCCTGGCCAATGGCCAGGCATTTCGCGTATCCGGCCATCGACCCGAAGCCGGGCCACCGGGTGGTTGGGCGTCCCGCGATAATCTGGTCCGCCCCTCATCTCCCCGGACCAGAAGGTGATAACCCCTTGGGACTGTCGCATTGGGACCAAAAGGGATTCCGCAGGCATCGGCGGCGGCAGTGGATGTACATATCCGTGACCGTGGCGCTCGCCGCGTCCATGCTGGTCGTCGCCTGGAGGTACGGGGACGGATTCGCGCAGAACCTCCTGGTCGAGCTCGGTGGCGGGCTGCTGCTGCTGGTCGGGGCCGGAGTGCTGTTGGACAAGGCTCTGACCAGGTTCCAGGTCAGGGAGGTCGAAGCACTCCGCAATCTGGACCAGAACGCGGTCGCCGAGAACTTCGCCGCCTCACATCGTCAGATCGACATCCTCGGCGGCTGGTCCAGTCTGCTGACGGAGCGGCACGCCAAGTCGACGATCGATTCCCTGCGATCCGCCATCGGTAAGGGAGCCACCGTCCGCGTCTTGCTGCTGAACCCCTACGGGGACCCGGCGAGGATTCGGTCCGAGGAACTGGGACACAATCCCAACGTGCCGGAGGAGATCGTCCGGCAACTGCGCAAGTTGCACGAGTTCTCCACCGAGCTCCCCAGGGACCAACGGCCCCGGATCGTCGTCCGCCTTTACTCGACGATGCCCGCGGTCCAGGCGAACCGTTGGGACGACAAGATGGTCATGGCCTTCTTGTCCCCCACGAGACCGACCAACGAGACCCAACAGCTGGAGACCTTCGTGTCCACGCCGTTGGCGGAGTTCGTCATCGACAAGTTCGAGACGATCTGGAACGGAGCCACCATCAGCTTCGGCGAGTACATGTCGACCACCGGAGTCCTGAAGGGCCGAAACGGATCGGAACTGACCAGCGCGCTGGAGTACTTCCGGGTCGGCAACGTGACCTACGTCAGCGGGGAAGAGCTCAGCGAATGGCTGGACCACCACGCGCTGACCGAGGTGAGACTGACGTGGGCACCCGCTCAGAACCTGGGCATCTCGCCGGGCACGTACTGGCTGGACCGGGTCACCGAGTCCGGCGGTGCCACGGATGAGTCAGCCAAGCCTCGTGCCCTGCAGGAAGCGAAGCGGGTGCGACGCCACTACGAGGCGAAGTACGGCAAGAGCTCACTCCCCATCTACCGACTCATCCGCGACGAACCCGGCCCGGCAGCCGCGACCGACGCCCCGACCCTGGACTGAGGGTTGGGCGAGGGTTGCATCTGGTACCTGGGTCCGGGTTTACCGTCGATGTCATGGATAGCGAATCGATGGCGGGGATGCGGGTTGGGCAGGTCGCGGAGGCCGCTGGGGTTAATCGGGAGACGCTGCGGTATTACGAGCGGCGGGGGATCATTGCTGAGCCTGGGCGGACCGTCGGTGGGCATCGGTTGTATCCGCCGGAGACGGTGACGGTGTTGCGGGTGATCAAGGCCGCGCAGCGGCTGGGGTTCACTTTGGCCGAGGTGGAGGATTTGTTGGCGGTCGGGGTGCGTCGGCATGGTCGGCGGCGGGATGTGGGGCTGCGGGAGCGGGCGACGGTGAAGTTGGGTGAGGTGGAGCGGAGGATCGCGGATTTGACGGTGATCGCTGGGACGCTGCGGCGGGCTATCGCGGCTGGGTGTGACGATCTTGTGGAGTGTGCGGGTAACGAGTGTTGCCCGATTCCGTTTGCGGGTCTCGGTTCCGGCACGTCAGCTGCGGGGTAGAGCCGTCTTGGATTTCGCGGGTGTGGTGGTGGGGTGGATGGAGCGGCGCCAGGTTGGGGTTTACCTGGGGGCGTTGGTCGTGGGTGGGTTGATGGGGTGGATGCTGCCGTCGGTGGGGGCGGGGTTGGGGTTGGCGGTCAATCCGGTTTTGGGTGCGTTGTTGTTGGTGACGTTTCTTCAGGTTCCGGTGGGCAGGTTGGTGGGGTCGCTGCGGGATGGGCGGTTTGTGGCGGCCGTGTTGGTGGTCAATTTTGTTGCGGTGCCGTTGGTGGTGGCGGTGTTGTGGGTGTTGTTGCCAGCCGACGAGGCGGTGCGGGTTGGGGTGCTGTTGGTGTTGTTGACCCCGTGTGTGGATTACGTGATCGTGTTCAGTGGGCTGGCCGGGGGGTCGAGTCGGCGGTTGTTGGCCGTGACGCCGTTGTTGTTGATCGTTCAGATGGTGTTGCTGCCGGTCTTCTTGTGGCTGTTCATGGGTGCGGGGTTTGCCGATGTTGTCGCGTTGGGGCCTTTTGTTGAGGCGTTTGTCGTGCTGATCGTTGTGCCCCTGGTTGTGGCGTGGGTTGGGCAGGGTTGGGCCGCGCGGTGGGCGACTGGTGCCAGGGTTTTGCGTGCGGCTGGCATGTCGATGGTGCCGCTCATGGCAGTCACCTTGGCCATGGTGGTTGCTTCGCAGGTGCCTGAGCTTGACGGTGAGCTGGGGGCTGTCGGTGGTGTCGTTCCGTTTTACGTTGTGTTCTTTGTGGTCATGGTTTTCGTCGGGCGTGCTGTCGGGCGGGTGTTTGGGCTTGGGGTGGCCGCGGGGCGGGCGGTGGTGTTTTCGGGGGTTACCCGGAATTCGCTGGTGGTGCTGCCATTGGCGTTGGCGTTGCCCGGGGAGTTGGCCGCGGCCGCGGTTGTCGTTGTGGCGCAGACGATGGTTGAGGTTTGCGGGATGGTCGTTCTGGTTCGCTATTATCGGGCGCCAGTGGGACAGTTCGCTCTCGGACGAGGATCGGATGCGGGACAGCGGGACTCGGGACGCCAGTAGGGGTGGGTCGGCGCGTGGTGGTGCGCTGTGGGCGGATGACCATCCGGTGTTGGTGGCATTGCGGGGTAGGCGTGACAGCGGGGCGGTTCCCGGGGAGCGGTCGGACGGGTTGAAGATTGGGCTCGCTGTTGAGGGTGGGGGTATTCGGGGGGTTGTTTCGGCGGCCATGTTGAGCGCGTTGGAGGACTTGGGTTTGACCAATTCCTTTGACGCGGTGTATTCGGCGTCGTCGGGCGCCATCAATGCGGCCTATTTCATGATCGGGGGTAGTTGGTATCCGCTCTCGATTTACTACGACGACCTGACTACGCGGCGGTTCATGGACTTTCGGCGGTTCTTTCGCGGGAACATCCTGGATCTGGACTACGCGTTCGGGGTCGTGGTTGATCAGTTGAAGCCGCTCAGTTATGAGGCGGTGATCAGGTCGCCGATCCCGTTGCGTATCGCGGTGACGTTGGCCGATGAGATTCGGACCGAATTGGTGGGCGACTACACTTCCGCGGCGGATTTGCGGGAGGCGCTGGTGGCGAGTGCTTGGTTGCCGGTCGCTTTGCGGGGTACCACGGATTTTCGGGGTAGGCGGGCGGTGGACGGGGGTGTGCTGACGCCGCATCCGTATCGGTTGGCGTTGGATGACGGGTGTACGCATGTGTTGTCGTTGAGTACCCGGCCGATGGGGTCGCCGCGGGATCGGAACTCGCTGGCGCACCGGTATGGGGTGTGGCATTTGAATCGGATTCGGGACGGGTTGGGGTCGGCGTACTTGCGGGCGTTTCGGGGGTATCCGGCTGAGCGGGAGATGTTGCGGCAGCGGAGGGTGGAGGTGGGGGACGCTCCGTATGTGCTGGATCTGGCGCCGTTGCCGTGGATGCCGGAGGTCAAGCGGCATGAGATGGATCCCGGGCGGATCATCGCGGGGGCCCGGGGTGCCTATGAGGTCATGTACTGCGCTGTGGAGGGGCGGGATCCGGGGCTGATTCGGGCGGGGGGCGTGCGGGCGGTTCCGCGTCTGACCATTGTGGCTAAGGACGATGGTGGGGCTGACGGCCGGGATGTGTTGCGGCCGAACGGTTGATAGCTGGGTAATCCCCTTTGGGGGGATTGTCCACATCCGGTCAGAATCGTTGCCGAGGCGATTACTGGTCGTTACCTTCGAGTGGCGCGATTCGATCTCGTTCACCACACCATTCGAAGGGATCTCGACATGCCCACTAGCACAACGGAAACAGCGGAAGTCTACGTCGCGTCCAGATACATTAGTCTGTCGCATGAGGATGACGGTGCGATGACGCTGCACTCGGCGCGGACCGGGGCCATCGGTGTGGTTCCGCCGGACGATGTCGACGCGGCGCGGACGGCGTTGAAACCGCGCACCGAGACCCCAGGGCCGCTGAAGGGGATCCATGCCGATCTGCTGAAGGGCGGGTTTCTCGTTCCAAAGGGGACGAATGAGGCTTATCTCGTCAACGATTCGTATCAGACCAGGTATCTGGAACGTGGTCTGCATCTGATCGTGATGCCCACCGAGCAGTGCAACTTCCGGTGTGTGTACTGCTATGAGTCGTTCAAGCGTGGCGAGATGTCGCCGGAGGTCGAGGCGAGTGTCCGCAAGCTCGTGGACGGTCAGCCGGATCTGGATCACCTGACGCTGTCGTGGTTCGGCGGCGAGCCGCTCATGGCTCGTGAGGTGGTGTTCCGGCTCACCGATTACCTGCGGGCCAGTTGCGCCAGGCGGGGTGCGACGTTCCTGTGTCACGCCACCACCAACGGGTACTACCTGGATCCGGATTATGTCGATCGGGTGGTTCCGGCGGGCCTGCAGCACTTCCAGATCACTTTGGATGGTGTGCAGGAGGAGCACGACAAGCGGCGGATCTCCGCTGACGGTGAGCCCACGTTCGACAAGATCTGGGGGAACCTGCGGTATCTGCGCAAGAGTGACCACGAGTTCACCGCGTCGATCCGGCACAACTACGACCCGGACAACTTCGCCCGCTTCGACGAGTTCATCGAGATGCTGCGGGCCGAGTTCGCCGGGGACTCGCGGTTCGCCGTGGAGCTCAGCCCGATCGGCAAGTGGGGTGGCGCCAACGACGACAACCTCAACGTATGTGAGGGCCGCGATCTGGTCACCAGCCTGTTCGAGGCGAAGCGCAAGCTCAGCGCCATGGGGTTCCGTGACTCGCTGGCCATGTCGATGATGGAGCCCAACGGGTCGACGTGTTACGCGGCCAATCCGCGGTCGTTCGTGATCGGGCCGACGGCGGAGCTGTACAAGTGCACCGTCGAGTTGGACTATCACGATCGCAATGTGGTGGGGCGGCTGCTTCCGGACGGGACGTTGGATCTCGACTGGAAGAAGATGGCACTGTGGACCGAGACCGATGGTATGGACGAGGGCAAGAAGTGCACCACGTGTTATTTCCGGCCCAGCTGTCACGGGGCGGTGTGCCCCAAGGAGTGGATGGACGAACCCGAGTGCGGCTGTCCACCGGTGAAGCTCGGTATCGGCCAGCAGCTCAACCTGATTCGCACCGAGAGCCTGTTCCAGAAGCCCGTCAACGCCGGACCAACCTGTCCGCGCGGGTGATCGCCTCGGCGCCACCCGCGAAGTTCTGACCGACGTCGAAGGGAGGTGAAAACCATGGTGTGGATTTCCGAAGGAAGCAGCGGTTCGATGGCTCAGGAGCAGACCGCCAACAACAACTGTGGCATCTGCTGATTCGATGCGTCGCGCCTGTCAGGACGCGAACAACTGAGGATTGGAGGTGACAACCATGGTGTGGATTTCGGAAGGCAGTGACGGCACGCTCGTCACCAAGTCGACCGGCAAGAACAACTGCGGCATTTGTTAGCCACCTCATCGTCCGTCGGACTCGGCGCCCTCGCATGGCCCGCCGGTCCGGCGGACCTCCATCATATCCACCCGAAAGGTTTCCACTGTGTATAGTTCGCTGCCCTGTAAGCGGCTGCTGGTCGGCATCGCCGGTTCCATCCACGCCGTTCACGTGCCCGAGTACCTGTTGCGTTTCAAGCGAGAGTTCGCCACCGAGATCCAGGTGATCATGACCCGTTCGGCGGGCAACATGGTCAACCCCCAGGTCCTGGAGGTGTACACCGACGGCGATGTCGTCGACGACATGTGGGGCAACGCCACCCTCAAGGCACCGCACATCCGGCTGACCCGGTGGGCAGAGCTGTTCCTGGTGCTTCCCGCTACCGCCAACATCATCGGCAAGACCGCCAACGGGATCGCCGACGATCTGTTGTCGACGGCGATTCTGGCCAGCCCGCATCCGGTGGTGTTCGCCCCGGGCATGAACCCGGCGATGTACGACACCCCGGCCGTGAAGCGGAATCTGGCTACATTGGAGGCCGACGGGCACTATGTCATCCACCCGGAGGAGCTCACCTCGGTGACCTCCGGGGAGTACGACACCGGCTACGGGCCTACCACGGACCTCGTACTGAAGCACCTGTGGCATGTCCATATGCGACGGGTCAAGGAAGGGTACTGGGACGAGGCCACGGCCGCCGAGCCCGAGAGCCCCTCGATCACCGGAGCCGACACCGGCGTGGGCACCAACCTCAAGTCACTGCCGCTCACTCCCGTGAACGGCGCCGCGAAACCGGCCGGATAGCGGATGTCGCGGCCATCGTCGCGACTGCGCGACCTTCCCGCGACGTACTGGCGGCTGTGTGTCTCGCACGGCATCTCGTCATTCGGCGACTTCCTGCGGATGACGACGATCGCGTTCTGGGCCTACGAGGCTTCGGACGGGTCGGCCGCCGCGGTGGGAGCGTTCGCGACCACAGAACTGTTGGTCGCCATGGTGAGTGGCTCGGTAGCGGGGGTCATCGCCGACCGCTGGAACCGGGTCACGGTGATGATCGCCTCGGACTTCGGGCGGGTGGCCACCGGGGTGGTGCTGGTGGCCGCGGTGGTGTGGAACCACATTCCGGCCGCGGTGGTCGCGGTGGCGGCGTCCGGGTTCCTCACGGCGCTGTTCACGACCTGCCGGGGAGCGTTGCTGCCGGGGGTCGTGCCGCGTGAACTGTTGGCGCGCGGGAACAGTCTGATGATCACCGTGGAGCAGGTCGCGGTGGTCGCGAGCCCGGGGATCGCCGCCGTCCTGTTCGGAACCCTGGGTGCCGCGCCCGCGCTCGTCATCGACGCGTTGTCGTTCCTGGTGTCCGGGGTGCTGATCCTGGGCTTGCGGTATCGCGAGCCCGCACCAAGCGGGGAGGACGAGGACGGCGAGGCGGAATCGTCGCGCAACGGCGCGGCGGTCAACTGGCTCGTGCCGGTGGGGTTCGCGGTGGCCGCGCTGGCGGCGATGATGTATCAGTTCGGTGCCAACAGTTCCACGCTGGTGGCGTTCCTGCCCGAGGACCTCGACCGTCCCGTCACCGACGCGTTCTGGTTCGCGATGGTCTCCGGCGCGATCCAGTTGTTCGCCGGGACGCTGTTGTCGGCGTTGGCACATCGGCTGCGCCTGCGGGCCACGATGGTGCTGTCGGCGGCGTGCGTGATGGTGGGCGGTTGGACACTCGCGTACGCGCCCAACCTGTTCACGGCCGTTGCCGGGGTCGGGATCATCGCGTGCGCGAACATCCCGTTCCGGGTCGCGTTCGAGACCCTGCCGCAGCTGCTGGTGCCCTCGCGGGTGCTCGGCCGGGTGATCGGGGTCGTCAAGAGTGTCAGCGCCTCGGCGTTCATCGCGGGAACCCTTGGCGGCGGCCTGATCGCCGACCAGGCGGCGCCGCGCACCAGTCTGGTGGTCTCGGCGCTGATCCTCAGTCTGGGTGCGCTGTTGAGCCTGGGCCTGTTGACCAGGACGGTCACCAGGGCACCGAAGACACCGGTCGGATAAATCTGTCCTTATCCGGACATGGGTGTATCTGGATCGCTACTGTTGCCTCTATCTAGTTAGTTGAGTGAGATCGGGCTATGTCGCCAGGCACTCCTTAGGAGTTACCAACGATGGCAGACAAGCCTTCCAAGGGTCTCGACATCGGGCCCTTGCATGAAGTGCGACGACAGCAGACCTGCGGAGCGTGTCCATACAACACGGTCAACCCCCACGCTCCCCGACCGGCGCTAACGTCACGACAGCTTTGCGTGCTTTCGGCTATCGCGAACGACTGGACGGACAAACGTATCGCCAAACTTCTGCAGCTGAGCGATCGTCAGGTCCGACGCGAGATCTCGCGCATGTGCGAGATCCTTGGGGTTTCCAGCCGGATCCAGTTGGTCGCCATCGCACTGCGCCTCGGCATCCTGCCGTGGTCCGCCTTGGGGTGCTGACGGCTTCGCCGTCCGCTCCCCCAATGTCCGCCGGTTCGTCCCCGCGTCGGCGCGGGGACGAACCGGCCTTTCGTCGTCAGCGCCGGGAAAGCCTGCGCAGCAACAGGATCACCAGGACGGCGCCGTACGCGGCCCCGGTAAGCGTGTAGGGCCAGTGATTGCCACCGTCCATCATCACCCAGAACGCCTTCGCGGCCCAGAACGGCGGCAGCACCCCGAACAGCAGTCCCAGCGGCGAGTCGATGAACCACGGCACCAGGGGGACCATGAACACCAGCATCCCGGCGGCCCGGAACAGTGCCAGGCCCTCGACCTTGTTCTTCGCCAGCAGCGCGATGGTCGTCGCCAGGATCGCGGTGGTGGCTCCGGCCACGACGGTGATCGGTATCGCCGCCACGATGGACTCGGAGTCCATGCGCCGCGACAGTGCCAGCGCCGCGATCTCGAACACCGGGGTGATCGCGATCAACAGCAGCACCCGGTACAGCGGATACGCCAGCGGCGGAGCCGGGGTGACCCGCAGCGCGCTGAGCGTGCGCTGGTCCTTGTCCTCCAGCAACAGCATCCCGCCGATGCAGCCCAGCACCGCCGCCGGGCCCAGGATCTGGAAACCGCTGATCGCCAGCGGGTAGTAGGGCACCAGGTCGAAGCCGTAGAGCCGGTCCAGCAGTCGGGTGATCGGCGGCAGCAGCCACATCATGACCGAGTACAGGAACGGCCCGAACACGATGCCCGCGAGCATGGTGTCGCGGCGGATGTTGCGGATGTCGTTGCGGCCGAACGCGGCCACGGTCGTCCACATGTCAGCGACCCCCTTCCCGCTTCACGACGTGGCGGTAGAACGCCCGCCGCGCCCACAGTGTCAGCAGCACGATCCACAGTAGTGAGGACCCGATCGCGTAGACGTAGTCCCACACCTCGAACCGCGACTGTCCGAAGGACTCTCCGAGCAACAGCAGACTGCCCTGGGTCGGCGCCAGGTACAGCGCCGGACTTTCCCACAGTCCGGAGTAGAACGCCATCGGCAGGCTCAGCACCGCGATCACGGCGGTGGACGGGATGATCCAGTCGCTGATCGACGTGAACGGAGTCGCGGAGATGAAACTGGCCAGCAGGCACACCAGTGAGCACAGGACCGTCCCCAGCAAGAGAGTCACCGGGTCGAAGTCGAGACCGACTCCGGAGACCGTGATGAGGAGGGTCAGCACCAGGCTCAGCAGGCTCAATGTCGTCAGTTTGGATGCCAGGTAGTCACCGAACCGCATCGGTGTGGTCACCACCGCGTCCAGGGTGCGTTCCCCGCGTTCGAAGAACACCGCCCCGGCCAGGAAGAAGAAACCGACGATGCCCAGGTCGCCGAAGATCAGGTACGGCATCGCCGGTCCCTGGAGTGGCTCGGGCAGGATGATCACGATGGCGTCCCACAGCACCGCCGAGAACGCCGCCGCGTAGACGAAGCCGTAGCGCCACTGCAGTCGCAGGTCGAGCCGGAAGGCGGCCCGCGCGGTGATCGGGATGAGGCTCATGTCAGGGCCCTTCCGGTGACGTCGATGAACACGTCGTCCAGGTCGGCTTCCTGACTGTGGACGGCTTCGACGGCGCGCGAGTTCATCAGCTCCCGGAACTCGGCGTCCGCACCGAGCCCGTCCATCGGGAAGTCCTTGACGGCCAAGGATTCCCCGCTTCGGTAGGTCACGGTGACGACGCGTTTGCTGCGCGACAGCTTGTGCTCGGCCGGGGTGTCGAGGGCGGCGATGCGGCCGTCCACGACGAACGCGACCCGGTCGCACAGTTCGTCGGCGGTGCGCATGTCGTGTGTGGTCAGGAAGATCGTGCGTCCCTCGGAGCGCAGCTCGGTGATGATGTCCTTGATGACGCGGGCGTTGTTGGGGTCCATTCCGGAGGTCGGCTCGTCCAGGAACAGCAGTTCCGGTCGGTGCAGCAGCGCCCGGACGAACACCAACCGCATCTGCATTCCCTTGGAGTACTTGGCCACCCGAGTGTGGGCGGCGTCGGCCAGTCCGACGCGGTCCAGCAGCGTCATCGGGTCCTCGGTCTTGCCGGGGTACAGGGACGCGAAGAACTCCAGGTTCTCCCGTCCGGTGAGTTTCAGGTAGTGGTTGGGAAGCTCGAAGGACACTCCGATGTGGCGGTAGTAGTCGGACTTCCACGCCGCGGGGTCCTTGTCCCACACCGATACCGTGCCGCCGTGTCCGCGCAGCAGTCCGGTGAGGATCTTCTGGGTGGTGGACTTCCCGGCGCCCGAGGGGCCGAGGAATCCGAATATCTCGCCGGAGGCGACGCCGAAGCTCATGTCGCGTACGGCGGGGGTCTTCGACTTGGGGTAGGTGAAGCTGAGACCGTCAATCGAGATGACGTGACTCATGGGGAATCACTCTTTCTGCATCTGCCGCCACTTGTTCTCTATTCGGGCGTACTCGGTGGCGAGAAACGAGTACATGTCGCGCATGTCGCGAAGTCGTGCTCTGCTGTCCTCGGAGGAATCGGCCATGGTGGACAATCCACGTTCGGCGAGCTTGACCGCCTCCTCGGCGACCTTGGCCTTCTCGGAGGCCTCGTTGAGCCAGAAACCGGGCCGGATCCGGTAGTAGATCCGCCGCGACCCCGGCACCGGATACCGCTCGACCACCCCGGCGCGTTGCAGGTACTGCGTGGCCATGCTGATCGAGCCCCGGCTGGTCGTGAGGGCTTCGGCCAGTTCCTCGGCGGACTGGTGTTCGGGTTCGCACACCAACAGCCATCCCAGGACGCGCCCCGGGATGCGGGGCAGCCCTTTGGATTCCATGTACAGGCCGAGCTCTTCGGCGAAGGCGTGCCGTTCGGTCCGGTCCTCATCAGTGCTCATCGCTGAATCTCCCTTCGGTTCGGTGCCGTCACGCTAGCACGAATTGGCAGAAGTTTCAAAATCTTCTGAAACTTCGAAATCAAGCCCACCAGGAAACCCGAGTTGACAAACTCCAGTTAGGCAACTACGGTTGCTTAGTGTCTGACACTGAGATTCCGGTTCCCACCGACCCGAGCGACGCCCTGGCCGCCGTAGCCGCACTGCGCAAACTGGCCGACGGCCTGGAGGACGCGGCGGTCGAACAAGCCATGCGTTCGGGCTGGAGTTGGCCCCAGGTCGCCGAAGCCCTGGGCGTCACCCGCCAGGCGGTCTACAAGAAACACTCCCGGCGGCTCATCGATGCCGGGGTCAAGCTGAGGAGACGTGAGAGTTGAACGCGTTCGACAAGTACCTGCACGCGGTCATCATGCGGGCCCAGATCGAGGCCAGCGACGAGGGTTCACCGTCCATTGAGGCGAGCCACCTGCTGCTGGCCATCGCGGCCGAACCCGACGCGTCGGCCCAACGGCTGCTGGCGTCGCTCGGGCTCGACCGGGACGCGATCCGTCGGGCTCTCGACCGGGAGTTCGAGCACAGCCTGAGCGTGGTGGGGGTGTCGCGGGCGTCGTACGACCTGCCCCGCGCCACCAGGATGCCCAGCCGCCCCTCGATGGGGACCTCGGCGAAGCTCGCCCTGGAGCGCCTGGTCAAGGGCTACCGCAAGAAGGACCTGCGGTCGGGACACGTGCTGCTGGGCGTCCTCATGGCCGAGGTGGGCACGGTGCCGCGCGCCCTGCGACTGGCGGGCATCGACCCGGACGAGGCACGGACGCAAGTCAAAGAAGCGCTATAACCGATGGGAGACAACAAGATGCACGTAATGGCAGTTTCCAGCGTCACCGGCGAGAAGGGATTCTGGGGCGCCTTGAAGAAGGCACACGGCCGGCTCCCGAAGCAGGCGCGGTGGGCGTTCGCGGTGGCCAGCACCGACGGCAACCGGGCGGTCAACATCATCGTCCACGACAGCGTCGAGGGCGTGCGCGACTGGTTCGAGGAGTGCGCCGGTTCCTTCGCCACCACCGAGTTCACCGAGGCCGACGCCGCCAACGCCGTCGGCCTGAAGTAGCCAGTGATGACACAAGGGATCGACGTCGCCCGACTGCGGTCGACGATGGCCGCGCTGCTGGCGGAGTACCAGATTCCCAGCGCGGCACTGGGAGTCGTGGCCGACGGTGAGGTCACCACGGTGGCCGTCGGCGACGCGCGACTGTCGCCGCCCAGGCCCGCGACCACCGAGACGGTGTACCAGTGCGGGTCGCTGACCAAGACGTTCACCGCGTTGGCGTTCATGCGACTCGTGGACGAGGGCAAGGTGGACCTCGACCGTCCGGTGCGGACCTACCTGCCGGACTTCGCCGTCGCCGACGCCGACACCACGGCCCGGCTCACGCCGCGTCAGCTGCTCAACCACACCAACGGCATCGAGGAGGCCTTCGGCGACCCGGGCGAGGACACCGACGTGTACCGGCGCATGGTCGACAACATCGCCGACGCCCCGCAGGTGCAGCCGCTGGGCCACACCCACGGGTACAGCGCCGCGCTGGGCTACGCGATCCTGGCCCGCGTCATGGAGGTCGTCGAGGACAAGCCCTGGGACGCGATCATGGCCGAGCGGCTGTTCGCCCCCATGGGTTTGACCAGCACCAACACCTGGCGCGAACAGGTGGACCCCGAGCGGGCCGCGACCGGGTACATCCTGCGGTCCATCGAGGAGGGACCGATCGAGACCCCGATCGACCACCTTCCCCGCTCCTACGGGCCCGGCGGCAACATCACCTCCACCATCGGCGAGGTACTCACGCTGGCGCGGGTGATTCTCGACGGCGGTACGGCGCCCAACGGCAACCGGATCGTCTCCGCCACGGCCGTGAAGGAGATGATGGAGTCGCGGGTCCCGATACCGGATCCGTACATGTTCGGGCCGTACTGGGGCCTGGGACTGATCACCTGCGACTGGGACGGCCACACCGTCTACGCGCACGACGGCAGCACCATCGGGCAGAACGCGCGGCTGCGCATCCTGCCGGAACAGCGGCTGGCGATCGCGCTGTTGACCAACGGCGGACCGCGAGAGAGCTTCTACAAGCGACTGTTCAATGAGATCCTTCCGGAGTTTGGCGCCCCCACGGTCCCCGAGCTGCCACAGCCCGATCCCGACCTGGTCCTCGACCCGTCGCGCTACGAGGGCGTCTACGAACGCCCCGGCGCCCGCTTCGAGGTGCGGGCCCGGGACGGCGGACTGGGGCTGACCGTGTTCGTCGACCCCGAACAGGCGGCGTTCCTGGGCCAGCCGGAGCGCATCACCTATCCGCTGCTTCCGGTGAGCCCCACCCATTTCCTGATGCCCTCGGACAATCCGCTCGAGGACACCCAGACCGTGGCGATCCACGACTTCGCCGACGGCCGGGCACGGTACCTCCACACCAACTGCCGCCTCACTCCCCGAACCGGCGACCAGTAGGGCCCAACGACTGAAGCACGGCTGAGAAATATGCCGATCGGCATATCGACGACGTCGCCGTGCCGGACGAACATGCCGTTCGGCACGGCGACGACACGGTGACCGTCCACCAAGACTGGAACCGGACGCGGCGATCGCGTCCCCAGTTCCGACAAGGAAAGGACGGTCATGAGAACTCGAACCACAGTGGCCGGATTGGTCACCGGTGCCGCGCTGGTCGCCGCGACGGTGTTCACCGTCGGCGGCGCGCACGCCGACACCGTCGACACCGATCCGATTCAGGCGGCGATGGAGAAACTCCACGACGCCGGGGTCCACGGCGTGATAGCCAGAGTGGACGACAACGATCAGACCTGGGCGAGCGCCGTGGGGGTCGCCGACGTCGACTCCGGACGGCCGATGTCGCCGGACTTCGAGCACCGCATCGGCAGCATCACCAAGACCGTCACCGCCGTGGCGATCCTGCGGCAGGTGGAGGCGGGCAACCTCGACCTCGACGACCCGGTCGGCGACTACCTGCCACGGCTGCTGCCCGGCGAGCGCGGCGACAAGATCACGGTTCGGATGCTGCTCGACCACACCAGCGGCATCAACAACCACGTCGACGCGATGTTCCCCGACCTCGAGACCTCACTGGACACCGTCGAGAAATACCGGTACCGCACCTGGAAACCCGAGAAACTGGCCCGGATCGGGCTGAAGATGGAACCCACCGGTGAACCCGGCGAGAAGAAGTCCTATTCGAACACGAACTACGTGATCGCGGGGCTGGTGCTGGAACAGGTGACCGGCGAGGACGCCGAGGAACACATCACCCGCGAGGTCATCGACCGGGCCGGAATGCGGGACACGTACTTCCCGGGCCGGGATCCGAGCATCGACGGCCCGCACTCCAAGGCGTACCTGACGATCCGCAACGGCGAGCACGGCGAGTTCAGTGTCTACAACATGACCTGGGCGGCCACGGCGGGCGCACTGGTGTCGACCGCCGACGACCAGGCCGCCTTCGCCAAGGCCCTGATGGGCGGACGGCTGCTGGGTGACGAGCAGCTCGCCGCGATGAAGGACGGGCTGGGGCTCGTGTCCACCGAACTGGGCGGCTGCGAAATCCTGGGCACCAACGGCGCGGTACCCGGCATGGACTCGTTCCTGGCCTTCGACGAGACCGGCGAACGGTCCATCGTGATCGAGGGCAACACCACCGACCAACGGCCCGAGGTCGCCGACAAGATCGGCAAGGCGTACATGGGCCTCATCAACACCGCTGCCGAGGAGACGCTGTGCGACAAGTGATCCCGCGACGACGACTGCTGGGCGCCGGGCTGGCCGCGGCGGTGGCCGTGCCGGTCCTCGGCTGGGCGGGCACCGCGACCGCGCGCGAGGACGCCGCCGCGAAGATTCGGTCCGGTGCCGAGAAGCTGTGCCGCGACGGGGTTCCCGGCCTGGTGTACGCGGCGCGCAGTACCGACTGGCGGGCGGTCGAGGCCGTCGGTGTGGCCGATATGGACTCAGGACGACCGATGCGGGAGCACTACCGCTCCCGGATGGCCAGCATCTCCAAGACCTTCACCGCCGTGGGCGTGCTGCGGTTGGTCGCCGACGGACTCGTCGATGTGGACGCGCTGGCCGATGACTACCTGCCGGGCGTCATCGACGGCGACCGCGCGAAGCGGATCACGGTGCGGATGCTGCTCAACCACACCACCGGCATCGGCGACTACGGCGGTGTCTACTTCGAGGGCGATTCCCGCGAAGCCGTGGAGCGGCTGCGCTGGTCGAGGGCCGAACCGCAGGACTCGGCGCGGGTCGGGCTGGAACAGCCCGCCACCAACGAACCCGGCGAGAAGTTCGACTACAGCAACACCAACTACGTCCTCTTGGGGATGATCATCACGAAAGTGACCGGTGTGGACGCCGAGGAATGGCTCAACCGGGAGGTGATCCGGGCCGCCGGGCTGCGCGACACCTACTTCCCCGGCACCGCGATGCGCATCAAGGGGCCGCATTCCAAGGCGTACCACCGTTTCCCGGACGGCGACCTCGGCGAGTACAGCGTCTTCAGGATGCGCTGGGACTCCACCGCCGGTTCGCTCATCGCCACGCCCGCCGACGTCGGCGCGTTCTATCGGGCGCTGCTGCGCGGCGAACTGCTGCCGTCGGCGCAACTGAAGCAGCTCAAGACCCTCGTCCCGGCACCGGACGAGGATCACGGCTACGGCATGGGGCTGGGCGCGCTGAAGCTGCCCGGGAAGGGCCTGGCCTGGTTCCACGGCGGCGGCAATCCGGGCGTCCACACCGGAGCCTGGGTCAGCGACGACGGGAAGCGCAGCTTCGTGTACTCGTTCAACATGACCGGGGTCGCCTACGAGGCGATCGAAGCCTGGCAGCAGGACGCGATGCGTCGGGTGCTGTTCCCGTAGGAGTCGAGGCGGTGGCGGCGGGGTTCGAGCCCGTCACCACCGTTTCAGCGCGGCGGGGCGGTGGAGTCGCGGCGCACCAGGTGGACGTCCAGGGTCACCGGCTGATCCGCGTGCTCCTCGGATTCGATCGAGCGCAGCAGCAGTTCGACGGCGGTGTCGGCCTTGGCGGTGATGTCCTGGGCGATCGTGGTCAGCTTCGGGGTGACATAGCGGCACAGGTCCAGGTCGTCGAAGCCGACCACGGACACGTCGGTGGGCACCGCCGCCCCGGACTCGGCCAGGCCCTCCATGATCCCGATGGCGAGGATGTCGGCGGTGGCGAAGACCGCGGTGACCTCGGGGTGGTCGGCGCGCAGCCGCAGGCCGAGCCTGCGGCCGTGCTCGTGGGTGTTGGTGTCGACGGGTTCCAGCAGTGTTTCGTCCCAGGTGGACCCGTGGTCGGCGAAGGCCTGCCGGAAGCCGTCCAGTCGCTGCCGGACCACGCCGCTGGGGGCGGGCGGCGGTCCGGTGAAGACGATGGCGCGGTGGCCCAGTTCCAGTAGGTGGTCGGCGGCCAGCCGGGCACCGGCGAAGTCGTCGGAGCGGACCCCGGATATCAACGGGCCCTGGGTGTAGCCGTCGATGGCCAGCACCCGGGCGGCGTCGACGGCCGGGCCGCTGATGCGCGCCAGTTCGGCCTCGTGGAAGCCCAGCAGGATCGCGCCGTCCAGGTCCCAGGACTTCAGGGCGGCGGTGACCTCCTCGGGATCGGCGATGCCGCGCAGCAGCAGGTGGTAGTCGCGTTTGCGCAGCGCGCGTTCGATCTGGCCCAGGATCGCCATGTTGTGCGGGCTGATGGTGAGGCTGTCGGAGTCGGCGGCCGGGATCAGCAGCCCGATCATCCGGGAGCTGCGGGCGGCGAGGCTGCGGGCCGAGGCGTTGGGGATGTACCCCAGTTCGGCGGCGATGCGCCGCACCCGGCCGATGGTCTCCTGGGAGACGCGCGCGTGATTGCCGTTGACCACATTGGAGACGGTCATCATGCTGACGCCCGCCTGCTCGGCCACGTCCCTGAGGGTTACCCGCACCTGCGGCCCAACCTTTCCCGCCGTCCGGTCGATCCGGCGACGAACATCAGACAGTTGACTTTGTCGATATCTGATATTAACATTCGCGGAGGTATAGCGCTAAATCTTTTAAATCGGTATAGCGCTAAATCATAGGAGGCCCCGTGTCAGAGACAGCGTCCACCAGCCCCGACACCGCTGCGCGATGGTGGCGAAACGCGGTGATCTACCAGATCTATCCGCGCAGCTTCGCCGACGGCGACGGCGACGGAACCGGTGACCTGGCGGGAATCCGGTCCCGGCTTCCCTACCTTGTGGACCTGGGTGTCGACGCGATCTGGTTCACCCCCTGGTACGTCTCGCCGCTGGCCGACGGGGGTTACGACGTCGCCGACTACCGGCGGATCGACCCGGCCTTCGGCAGTCTCGCCGACGCCGAGGCGCTGATCGCCGAGGCGGCCGCGCTGGGCCTGCGCACCATCGTCGACGTCGTCCCCAACCACGGCTCCGACCAGCACCCGTGGTTTCGCGAGGCGCTGCTGTCACCGCCGGGTTCGCCGCAGCGGCAACGGTTCTGGTTCGCCGACGGCAAGGGCGACAACGGTGAGCTGCCGCCGACGAACTGGGTGTCCAGTTTCGACGGCGGCACCTGGACCCGGGTGAAGAACCCGGACGGCGAGCTGGGGCAGTGGTACCTGCACCTGTTCGCCCCCGAGCAGCCCGACTGGAACTGGAACCACCCCGACGTCGTCGCCGAACACGAGGACGTGCTGCGGTTCTGGTTCGAGCGCGGTGTCGCCGGGATCCGCATCGACTCGGCGGCGCTGCCGGTCAAGGATCCGGACCTGCCGGAGGTGACCAGCCAGGTCGGCGGCGAGCACCCGTATCTGGACCGCGACGAGCTGCACGACATCTACCGGGGCTGGCGCCGGGTCGCCGACTCCTTCGGCGCCGACCGGATGCTGGTGGGCGAGGTGTGGCTGGCCGACCCGAAGCGGTTCGCGCTGTACCTGCGTCCCGACGAGATGCACACGGCGTTCAACTTCGACTTCATGGCGCGGCCGTGGCGGGCGGGCGAGCTGCGCGAGTCCATCCAGTCCACCCTGGATTCGCATCGGGAGGTCAAGGCACCGCCGACCTGGGTGCTGTCCAACCACGACGTCACCCGCCCGGTGACCCGGTTCGGGCGCGCGGACTCCGGCTTCAGTTTCGCGGCCAAGACCTTCGGGGTGGCCACCGACCTGGAACTGGGGCGCCGACGCGCCCGGGCGGCGGCGCTGTTGAGCGCGGCACTGCCGGGTTCGCTGTACATCTACCAGGGCGACGAGCTGGGGCTGCCCGAAGTGGAGGACCTGCCCGCCGAGGCCATCAGCGACCCGATGCACTTTCGTTCCGGCGGCCGCGATCCCGGCCGCGACGGCTGCCGGGTTCCGTTGCCATGGACCCGCACGGGGCCGTCGCTGGGGTTCGGCGACGGCGAGGACCCGGCCGCCCCGTGGCTGCCGCAACCCTCCGATTGGGGGGAGCTGTCGGTGGCGGCCCAGCGCGAGGATCCCGACTCGATGCTGCGGCTGTACCGCGAGCTGTTGGCGATCCGGCGCCGGGAACCCGGCCTGCGCGGCGAGGACTTCGCCTGGCTGGACCTCGATGCCGAGATGGCCGGGCTCGGCGAGGGCCGGAACTCGTCCGCCCAGGTGGCCGGGCGCGACCGGGATCGCGCGCTCGGTGCCGAGGTGATCGCGTTTCGGCGCGGCATCGACCTCGCCTGCGTCGTCAACCTCGGCGACTCCCCCGTGAAGCTTCCCCCGCACACGTCAGTACTGCTTGCCAGCGACGACATCACCGGCGACCGGCTGCCCGCCGATACCGCCGCCTGGCTGCGTGTGCCCACCCCCAAACAAATTTAGCTAGGAGTAAAGATGCTTTCAGCAAAGCCACTTGGACCCGTGTTGGTCCTGTTGACCGCGACGGTCCTCGTCTCCGGTTGTTCCGGCAGCGACGACTACGGCGAGGACGGACGGCTTCAGGTCGAGGTCGCCATGGACGCGGGCCTGGAGAAGAGCGCCAAGAAGGTGCTCGACGAACGGGTCAAGCACTTCGAGAAGGCCAATGAGGACATCGACATCATCCCCCAGGAGTACACCTGGGAAGCGACCACGTTCACCGCGCAGCTCGCCGGTGACACGCTTCCCGATGTCTTCACCGCGCCGTTCACCGACGGCCGCGGCCTGATCGAACGCAAGCAGATCGCCGACATCAGCGCGCTGGTCGCCGACCTGCCCTACGCCGACAAGTTCAACCCGGGGATCGCCAAGGCCGGTTCGGATGCCAAGGACCGGATCTGGGCGGTACCGGTCTCGGCCTACGGCCAGGCGCTGCACTACAACCGCGCCCTGTTCGACGAGGCCGGGCTCGATCCGGACAAGCCGCCCACGACCTGGAAGGAGGTCCGCGAGGCAGCCAAGAAGATCGCCGACGAGACCGGCGAGGCCGGGTACGTCCAGATGACCAAGGACAACACCGGCGGCTGGATCCTGACCACACTGGACAACGCCCTCGGCGGCCGGGTCGAGGAGCTCGACGGCGACAAGGCCACGTCCACCATCAACACACCACAGATGGTGGAGGCGCTGGAGTTGTTGCGGGACATGCGCTGGAAGGACGACAGCATGGGCGACAACTTCCTGCACGACTGGGCCGGGTCCAACCAGGACTTCGCGGCCGGGCGGATCGGCATGTACATCACCGGCGGCGGCAACTACGGGCAGCTGATGGCGCAGAACGACATCAAGCCGGACGACTACGGCGTGACGGTGGTGCCGCTGTCGGACTCCCCCGACGCCGGGGTACTGGGCGGCGGGACGCTGGCGGCGGTGAACGCCTCCGCCAGCGAGGAGGTCAAGGCGGCGGCGGTGAAGTGGATCGACTTCTACTACATGGAGAAGCTCACCGACGCCAAGGCCGCCAAGCTGGACGCCAAGACCACCGCCGAGTCCGGGCAGGCCGTGGGGGCGCCGCTGCTGCCGGTCTTCGACAAGAAGACCTACGACAAGCAGCAGGAGTGGATCGCCGACTACATCAACGTGCCGGTGGACCAGATGAAGCCCTACACCGACAACATGTTCGACCAGCCGTTGGCGACCGAACCGACGAAGTCCACCCAGGAGGTCTACGGCGTCATGGACACGGTGGTGCAGTCGGTGCTGACCGAAGAGGACGCCGACATCGACAAGCTGCTGGACACCGCCGAGAAAGAGGCGCAGGCACTGCTCGACAAGGCCGCGAAGAAGTGACCATGCCGTCTAGGGCCCCGTCCCGCCGCCGCTCCCCCGCCACCTGGGTGCGCGGCGGCGGGCTCACCAACCTGCTGTTCCTGGCCCCGCTGTTGCTGGTGTTCGGCGCCTTCGCCTGGGTGCCGATCGGGCAGGCGGTGGTGATGAGCTTCCAGCAGACGAACCTGGTGACTCCGGCGCAGTTCGTCGGGCTCGACAACTTCGAGACCGTGCTGGCCGACCCGCTGCTGTGGACGGCGATCGGCAACACCGCCTGGTTCGCGTTGCTGGCGCTGCTGTTCGGCTACCCGATTCCGCTGGTCGCCGCGGTGCTGATGAGCGAGGTGCGCAAGTGGCGCGGCCTGTACAGCGCGATCGCGTACCTGCCGGTGGTGATCCCGCCGGTGGTGGCGGTGTTGCTGTGGAAGTTCTTCTTCGACGCCGGACCCAACGGCGTGTTCAACACGATCCTGGGTTTCGTCGGTCTGGACGCGGTGCCGTGGTTGCAGGACGCGACGACGGCGATGCCGTCGCTGGTGCTGGAGGCCACCTGGGCGGCGGCCGGGGGCACCATGATCATCTATCTGGCGGCGCTGACCGGGGTGCCGCCGGAGCTGTACGAGGCCGCCGAGATCGACGGCGCGTCGGTGTGGGGCAAGGTCTGGCACGTGACGCTGCCGCAGCTGCGCGGCGTCCTGCTGATCACGTTCATCCTCCAGATCATCGGCACCGCGCAGGTGTTCCTGGAGCCGTTCCTGTTCACCGGCGGCGGTCCGGCCAACTCGACCACCACGCTGCTGTTGCTGATCTACCGGTACGCCTTCGCCGACAGCCTCGGCGGCGACTACGGTGCCGCCACGGCGTTGAGCCTGATGCTCGCGGCGTTCCTGGCGCTGTTCTCGGCGGTGTACTTCCGACTCACCAGGTCCTGGAGCACCACATGAAATCCACTTCAGACTCGAACGGCGGACTGCTGTCGGCCGCCGACTGGCGCCGTCCCGGCGTCCGCCGCACCGCCAGGACGGTGCACACGCTGCTGCTGGTGGTGCTGTTCGTGGTCGGCCTGGGGCCGATGCTGTGGCTGGCCAAGGCCGCCGTCACCCCGACCCGCGACACGTTGCGCGAGCCGCTGTCGTTGTGGCCCAACGGCTTCGACTTCGCCAACCTGTCCGAGGCGTGGACGCGGGTCGAGATCGACAAGCACTTCCTCAACACCGTGATCATCGCCGTGGGTGCCTGGTTCGTGCAGCTGCTGGTCGCGACCACCGCCGGTTTCGCGTTGTCGGTGCTGCGACCGCGCTACGGCAGGGTACTGACGGGGCTGGTGCTGGCGACGCTGTTCCTGCCGCCGGTGGTGCTGCTGGTGCCGATGTACCTCAACGTCGTGGAAGTGTCCATGATCGACACGTTCTGGGCGGTGTGGCTGCCCGCCGGCGCCAACGCCTTCAACGTCCTGTTGGTGCAACGGTTCTTCGACAACCTGCCCCGGGAGGTCTTCGAGGCGGCCATCATGGACGGCGCCGGGGCGGGGCGGTTGTTCTGGTCGGTGGTGCTGCCGATGTCACGGCCGGTGCTGGGCGTGGTCTCGGTGTTCGCGGTCATCGCCACCTGGAAGGACTTCCTGTGGCCGATGCTGGTGCTGCCCACCCCGGCCATGCAGCCGCTGTCGGTGCGGCTTCCGGTGTTGCAGCAGTACATCGAACTCGACGTCTTCCTCGCCGCGCTGGCGATATCGACCGTCCTGCCCGTCGCCGTGTTCCTGGTCTTCCAACGGCTGTTCCTGTCCGGCGGCGGGCTGAGCGGCGCGGTCAAGGGCTGACCGGTGGCCGTGTCGGGCCACCGGTGGCGGTCACGGCTTTCGTGAGGCGGCACCGGCGCCGACGGGTTCGAAGGCGTGCCCGGACTCGATGTCCAGGGCCGTCGTGGACTTGTTCTTCAGCCAGAAGATGTAGACCACCAGCGAGACCGCGATGCAGATCGTCACGTACGCGATGAACTGCGGCACGTGGTTGTTGGTCTTCATCGTCTCGTAGATCACCGGCGCGGTGCCGCCGAAGGCGGAGTTGGCCAGCGCGTAGCCCAGGCCGACCCCCAGCGCCCGGATCGAGGCCGGGAACTGTTCGGCCTTGACCAGCGCGTTGATGGAGGTGTAGCCGGTGAGGATGATGTAGCCGACCGCGACCAGCGCGAAGGACGCGACCGGGTTGGTGGTCTTGGGCAGGTAGGTGATCAGGACGTAGGTGTAGATGACGCCGCCGACGCCGAAGAACACCAGCAGCGGTTTGCGGCCGACCTTGTCGGAGATCCAGCCGCCGACCGGTTGCAGGCACATCAGGAAGATCAGGCCGATCAGGTTGACCCAGGTGGCCACGATCGCCTGGTCGGTGTAGGTGGCCTTGATGATCGCCGGGGCGTTGACGCTGTAGGTGTAGAAGGCGACGGTGCCGCCCAGCGTGATCAGGAAGACCAGAAGCAGCGGCTTGAAGTACGAGCCGAACAGTTCCCGCAGCGAACCCGAGCGGCGGTCGCGGCCCGAGCGGGTGGCGGCCAGGTGCTCGGCCGACAGCGACTCGTCCATGGATCGCCGCAGCCACAGCACCACCAGCGCCGCCAGACCTCCGATGGCGAACGGGATCCGCCAGGCCCAGGACTTGATCTCGGTGTCGTCGAGGAACACGAACATGATCAGCAGCGTCAGCTGCGCCAGCACGTGGCCGCCGACGAGGGTGACGTACTGGAACGAGGAGAAGAAGCCGCGCCGTTCGCGGGTGGCGGCCTCGGACATGTAGGTCGCCGAGGTGCCGTACTCACCGCCGGTGGCGAAGCCCTGCACCAGCCGGGCCAGGATCAGGATGACCGCCGCCCAGACCCCGATCGAGAACCGGGTGGGCATGATCGCGATGAGGAAGGAACAGCCCGCCATCAGGGACACGCTGAACAGCAGGGCGGCGCGGCGGCCGTGCCGGTCGGCGAAGCGTCCGAAGAACCAGGAGCCGACGGGGCGCATGAGGAACGTCACCGCGAAGATCGCGTAGATGTAGATGGTGGAGTTCTCGTCCGACTCGGCGAAGAACTGGGCTTCGAAATAAGAAGCGAAGACGGTGTAGATGTAGACGTCGTACCACTCGACCAGGTTTCCGGAGGAGCCGCGCAGCGTGTTGAGGATGGCGCGACGGGTGCTGGTGGGGGCCGACAGCGGTGACGAACCCGCGGGCACCTCGGCTTTGGCGTCTGACATCTGTTTCCTCCGGGCTAAGGGACAGGTCCGTATGTTACGCATTCTGGGACCGATGGCAAGTGGACTCGGCAAACGGCGGGCGCGGGGTGTCGGGGCAGGCGGATACCATCGCTGGGTGATTGATCCGGACAAGGCCATACGCGAGTTTATGAAGGACATCGGGAAAACCTTGCGCCCCATGGGTTTTCGCGGCTCCAGGAACTTGTGGACCGCGGTCACCGACAACGGCAAGGTCCTGATCCAGCGTTCGACGCACAACAACTGGCGCGACGGGGCCTTCCACGAGGGTGCCCGCGGCTTCATGCTCAGCCAGCAGGCGATTCCCGAGGCGTGGTGGCGGTACCTCAACTGGCGGCGGCAGCGGGACGGGCTGGAGGCACTGCCGCTCGAACACGCCGACATCGACGGGCCGCACCTGATGGACTTCCACGGGCTGCCGTCCGAGCCGGTCAGTCCCACCCGGCACTGGTCGATCCGCGCGGACTACTCCGGCGGGGAGTTGGCGGCCGATCCCGAGGATCTGGAGTTCGTCGGCGAGCACCTGGCCTGGGCGGTGGGGCGGCTGGCGCGGCGCGGGCTGGAGCTGATCGAGCCCGCCCGGTACCTCAAGGAGCTGCTCAACCAGCCGAAGAAGGAGATCGGCGACTGGGAGCCCATCGTGGTGCTGCTGTCGGAGTACGGGCCGTCCTCGGCCCTGGACGAGGCGATCAAGAGCCTGTGCGACAGCCACCACGAAGACAGCGCCGCCCCGATCGTGGAGTACGCGCGGTCGCGTTAGCTGCTCGCGTCGCTCACCGATCGCAGCATCGCGTCACAGAACGCGGGCAGGTCGGCGGGTTTGCGGCTGGTGATCAGGTTGCCGTCCACCACGACCTCCTCGTCGACCCATTCGGCGCCCGCGTTGCTCAGGTCGGTGCGCAGGCTCGGGTAGGACGTGAGCCTGCGGCCCCGCACCACGTCGGCCTCGATGAGGGTCCACGGCGCGTGGCAGATGGCGGCCACGGGTTTGTCCTCGGCGAAGAAGGCGCTGACGAACAGCACCGCCAGCGGGTCGGTGCGCAGGAAGTCGGGGTTGGCGACCCCGCCCGGCAGCACCAGCGCGTCGTAGTCGTCGGCGGAGGTCTCGCCCACCACCTCGTCGACGGGGAACGTGTCGGCCTTGTCGAGGTGCTTGAAGGCCTGGACGTTGTCGGAGACCGTCGAGACCAGTACCGGGCTGCCGCCCGCCTCGGCCACGGCCTGCCAGGGATCGGTCAGCTCGACCTGTTCGGCGCCCAGCGGCGCGACCAGGAAGGCCACCCTGCGTCCTTCGAGTGTCACGGTCATGGTGCTTCGTCCCCCTTCGAGGTCGCTTGCTCACCATCGCATACCCGCGCTGGCGGCGCGCCAAACTCGCGGTCTCAGGCGGTGTGGTCGGGGTCGAGGAGCTGGCCGAGCGGGCCGAGGTCCAGGTTCAGGTCCTCGGGGCGCAGGCCGAAGTGTTCGCGCAGTTCCACCATGCGCCGCTCCAGCATCATCAGGGTGCGGCCCAGTGTCTCGATCTCGGCCTCGCTGAGGTCGCCGTGGTCCATGCGCCGCAACGCCTGCCGCTCCATGAGCTGCCGCAGCAGTTCGACGACGGTGAGGACGAGCGCGGCCAGGTCCCGTTCGACGGTGTCGGGGTCGGTGTCCAGCCGCCGGTACGCCGGTTGCCGGGGTTCGGTCATCGCGGCACCGTCAGCTCGGGGTCGCCCAGCGAGGTGATCAGGGCCCGCAGCGACACCTGCACCAGGTCGATGCCGGCGATCGACAGCCGGATGTCACCGGCGATGACCACTCCCCCGGCCAGCACCCGGTCGAGCAGGTCGACCAGCGCGACGGTCTGTTCGGAGTCCCAGCGGGGTTCCACGGCGGTGGTCATGCTTCCACCGCCAGCCCGGCGAAGGAGTACGGCGGCCACGGGCCGGACAACTGGATCTCCAGTTCGGGATGATCGGCTGTCAGTGTGGACACCGCCTTGGTGAAGGCGTCCTGTTCGGTGTCCTCGACGAGGAAGCTTCCGTTGAGCAGCATGGGTTCGGGCTTGCCGGTGAGTTTGGCGTCCTGGGGCCGGTGGCGGCGTTGCGCCACCGCCAGCAGGCCGAGTTCGTGGAAGGCGTGTTGCGCGGCGTCCCAGACCTCCTGCCGGACGGCGTCGGCGTTGGCCAGTTCGGCGCGTCGTCGGCGCAGGTAGGCGGCACCGGATTCCTCGCCGCCGGCGGCGGGCGGGGCTTGCGGCCGGTTGACGGCGAACGCCTTGACGCCCCACTCGGTGTGCCCGGCCACCGAGTCCAGGGCGCGGCGCAGCAGGTCGTGCTGTTCGGCCAGCAGCGTGGACACGCGTCGCGGTTCGGTGTACACCGTGGCCAGTCGCATGGGGACGGTGGTGCTGAGGTGGTGCACCGCCTCGATGACGGCGTGGTGGCGGTTGGCGGTGGCGGCCAGCCAGTCGAAGTCCTCCAGCCGTCGCGCCAGTGCCTCCTCGCCGTAGTGGTGGAGGTCGACGGGGGAGACGACGGCGGCGAGTCCGTCATGGGCGATCGCCTCGACCGGGGCTTCGTCGATGCCGGCCGGGCAGGGCAGCCGCCCGTCGGGGAGCTGGTCGGCGACCGCGTACAGCCACAGTCCGGTGTGCTCAGTCATGGCTCTCCTTGCCCTCGATGCGTTTGCGGCCGTTGGTGTCGGCCTGCGCCAGCTGTTCGCGCAGTCGGCGGTTCTCCTCCAGCAGTTCGGATTCCGAGGCCTTCAGCCAGGGATCGCGGGTCCACCAGTCGATTCCGGCCTGCTGCGCGGTCTCCATGGAGGCGATCACCAGCCGCAGTTTGATGGTGAGCAGTTCGATGTCCAGCAGGTTGACCCGGATGTCACCGGCGATCACCAGTCCCTTGTCCAGCACCCGTTCCAGCAGGTCGGCCAGTCCGGTGGGCTGGGGTCCGGCGGCGACGGGTCCGGCGCCCCGGCTCAGGTCGGGGTAGGTCATGAGCCGTCTCCGTTGGAGTAGTTGGATCCGCGCAGGTATCGGGAGGCGCGGCGGCACGACAGCAGCGCGCCGTCGGCGTCCAGGTCGGCGGAGTAGGTCGCCAGCATGTCGGTCGAGGACGGGATCCGGGCCGCCTCGATCACCTCGATGTCGACGCGCCAGCCACCGTCGCGGGCCTCGACGCCGACGATGCCGATGGGTTCACGCGAGGTGAGTTCGGCGACCTGTTCGGCCGCGAGCCGGGCGGCCTTGGCGGCGCCCAGCGACGGTGACGAGGTGGACTTGCCGTCCGCCTTGGCGTCGTCGGGTTCGTTGTCCTTGGTTCGGGACGTCCTGGCCACAGGGAATCACCTCTCATGGCTCGGGGGGAGCAGGGAACCCGCCGGACGCGGCGGGTACAGCCGCGCCAGCAGTTCCCGCTCGGCTTGTTCGGCTTCGGTCTCGGACAGTTCGCCGTTCCGGCGGGCCGCGTCGACGGCCTCCAGGGCGCCCATCACGGCCGCCGGGTCCCGGTACTGCCGCTCGGCCTCACGGTGGATCAGCTCGGCGAGCCGGACGACTCCCAGTACCGGGGCCAGCAGCAGGCCGAACATGCTCAGTTGCCGTTCGTCGGCGTCGGGACGAAGTCGTAGGGAGCCATCGGGCCGACCAACCGCAGGTTGAGCCGTCCCTCCCACTCGCTCGACAGGTCGTCCAGGATGTCGCCGAGTTCGCCGGTGCGTTCCTGGTGCAGCAGCACCGCGACCCGGAACGCGACGTACTCGCCGTTGGGTTCCCGGACGTTGAACTCGGCGCCCAGCGGCGCCAGCCGGGCCAGCAGCACCTCGGTGTCGGCGCTGCGGCGCTGTGCCAGCGCGCTGGCGATGGCCTTGCCCAGTTCAATCTGCTCCGGCTGGGTCAGCTCCGGCGGTTTGTCGCGGATCGCCTCGCGCAGCGAGGAGGTGGCCGGGTCCTCGGTGACCACTTCGGTCAGTACGGCGGTGGATTCGTAGCTGCCCTTGACGAGGAACTGGGTCAGGCCGCGCAGGTTCTCCAGCGAGCGGTGGAAATCGTCGTGCGAGTTGGCCAGCAGTTCCCCGGCGACGGCGTCCTCATCGGCCATCGCGGCGCCGAACCGCATCGGCAGCACCGGTCCGTCCTCGGCGAGCCGGTCGAGTACCTGGGCGTGTGCCTGGAGGTCGCGGTAGCTGCCCAGCGGTTCGTCGGCGGGGATCTGGCTGACCGCCGCGGCGATGTCCCCGGACCGCACCAGGCTCACCTGGCTGGCCGGGTCCCCCACGCCGAGCAGTTCGGGATCAAGTTCGGTCTCCGCCGGGACGATGCCGTAGACGAAACAGACCGTTGTCAGAGCGGGTGACGCGGTCACCGGGCTCACCCCTTCTTCGTCTTGGTCTTGGACCGGGACTTGTTGTCGGACTCCTGCTCGGTGTCCTCGTCATCGCTGGAGAACACGTCCCGGACCTTCTCGCCGGCGGCTTCCAGGGCGCCCTTGGTCTTGGACTTGGCGCCGCTCTGCTGGGTGCTCTCCAACAGTTCCGGCAGGCCCTTGTCGTTGTTCTGGGTGATGTCCAGACGTCCGACGGCCTCGGCGAACCGCAGGTAGGTGTCCACACTGGCTATGACGACCCGCAGGTCGATGGTCAGCAGTTCGATGCCGACCAGCGACACCCGCACGTAGGCGTCGATCACCAGGCCCTTGTCGAGGATCGTCTCGATCACGTCGGCCAGGCCGCTCGGTGACGGCCGCTCGAATCCGGTTCTGGTCGCCGGTTGCGTCATGGTGGTCATTACTTGCCCCCTTTGTCGGGTCACTCCGCGTCAGGCGCGGAGGCTTCACGACGGCGGTTACCCGGCGGCTGGAGATCCCAAACGGCGCAAGGCATTGTGGGGACGTTATATGCAGAAATGTTCATATGTTTATTGCCCATTCTTGCCCATTGGAAAGGCCCGATTCCCATGTGGAAAAAACGAATAGCGCTGGCCGCGGCGGCCATGCTCACCGCCGCGATCGCCTCGGTCCTGGCGGCGCCCTCCGCCCAGGCCGACCCGTCGGTGAACGCCATGCCCAACTTCCAGCTCCCGTTCCCCTGTGGTCAGACCTGGAACGGCGACAACGACAACTCCAGCGCCCACCGGGCCTGGGAGATCGACTTCAACCGGGGCAGCAGCGCCTCGGCCGACCTGAAGGACACGGTGGTGGCCGCCGCGGCCGGAACCATCGAGACCGCCGCCCATCAGGGTTCCGCCAACGGTTACGGGAATCTGGTCAAGATCCGCCACGACTCCACCGGCTACTACACCTACTACGCGCACCTGAACAACCTGGCGGTCAAGGCCGGTGAGTACGTCTCGCAGGGACAGGTCATCGGGACACTGGGCAACACGTCCAAGCCCGGCAACGCCATCTCGCCGCACCTGCACTACGAGGTGCGGGTCGACGGTTCCTATCCGGGCAACATCCGCAAGGCGGTCTTCAACGGAGCGACCTTCGGCTACCCCAACGCCAACGTGACCTCCCGCAACTGCGCCAACACCTACGACCCGGCCGACCTGTGCGGTTCGGGGTACTACCAGATCGACTCGGCCCGGCTGGGCGGCAAAGGCACTGTGGACCTCGCCTGGAACGGCAGCGCGAACTGTGTGGTGACGCGCAAGTTCACCTCGCTGGGAACGGCCACCGCCACCTCGGCGTACCTGGAACCGCAGGGCGCCACCAGAGCCACCGACTCGGGCAACTTCACCCATTACGCCGGTCCGGTGCGCGCCACCTCGCCCTCGTGCGTGCGCTGGGGCGGCGCGGTGGAGGGCACCGCGTACAACAGTCCCTCCGAGCACTGCTGAACCCGTCTGACGTGTCGGTCGGCGCACCTATGGTGTGCCGATGGACATGGGACTCAGCGGTAGACCGGCACTGATCACCGGCAGCAGCGGCGGCATCGGCGCGGAGATCGCGCGAAGCCTTGCGACCGAAGGCTGTCCGGTGCTGGTGCACGGCCGTGGCGCCGAGTCGGCGCGCCGGGTCGCCGAGCGGCTGCGCGCGTCCGGGGCCACGGCCGAGGTGGTGCTGGGCGATGTGACCGACGCGGCCGACGCCGAGCGCGTCGCCGAGGCGGCGCGGGGGTTCGGCGTCCGGATCCTGGTCAACAACACCGGCCCGTTCAGCGAGCACTCCTGGGAGACCTCGACGCCGGACGACTGGCGCGACGCGCTGGACAGCAACGTCGTGGCCACCGTCCGGCTGACCCAGGCGCTGCTGCCGGTGCTGCGATCGGACGGCTGGGGCCGGGTGATCACGATCGGCAGCCGCGCCAACACGACGCCGCTGCCCAACATGGTGGAGTACTCGGCGGCCAAGGCGGCGGTGGTCAACCTGACCACGAGCCTGGCCCAGCACCTGGCCGGGTCGGGGGTGACCGCCAACTGCGTCAGCCCCGGGGTGATCCTCACCGACTCGGCGCGCCGCATGTTCGAAACCCGCGCCGCGTCCGAGTCGTGGCCGCAACGGGACTGGCCGGACATCGAGGCCCGGGTGGCGTCGGAGTACGCGCCCAACCCCTCCGGGCGGCTGGGCCGGGCCGAGGACATCGCGGCGGCGGTGACGTATCTGGCCAGCCCGCTGGCCGACTACGTCAACGGCGTCGAGTTGCGGGTGGACGGCGGGATCACCGGCACGCCGTTAGTTACAGCAGGGTCTGCCAGTAGCTCCAGAACCGGATCATGATCAGGATCAGCAGGACGAAGACCCACAGCACCAGGCCCGCCCAGTGCAGGTACAGCCAGTCGCCGACCTCGCCGTCGGTCTTGCTGAAGTTGCGGCGCGAGATGTTGTAGACGGTCGTGTACCAGAAGATCGGCATGACCATGGCCCACACGACCATGCAGTAGGGGCACAGCGCGCCGATCGAGTACAGGCTCTGGATGAACAGCCAGGTGATGAACACGGCGCCCAGCAGCGTCCCCAGCTGCATGCCCCACCAGATCCAGCGCGGCAGCCGTACCCGCGACAGCACCAGCACGCCGACGGTGATCACGACCGGGAACGACATCAGGCCGATGAACGGGTTGGGGAACCCGAACAGTTCGGCCTGCGCGGTCTCCATGACCGAACCGCACGACAGCACCGGGTTGATGCTGCAACTGGGCGTGTAGTCGGGGTCGCGGAGCATCGCGATCTTCTCGACCGCCAGCGCCCACGAGGCGATCAGGCCGATGACCCCGCCGATGGTGAGGATCAACCCGAGCGTGCGCTCGGCTACCGGCCTGGTGGTGTCCTCGCCGATGCGGTCCTCGGAGTCAGTCTTGGACATCGTGCGCCTCCGCGTTCATGTGGTCGTGGCCGTTGGTCAGCCTAGATAAGTGGAGCGGGACGGCTGAACCGACCCTCGGGCATGACTCGGGCACGCACGGACACCACGGCGGCGGCGAATGGATCACAATGGGAGCATGAGCCAGTCGATTCCGGACCCGCAACAGCTCCGTTCCTATATGTACGGTGAAGGTGATCTCGGGGGCCTGACGCTGTTCTCGGGCGGCTTCATCAACTACGGCTACTGGCCGGACACAATCGACACGTCCGGTGAACTGACCCAGGCCGAACGCACCCGCAGTCAGGCGGAGCTGTACCGCCAGGTCGTCGCCCGGCTGGACGGGGCCCGGGACGGCCGGTTGCTGGAGATCGGTTGCGGCAAGGGGGCCGGTGCCTCACTGGTGGCGAGCGAGTACTTCCCGGCTTTCGTTGTCGGCCTTGACCTGTCGGCGCAGCAGCTGGCGCGCGCGGCCGCCGCGAAACCACCGCCGCCGCTGAAGCTGGTGCGGGCCTCGGCACTGAGCCTGCCGGTCGGGACTTCCACTCTGGATGGCGTCTACTGTGTCGAGGCGGCGCAGCACGTCGACGACCACCGGCGGCTGGCCGTCGAGGCGCACCGGGTGCTGCGCGCCGGCGGGCGGTTCGTCCTGGCCGGTTTCTTCGCCCCCGGCGGCGAACCCGAGCCGCGGCTGGCCGAGCTGCTGGAGACGGTCGGCAACGGCATCGACGTGGTGGCGCCGGTGAGCGGCTTCGCCGAACACCTCGCCGAGGCCGGGTTCGGCGACATCGTCACCGAGTCGATCGGCGAACGGGTCTGGGAGGGAATGGACGCCTGGATCGCCCAGACCGAGTACCACGACTCGTGGGGCCGCAACTGGCTGCCCGCCTACCGCGACGGCTGGGTCGACTATTACCTGATCCACGCCACCGCCTGACCGGGATCGGTGTCGCAGTTGCGCCGTACGCTCGGACCGCAGGACCAAGAACCGGAGTCGCGAACCATGACCAGTCAGGCATCCACCCGTTTGCGCTGGGCGGTCGACACCCTGTCACCCGCCCCCGACGACCGGCTGCTGGAGGTCGGCTGCGGCCACGGCGTGGCCGTCACCCTCGTCAGCCAGCGCCTCGACACCGGCACCGTCATCGGCATCGACCGCTCCGAGAAGATGATCGCCGCCGCCACCCGCCGCAACCGTTCCCATGTGGACAACGACACGGCGTTCCTGTTGCGCACCGAGTTTCCCGACACCGGACTGGAACCGGAGTTCGACACGATCTTCGCCGCCCACGTCAACGTGTTCTGGAAACGGCCGGTCACGGCACTGGCGGAGGTGCGGCGGCTGTTGCGGCCCGGCGGACGGCTGTACCTGTTCTGGCAGGCCCCGTCCTGGGAACCCGGCTTCGACAAACGCGGCTTCGCCGAACCGATCGCGGCCACACTGCGCGAGCACGGCCTGATCGACGACGAGATCATCATCGGGCCGCCGGGCGACAGCGACGACTCCTTCTGCATCACCGCCGCGGCGAAGTGACCTCGGCGGCCAGCCGCAGCAGTTCGTCCACCGACCACTGGTCGTCCATGTGCTCGCCGTAGTGGGCTGCCAGGACCCGGCCGTCGGGCGCGATGAGGAGGTCGGCGGGCAGTCCCAGCCGTCCACCCTCCGGTTTGGACGACGGCGGACGCTGCCGCCCGGTCAGGATCCGCACCGTCGTGGGAATCGCGGTGCGCAGCACCGCCCACAGTCCACCGAGGCTGAGGATCGCCCGCCGCGCCGACTCGACCCCGAACTCGCGGTATACCCGTTTGTCGGGGTCGGCCACGACGTCGAAGGGCAGCATGTCGGTGTACTCGTACAGTTCGTCGATTCCGGTGTGGAAGAACACGACCTCGCGGATCCCGGCGGAGCGGATCTCGTCGTGCCGCTTGGCGATGGAGCGCAGGTGGGTGTGGCAGATCGGGCAACCGGCGAAGCGCCGGAACTGAAGGTGCACCACCCGCTTAGGGTCGGGCACCGAAACGGTGCCGCCCGCGACGGTGTCGAAGCTGCGAACCCGGATCGTGGAGTCGGGCGCCAGTGGGATTGACATGGGCTTGTCTTCCTCTCGTCGGGGTCTCCAGCCTGGCTCGCGGATCCCGGCGCGGCATCGGTCCGGCGATGACAATCGCGGGTACTGCCACGGATGTAGCGTCGGGGCATGGACGAATGCCCGGGCTGCGGTTTCGTGGGCGCGGCGGACGATCCGGCGCCGACCCCACCGGCCGACCGGCACTCCTCCGGTGCCTGCTGGGGCCGCTACGAGGAGCTGCTGGCGCGCTCGTACGGGATCGCGGCCTATCGCGGGGTGCACCAGCTGGTGGTGGACGTCTATGTGGCCCAGCACCCCGGCGGCGACTCCCGTACCGAGATCCAGCGGCTGGCGCTGTGCCTGATGACACTGTGCCTGTTCGTCGAGGACGATGTGGACGTGCGACGGGGTGCCGAACTCCACAAGCGCATGATGGCCGACCGGCCGGACTACTTCCACGCGCTGGAACCCCCACCGCTGCGGGGAATGCTCACGGCCGCCGACGTTCTGACGGCTCCCGACGCGGCCGAGCACGAGCGGCTGGTGCGGGCCTGGGGCGAACAGGTGTGGCGGGCGTGGCGCCCGCACCACGCGCTGATCCGCGACTGGAACGCGCGGGCGCTGGGTCCGATGACCTGAAAAGCGGAAGCCGTCGGTGGCGGGTTGCTCTAGGTTGGGCCGCATGTCACTGACGATCACGACCCTTGCCGAGCGCCCGGAGTTGACCGGCGCGTTTTGGGAGCTGCGGGACAACTGGCCCCGGTACATCACCGAGGACCGGGTCAGCTGGTTCCACTATGGGGCGATCCTGACGACGTTTCCCGAGTACGTGCTGGTGGCCACCGACGCCGACGGGCAGCTGGTGGCGCGCGCGTTGAGTGTGCCGTTCAAGCTGGACCTGGAGGGGCGGCGCGAGCTGCCGTCCGGGGGCTGGGACCAGGCACTGTTGTGGGCGTTCTCCGACCACCGCGCGAGCCGGGAACCGGATGTGGTGAGCGCGATCGAGATCTCCGTGGACAACCGTCACCTGGGTCGCGGCCTGTCGCGGGAGGTGCTGGCGAGTATGCGCGACAACGCGCGTGCGCGCGGTTTCGCCGAGTTGGTGGCGCCGTTGCGGCCGACCGGCAAGCACCTGGAGCCGGACGCGCCGATGAGTGAGTACGCGTGGCGCACCCGCGAGGACGGGCTCCCGCACGATCCGTGGATCCGCACCCACGTGCGCGCGGGAGCCGTCATCGACTCGGTGGCCTCGACGTCCATGGTGGTCACCGGATCGCTGGCCGACTGGCGGACCTGGACGGGGTTGCCGTTCGACACGAGCGGTCCCGTCGTGGTGCCGTCGGGGTTGAATCCGGCGCAGTGCTATGTGGAGGCCGATTACGCGGTCTACGTCGAGCCGAACGTGTGGGTGCGTCACGCGTTGACCGGCTGAGCGACGCTGGTCGCGCCCCGGATGGCGATGGCGCGCAGGCCGAGGGCGCAACCGAAACCGGCCAGCGCCAGACCCGCCCACGGCAGTGTCGACCATGGACCGACACCGGTGGCGTCTAGTCCGGCCCCGACGGCGAGATTGCCCGCCGCCACGGCGATTCCGGCGACGGTCTGGAAGACGCCGTAGTGGCTGGCGACGTGTTGTTCGCGCGCCAGGGTGACGATCGTGTCCATCTCAAACGGGTAGGTGATCATCGTTCCGGTCGCCAGGATGGTTCCGCAGACCACGACGGCGGCGATGACCACGCCCGCGTCCGGCCGCCACGCCAACACGGCGGCGACCGGCAGGAACGCGGCACCCATGACGATGACGCCGAGGCATAGCGAACCGCTTGGCCCCCAACGGTTCTTGCACCACGCGGTGACGCGCACCTGGGCGGTGATCGTGAGGATCCCCGCGATCGCGAACACGACCGTCGTGGTCAGGCTGGCCGCGGCGGGGGTCGTGTGCTGGTTCAGCAGCAGCGGCAGCGCCAGGTAGGTCTGGAAGTTGAGGACGTACGTCGCGGCCATGACGACGGAGAACAGCAGGAACCCGCGATTGCGGGCCACGGTTCGCCACGAGTCCACCATCGAGGGACGGTCGCTGTTCTCGCCGTGCCGCTTGGGGAGCAGTCGCGCCTGCGCGAGCGTCAGTGCCGCGAAGATGGCGGCGGCGGTGAAGCACGTCACGGAGAAGTCCACACCGGACAGCGCCAGTCCGATGAGCGGGCCCGCCAGGATCCCGGCCTGGTAGAACACGTTGAACACGGCGAAGGCCTCGACGCGCTTGTCACCGGCCTGGGCGGCGATGTAGGCCCGTACGGCGGGGTTGAACAGGGCCCCGGCGGCTCCGGTGGCGACCATGCCGAGCACCAGGCCCGGCAGCGAGTCGGTGAAGCCGAGCACCCCGAAACCGACCGTCCGCAGCGCGCAACCGGCCAGGATCATCGGCTTGTACCCGAACCGATCGGCCAGCGCTCCCCCGGCGAAGAACAGTCCCTGCTGGCTGAAGTTGCGCACGCCCAGCAGCAGTCCGACCAGCCCGGCCACCAGCCCGATGCCGCCGGACAGGTACGCGGCCAGGAACGGCATGAGCATGAAGAACCCGGCGTTGATGCCGAACTGGTTGAGGCACAACAGCCTTACGGTGGCGTCGAGCTCTCGGAACTTCGAGACGGTCACGCCCGCACCTCCCCGTCGGCCAGCGATGGGGCTGCGGCGCCGTCAGCCACCAGCCCGGCCACCCTCGCGCCGTCGCCCCGCGCTTGGCTAGCGAGCGGATCTTGGACGTTGGTGGTTCGGGTCCAGGCCACGGACAGGTGCCCCAGCGGGTTGTCGACGGTTTCGGGATCGGTGGGTAGCGGCTGGTCCAGCAGCTGATGCTGGCGACAGTACTCGTCGTTGAAGACGGTGTCGGCGTAGCGATGCGGCCCGTCGGGGAAGATCGCGACCACGCGAGCGGAGGCGGGTTCGCGGCGGGCCAGCCAGTCCGCCACCAGGGCGACCGCGCCGACGCTCCAGCCGCCGGTGGCGTAGCTGTGGCGGGCCAGACGGCGGCAGCTGTGGATCGCGGCGGCCGGGGGTACCCAGTGGACCTCGCTGAACTGGTCGTAGGCGACGTTGCGCGGATAGATGCTCGAGCCCAGCCCGCGCATGAGCCGGGGCCGGGCGGGCTGACCGAAGATGGTGGACCCGGGCGAGTCGACGCCGACCAGCCGCGCGTGCGGGTACAGCCGCCGCAGCACCCCGAAGACCCCGGCGGAGTGGCCGCCGGTGCCGACCGCGCACACCAGGATGTCGATGTGCCGCAACTGGAACGCCAACTCCAGTCCGAGCGCCTCGTAGGCGTCCACATTGTCGGGATTGTGGTACTGGTCCGGGTTCCAGGCCCCGGGTGAACCGGCGATCAGCTCGGCGACCCGGGCGCGGCGGGCCTCCTGCCAGCCGCCGACCGGATCGGGTTCGGCCACGATGTCGACGTGGGCCCCGTAGGCGGCCAGCAGTCGCCGCAGCGACGGCTCCAGGCCGGGGTCGGCCACCACGGTCACCGGGTGCCCCGATGCCATGCCCGCCAGGGCGAGTCCGAGGCCCAGCGTGCCGCTGGAGGACTCCACGATGGGCGCGCCGGGCGCCAGGTCGCCGCGTTCCCGGGCGCGCCGCACCAGGTGCAGGGCCGCGCGGTCCTTGATGCCGCCGGGGTTGGCGCCTTCGAGTTTGGCCCAGTAGCCGTGGCCGGTCTCGGCGGTCGCGAGCCGCAGCAATGGGGTGTTGCCGACCAGTGCGGTCATGTCGCCGGGTGTGGCCGTGCGCAGTCCACCGGGCACGGCGAATTCGGTAATGCTCAAGAAAGTTTCTCCCTCTTAAATGGATTAACGGTCCCCTGTCATGTCAGAGGCCCGTCACGTCCGGGAGATACACAGTCCGATCAGTCGCGTCGCTCCCGATTGGGAGCGGAAATGCTTGTGCCCCAGGCTGTCCGCATGATCGCGCTCTATGGGCGCGTCAATGATCACAGCGGGAACTTCCGGGGCCTGGCAAGCGACCCCGGACGCCACACCGGGCTGGCGGGCGCTTTGTTCGGCTTCGTGATGGGTTCCGGGGGCCGGGCAGTCGGCCACCGACGCCGCGGCGACCTCGGGGTGCTGGTGCGCCAGGCACCACTCGACGCCGGTCAGCACGATCGCGAGCACGACGAGGAGCGCGCCGATCCGCCGCATCCCCACGCCTGCCACGGCGTCAAGCTACCGCATCGGCTACCGACAGTCGCGACTCCCCCACGGACTCACCGGACGTCGAGCAGGTACCCGGGCGCCCACCAGTAGTCGTGCAGCAGTTCCGGTTCCCGCTGGTCGGTGAACCCGGCGGCGGTCAGGTCGGCGCGCCAGTCCGCGAGGGACTGTTCGTGGTGCACGGTCGCCGGGTCGAAGTACCCGAACATGACCGGCATCAGGAATCCTTGCGCGACAAGGCCACCGTCGCCGTCGTACTCGGCCAGCCCGGCCTCGTAGCGGGTGGCGACGTAGTCGAACCACTCCGGCTCGCACGAGGAGCCGGGCCGCAGGTCGAACTCGGCGATCAGCAGCCGGTCGGTGTGATCGCGCAGCCATCCCAGCAGCTCAAGGCGCTGCGGCCGGGCGATGTTGTGCAGCGCGAACGTCGACTGGGTCAGTTCCCAGCGGGTGTCGGCGGGCCAGGCGTCCACGCCGGTGGCCAGCTGTTGCAGGGTCGCGTTGGCGGCGCGGTGCGCGACGCCGCGTTCGGTCAGGGCCGCGGCCGTGGCGTCCAACAGCGCCGCCGAGGGTTCCAGCAGATCGACCCGGGCGACGTCACCGGTCAGCGCTGGCAGCAGCGCCAGACCGTCACCGACACCGATGTCCAACAGGGACGCGGGCTTGGCCGAGCGGTACCGTTCGGCCAGCGCGGCGCTCAGCGCCCGGTACAGCGACACGTTGCCGCCGCCCCGGATGAACGCGGCGAAACCCTCCGGCTCGGTGTAGACCTGTTGCCGCCCTTGCTTTCCCACCTTGGTGAGGTACTCGGCCGCCGCGGCGTGCACCCGGGAGGCGGTTTCGTGCCGGGCGGCGCGGGTGGCGTAGTCGGCGGCCGCGGCGTCGTGGCCGTCGGCGAAGGCGAGCACCGCCAGGTAGAACCAGTCCCGTCCGGTGTGGCAGTGGCCTTCCAGTTTCGCCAGGTCGTGGTGTTCGCGGTACGCGTCCCAAAGCTGCTCGATCATCTGGCGAGCCTACGTGGCCGGGATCCTGTGGAGCTACCGGTGATGCACTCGATCGAGGTATGTCACTTATGGTGTGTTCTGTTAGGATCAATCGATGGCAGGTGCCGCGGGGTCGCGGCCGGTGGATTCCCGCGATGTGGCCCCGCGGCCGCCGTCGGTTGTAGGTTGGGTAGTCCGCCGCCCCACGGGAGGATTCCGCCGTGACCACCTGGACCGTCATCCCCGCCTTCGCCGCCGTGATCCTGCTGGGCGCCATGTCGCCCGGCCCGGACTTCGCGATCGTGGTGCGTCGTTCGGCCATCTCGGGCCGCCGTTCCGGTCTCATGGCCGCCGTCGGGATCGCCGCGGGCATCACGGTGTGGGTCGTCGCCGCGACCACCGGGGTGGCGGCCCTGCTGACCGCCTCGGCGGGCCTGTACACGGCGGTGAAGCTGGCCGGTGCCGCCTACCTGGTGTACCTCGGCGCCCGGACCCTGTACGCCGCCCTCAAGGACAAGGGCGCCTCGCCGCTTGCCGAGTCGGCCCCGCCCGCGACGGTGTCCGACTGGCTGGCGTTTCGGCAGGGCTTCTGGTGCAACGTCTTCAACCCCAAGGTCGGGGTGTTCTTCGTGGCGCTGATCCCGCAGTTCCTGCCCTCCCACGCGACGGTGCTGGACACCGTGCAGCTGTCGGCGGTCGCGGTGGCCATCACGCTGGCGTGGTTCGGTTCGGTGGCGCTGCTGGTGGGGACGCTGCGCCGCGTGTTCCAGCGCCCCGCGATCCGTCGGGCCCTGGACACGGCCACCGGCGCGATCCTGGTGGCGCTGGGCGTTCGGGTCGCCGCCACCAGCGGCAGCTGAGTGCGCTAAGTAGACGAACGGGATGAGCCGGGACGTGCGTGACGCGTAGCGGTCGAAGTCGTCGCCGTACCGCTCGGCGAGGTACCTGTCGAGCATCGGGATGTTGATGGACACGAACATGACGGTCATGATGAGCGGGATCGCGAAGGCCGACACGGTCCCGGTCACCAGCGCGAAGCCGGTGAACAGCGTGACGTCGCCGAGGTAGTTGGGGTGCCGGGTGTAGCGGAACATGCCGCCGGTGTACAGCCGACCACTGTGCTCCGGAAGCCGTTTCCACAGTAGCCGCTGGATCTCGGAGCCGGTGTTCAGAATGGACCCCAGTAGATACAGCGCCACCCCCACCCACAGCCAGCGGCCGACGTCGGCGGGGTTGGTGCCGCCGGTGAACGCCATCGTGGCGTGGATGACGATGACCCACACCCCGATCGTGACGGCCTCGGGCACGGCCATGGTCCGTTTGAGGGTGACGAACGTCGTCACCAGGAAGCGTCCGAAGTAGAACACCGACAGCGCGATCAGCAGCGCCCGGCGGGTGCCGTCGGCCAGCGGGAAGTCGACCCCGAGCCAGTCGCCGAAGCGCCGCGACCCGCCCGCCAGGAACCACACCGCGGCGGTGACACCACCGGCGTGCAGCACCGTCACCACCGTTTTCGCCACCCGCGAGGAGTCGTATCCGCCATACACACCGTGATCCTGCCGCATCGCGGCCGGTTTCACCGCGACGACACCGCCGCGCGCTCGGGCTATTCCAACAGCGCGTCGAGGGTGTGGCGGGCGGTGTCGGCCATGACGGGGTTGGTGTCCACGTAGTACGGCAGCGCGATGATGGCCTGCGCGAGCGCCCAGCCGCGCCCGCGTTCCCAGGTCGCGTCGTCGACGCCGAGTTCGCGCCGGTAGGTGTCGCGGGCGGCGGCGTCGAACAGGTTCCAGGCGGGCATGAGGTCGACCGCGGGGTCGGCGACCCGCAGCATCTCCAGGTCGATGACGGCGGCGAGCCGTCCCTCGCGCAGCAGCAGGTTGCCGGGCATGAGGTCGGCGTGGATCCAGTGCCGCGTCTCGGGTTCCGGCGCGAGCAGGCAGCGCCGCCACAGCGCGTCGATCGCGGTGGTGTCGGTGAGTTCCACGCTGCGCGACAGCGCGTCGGCGACGCCATCGGCGAACTCGCTCAGCCGTCCGCCCCTGGCGGTCTCGTCCCAGGCGCGACCGTCGGTGTCGACGCGCCACAGTGCCCGGACGAATCCGGCGAGGTCGCGGGCGAGGCCGCGCTGGTCGGCGATGTCGGCGCCGTAGGCGGTCTCGCCATCGATCCAGCGATACGCGCTCCACCAGCCGTCGTAACCGGGGCCGGGCCGTCCCAGGCCCAGCGGTTCGGGCACCGGCACCGGGAGCCGGTCGGCGACGAGTCGGCAGCGGTCCTGCTCGTCGGCGAGTTCGGCGCGCAGCGTCTCGTCGCGGTTGGGCCGCAACGGGAACCGCAGCACCACGTCCTCGCCGAGCCGGAACAGCGCGTTGACGGTGCCGGGCGAGGCTATCGGCCGCACCGGCAGCGGGGCCCAGTCCGGGAACTGGTCCGCGACCAGCCGCGCGACCTCCTCGGCGGTGATGTCGGCCTGATCGGCGTGCATCTTCACCGGCCAATACTGGGTCGCGCGGCGGCGGTGCGGCAACTCGTTTTCGCGGCTACCCGACGCCCACGGGGGCGAGCGGCAACCGTTCGGCGGTGTACGCGGCGGCGGCGTCCGTCGCCTCGCGATGGATGGTGTCGATGATCTCCGGCGGCAGTTCGGGGTACAGCCGCCGTAGTTCGGCGAGCGGTTTGGCCTCCACCCGGCCGTCGCGGGTGAGGATGAGGCTGGGGTCCTCGTGGATGGTCTGGTCCACTACGGCTCCTTTTCGGCGTGACGCGGCACAGCCTCCAGCTTGCCGCACCGAAAGGCGGCGGCGGACGAATCCGGACGGCCCCGGACAGGCCAGGGCCTAACCAGGGACGGGCCCTGGGGGGTTGCGGTGGTGGCGGCGCGGGTACGGCGGGTTTCTTGCGGTCCCGCATCGAGTTGAGGATCCGCGCGGCCACACCGCCGCCGATGCTGGCACCCAGAACGCTGGCCAGGCCGATGGACAGGCCGTCGTCGATGACGATGCCGGAGGCGCCCAGGTAGGCCCACGCGGCGCCGCAGGCGGCGGCGGGGATGAAGCCGATGATGGCCAAGAGCGGGATCATGCGACCCACGATCCACAGCGCGCAGCCCAGGGCGACGAAGCTGACCAGCACCCCCAGCACGATCAGCCCGGCCTCGTTCTCGTTGTTGGAGACGTCCTCCATGATGCCGATGCTGACCAGGTTAAGGTTGATGTAGTCGTGTTCGGCCAGCCAGCCCAGCACGAAGCCGCCGCCCGACAGCACCGCCAGCGCGATCCGGCTGAACCGCTGGGCGCGTTTGCCGACGATCCAGCGCACGATCGCGCAGGCCACCCCGCCCAGCAGGAACCCGACGATGGCGCCGAAGTACCCGGCGTGGGTCAGGGCCTGTTCGAGTTCGCTGCCGCCGATGCCGAGGCTTTCGCGGTCGCTGGCGATGGGTTGGCCGATGTTGAGGTCGGCGGTGACGAACATGCCGACGAGCGCGCCCGCCACGATGATCGCAATGTCGCGGACCAACAGCAGCTGGGCGTTGGCCGGTTGGCCCGGCTGTCGGGGTTTGCGCGGGACGAGTTGCTTGGCCGGTGGCTTGTCGAGGGCGTGCCCCCGCTGGCCGGGCGGCTGGCCGAGCGCGGACTTGGCGGTACCGGGCGGGCCCTCGCCGGGTGTGGCCGCGACGGGCTTGCCGTCGGCGGGTTTGCGCGAGGAGATCAGTTTGCGGAACCGGTTCTCGGCGGCGTCGTACCACTGGTTGACGGCGTCGGCGGCCGGACGGCGCGACTCGTTGGCCGTGGTGAGGCCACGGGTGAACATCTTCGTCTTGTCGACGACGCGGGCCAGGTTCACCGTCCACTGCGGCGTGTTCAGCACGTTGTCCACTTCGGCGCGCTGACCGTTGATCAGCTCGTGCACCGACTGCGGCCAGGCCCGCCCGGTCGGGGCGAGTTCCCCTATGGATTCCAGCACCTGCGTCGGGCCGGGCCGGGCGGTGGGATCCTTGTCGAGGCACCGGGCCACCAGCGCGCGCACCCGGTCCGGCAGCCCGGACAGGTCGGGTTCCTTGTGGACGACGTTGTAGATCGTCTGCGGGTCGGAGTTGCCGTCGAAGGGCCCCGAACCGGTGCTGGCCATGGCCAGCACGGTGCCCAGGCAGAACACGTCGCTGGCGGGGGTCACGGACTTGCCCTCGGCCTGTTCGGGCGACATGTACCCGGCGGTGCCCACGACCCGGCCGGTGCGGGTGAGGCCGCTGCCCGCGACGTTGTCGGTGGCGCGGGCGATCCCGAAGTCGATGACGCGCAGGCCCTCGTCGGTGAGCAGGATGTTGGTGGGTTTGAGGTCGCGGTGCACCAGGTCCTGCCGGTGGATCACGTCCAGGGCGGCGGCGAGCCCGGCGGCCAGCCGCAGCACGGCGGCCTCGGGCAGTCCGCCGGACGCCTTCACGGCCTCGGCCAGCGTCACGCCGGGGACGTATTCGCTGGCCAGCCAGGGCACCTCGGCCTCGGCGTCGGCGTCGATGACGGCGGCGGTGTAGCCGCCGGAGACCTTGCGGGAGGCGGCGACCTCGCCGCGGAACCGGTCCCGGAAGCCCTCGTCCTCGAGCCAGTCCTCGCTGACGAGTTTCAGTGCCACCAGGCGGCCGTCCGGCCCGCTGCCCAAAAAGACCCGTCCCATGCCGCCGGTACCCAGGCGGGCGAGCATCCGGTATCGCCCTACCCGTTTGGGGTCATAGGGCACCAGCGGCCTCACGCCGGTTCCCTGTGCTTTTCGGCCATGTTCTCGTCTCCCGGGGTTCGCTGTGCACCTGCCTCAACTGTATTCAACGTCGCCACAGGGTGCCTACCCGGTAACACGGCGGGCGACAGCCGCCGCTCCAGGAACTGCCCGGGCCACGCCCCGGCGGGACGGTCCACTGTGAACGACTCGGTTCGGGTGAAACCCTGCCGCTCGTAGTATTCGACGAGTTTGCCGTCGTTGCCCGCGTAGCAGTCGACCCGCAGCAGCCCGAGGTTGTCGGCGCGGGCGAGCTCGGCGGCGTGCTCCAGCAACCGGGAACCCACGCCCAGGCCCGAGTAGCGACGGTGGGTAATCAGCAGTTGCACGTACAGTTCGGGCTCGTTGGCGGGCGGGGCGTAGTTGAGGGGCACGCCGACCGACAGCGCACCGGCGGGCTGTCCGTCCACGATGGCCATGTGGAGGCCGCCGCTGTCGGCGAAGGTGTTGACGCGGTCCACGAACCGCGGCGTCTGGGACGCCGGTGTCGATCCCCATTGGCCGGTCGCTCCACGTTCGACCATCCACGCGATGGCACTGTCCAACATGCCCAGTACCGCGGCCACATCGTCCGGGCCGCCGCGCCGTATCTCGATGTTCGTCATGGGGCGATACTGCCACGGTTGTCGTACCCGGTCCGCATACTGTGGCCATGGCTGAAGCACCCGTCACGGTCATCACCGAGGAGCTGCTCATCCCGGCCACGGCCGACGCACTGTGGCCGCTGGTCAGCACCGGCGCGGCGCTGGCTCGCTGGTACGCGTTCGGCGGCGCCGAGATCGACGCCCGCCCGGGCGGCGCGATGGTGCTGCGCTGGGACGAGCACGGCTCGTTTCCCGCGACCGTCGAGCGGGTCGAACCGGGGCGGCTGCTGTCGTTCCGCTGGCAGCCCGAGGGCGATCCGCTGGTCGAGATCCGACTGGAGCCGGAGGCCGAGGCAACGCGGGTCACGATCACCGAGTCGGGGCGGCTGGACAACCCCGAACTGGACGCCGGAGCCTGGCGCAACAGCCTGGGGCTGCTGCGCGACCTGGCGACCGGCCTCGACCAAACGGCCTAGCCCAGCCCCGTCGGGCGGCATCGCGGCCAGCGGCCAGCGACCGTCAGCCGACGGCCGAGCCACGCCGACCGGCCTCGCTCGCGACCCAGCCCAGCCAGCGCCGCGAGCCCCGCCCAGCTCGGCCAGCGGGGCGGGTTCTGGTCAGGATGGGTCGGCAGTGGCGCTGAGGTACTTCACCACCGCCCGCACCCGACGGTGGGCGCTGTCGTCGACCGGCAGTTCGAGCTTGCGGAAGATGTTGCCGATGTGCTTGCTGATGGCGCGTTCGGTGAGGAACAGTTTCGCCGCGATCGCGGTGTTCGCGTGCCCCTCCGCCATCAGCGCCAACACTTCCCGCTCCCGGGGCGTGAGGCATTCCAGCGGGGCCGGGCCCCGTGTGATGAGCAGTTGCGCCACCACGTCAGGGTCCAGGGCCGTGCCTCCCGCCGCCACGCGGTGCACCGCGTCGATGAAGTCGTCGACCCGCGAGATCCGGTTCTTCAGCAGGTAGCCGACGCCACCGCGCCGGTCGGCCAGCAGTTCGGTGGCGTAGACCCGTTCGATGTACTGCGACAGCACCAGGATCGGCAACCGGGGGTGGCGGGTGCGCGCGTCGATGGCGGCCCGCAGGCCCTCGTCGCGGAAGGTGGGCGGCAGCCGGATGTCGACCACCGCGATGTCGGGCGGTTCGGCGTCCACCGCGGCCGCGAACTCCTCGACGGTGCCCACCGCCGCGGCCACCTCGAATCCCGCCGTGCCCAGCAGCAGGCCCAGCCCCTCCTGGAGCAGCGCGTGGTCTTCCAGGATCACGACTCGCACGGCAACTCCACTCGCAGCTGCGTGGGTCCGCCGACCGGGCTGGCCAGTCGCATCCGGCCGTCCAGCGCGGCGGCTCGACGGCGCATCCCGGCGATGCCGGTGCCGCCGCTCTCGTCCGCGCCGCCCCGGCCGTCGTCGGTGACCTCGATGATCAGGGTGTTCGCCTCGCGGGTGACCCGCAGGGTGGCGGCGGTGGCGCGGCTGTGCTTGGCGACGTTGGTGACCGCTTCGGCCGCGACGTGGTAGGCGGCGGCCTCGACGGCGGCGGGCAGCCGTCCCGGCGGATCCAGCGTCAGTTCCATCGGGACGGGGCTGTCGGCGGCCAGGGCGTGCAGCGCCCCGTCCAGGCCCCGGTCGGACAGTATCGGCGGGTAGATGCCCCGCACGACGGCCTGCAGTTCGGTGAGGGTCTCCTCGACGCCGGTGCGGGCCCGGTCCACCAGCTGGTCCGCCGATTCGGGGGTGTCGCCGCGCTGCCGCTGCGAGACGCCCAGGTGGATGCCGATGGCGACCAGTCGCGCCTGGATGCCGTCGTGGAGGTCGCGTTCGATGCGGCGCAGTTCGGCGGCGTGGGCGTCCAGCGCCTCGGCCCGCGTGTGTGACAGTTCCTCGACGCGTTCGCTCAGCCGGTCGGTCGAGGTGGGCCGCAGCAGCGACCGGCCGAGCCGCGAGTGGGCCCAGGCGATCGCGGGCACCAGCCAGATGATCGCGGCGGTCGCGGGAACGGCGAACAGCGGCGGAATCGTCAGCGCCTGCTCCCAGGTCGTGATCGGCACGAAGAACGAGAACGTGCCGGGCGGCAGTACCCACCAGCCCACCGTCACCAGCCAGGACCCGACGGCCACGAAGTACAGCAGCCCGACGCCGAACGCCACCGGCATCCCCACCGCGGAGTGCAGCAGCAGCCACAGGCTCTCCCGGTACGTCGTCGCCTGTCGCAGCTGCGGCAGCAGCCGCCGTCCGCCCGCCGGGTCGGACGCGCGTCGGGGTTCGCCGATGGCGGCGCCGAGGAAGCGGCCGATCCGGGCACGTTCCTGGGTCAGGAAGCCGTGCTGCGCGCCCAGCATCGACGACAGCAGCGGTATCCCGATCCCCAGCGGCGCGGTCACGATCGCCAGCACGAGCATGACGAGATGGGCCAGCGCGACGGCTCCGGTCGCGCCGCCGATCACCAGATAGCTCGTGGCCTGCCAGATCTTGCGCACCGTCCGATTATCGATGGTGGCCGGGCGGCTCGCCAGTGTAGCCAGCTACACCTTTTATTCGGGTGCGCGCGTCACTGTCGCGGGCGGGTGTGATTCCTAACGTCGAAGCCATGAACGAAACCCTACGAAGAGGACGAAGAGTTCGCAGGCTGGCGATCGCCGGGATCCTGACGGCGACGATGGCGCTGTCGGCGGGAGCCGTGGCGCTGGCCGGTGAACCCGAAGGCGACGGCGAGTGCGGCTACGCGAAGGTGACGTCGAAACTGAAGTCCCTGGTGGCCGATCACGGTGTCACCGGTGCCGCGATCGACGTCCGGTTCCCCGGTTGTGGCAAGTGGACCAAGGCGGTGGGTCTGGCCGATCGCGAGACTGAGCGTCCGATGCGGACCGATCAGCGAGTCCGTATCGGCAGCATCACCAAGACCTACACCGCGACCGTCGTCATGCAGCTGGTCGCCGACGGTGAGATCGATCTGGACCAGACCGTCGAGCACTATCTGCCGAATCTGGTGCAGGGCAACGGTTACGACGGCGCGAAGATCACCGTTCGGGAACTGCTGCGGCACGAGAGCGGCCTGCCCGACCACACCGACGCGCTGCCGTGGGAGGACTACGACAGCTTCCGCTACCGCACCTTCCAGCCCGAGGAACTGGTCGGCATGGCACTGGACATGCCGCACCCCGACCAGGAGTGGACCTACTCGTCCACGAACTACGTGCTGGCCGGGATGATCGTGGAGAAGGTGACCGGCGAGGACATCGGCGACGAGATCACCGACCGGATCATCGACGAACTCGACCTGCCGGACACCTACTGGCCCGGCAGCGAGTCCCGGATCCGGGGACCGCACCCGCGCGGCTACTGGCCCGAGGAGGACGGCGGCAAACGCGACGTCACCCGCTTCAACACCACCTTCGGCGGCGCCTCCGGTTCGCTGATCTCCACCATGGACGACCAGCAGCGGTTCTTCGCGGCGCTGCTCGACGGCGAACTGCTCGACGAGCCGCAGCTGGAGGAGATGCGCGAAACCGTTCCCGCCGACGAGGACCGGCTGTGGGAGGACGCCCGGTACGGGCTCGGCCTGATCGAGACCCCCGTCAAGGAGTGCGGCGGTGTCATGTGGGGCCACGGCGGCACCTCGCCGGGATACAAGGTCTTCAACGGCACCACAACGGACGGACGCCAGGTTCAGTTGGCGCTCAACGACAACGTGACCACCGACGCGGGCGACGAAGCCCTGTTCGACACCATCCGCGCCGCGCTGTGCGTCGGCCGCTGACCCCGAGTAGGAGAATCATGAGGAAATCCACAAAGGCCGCGACAGCGGTCCTGGCTCTGGCGGTGCTGGGCACCACCGGATACCTGACACACACGGCGCTGGCCGAAGGCGACGGCCTGGGCCGCTTCGCGAACCAGAAGATCGACTGGCACAAATGCCAGCTCGACGAGAACGACGAGGTCGGCGCCGAACTCGACGCCGCCGGAGCCCAGTGCGGCGAGGTCACCGTCCCGCTGGACTACCGCAAGCCGAACGGCAGGACCATCGAGGTGGCCATGTCCCGGCTCGAAGGCAGCGACAAGAAGCACAAGATCGGTTCGATGCTGCTCAACACCGGCGGCCCGGCCGGTGAGGGCCTGGATTACGTGCTTCCGGTCAGCGACGCGATGGGCAAACTGTCGTCCCGATTCGACCTGATCGGGATGGACCCGAGGTTCGTGGGCCGCAGCAACCCCATCGACTGCGGTTGGGACGTCGGCACCTGGGTGCGTTCGGCCGGAACCGAACGCGACGGTTTCGACGAGATCGTCGACATGCAGGCCGATCTGGCCGAACGGTGCGAACGCACCAAGGGCGACCTGCTGCCGCACGTGACCACCCGCAACACCGCCCGCGACATGGACCTGATCCGCCGGGTGCTCGGCGAGCGGAAACTGTCCTATCTGGGCTATTCCTACGGTACCTACCTGGGTTCGGTGTACACGCAGATGTTCCCCAAGCGGGCCGACCGGGTCGTCCTGGACGGCGCAGTCGACCCCGACCGCTACGGGGCGACGATGTTCGGCGACGCGGCCGGTCACGCCGAGAACGCGCTGAAGGACTGGGCGAAGTGGGCGGCGAAACGCGACGCCGAGTACGGACTGGGCGCCACTCAGGACGAGGTGGTCGCGACGGTCGACTCCATCATGGAGGCCGCCGCTGAGGAACCGCTGCGGATCGGCGAGTACGAACTGGACGACAGCGCGGCCCCGATCGTGCTGCTCGACGGCCTGTCCGACGACCGCGAACCGTCCAACACCAAGCTCGCCGAGGCGGTCGCCACGATGCACACCGCCGCGACCCAGGGTTCGGCCAAGCCGGGCCCCGAGCTGGAGGGGATGCTGGGGTTCGTGCTCACCGGCGCCGAGTCGAAGTACGGCAGCGCGCAGGCGTCGATCCTGTGCGGCGACGTGGATGTGCCGACCGACCCCGACTGGTACTGGAATGACATCGAGGAGCACCGCGCCGACGAGCCGCGTTTCGGGCCGGTGTACCGCGACATCAGCCCGTGCGCGTCCTGGTCGACCGAACCGATCGAGGAGCCCACGACCGTCGACAATGACGTCCCGGCGCTGGTCGTAGCGGCCACCGGCGACCCGATGACCCCGTACGAGCACGCCGAAGCCTTGCACGGCAAGCTCAGCGAGTCGCGTCTGCTGACGTTGGACGGTGCCCGGGTTCACGGCGTCTACGGCGAGTACGGCAACTCGTGCATCGACAAGCGGGTGAACAAGTACCTGGCTTCCGGGAAGCTGCCGTCCGGCAACCCAACCTGCTAGCGACAACGGGCGTAGGCCCGGTGGCGGAGCACGACGCTCCCCATCGGGCCTTCGCCGTGTCGAGGAGCGTCGCTAGCATGTCGGGTGTGTACACCGACATCGACACGTTGCGGCGGTCTCGCGGGTTGTGGTTCGCCGTCGCGGTGCTGCTGTCGATGTGGCTGTTCGGCAACGTCTACGAGGAACTCGTCACGATCGTGGCGGTGCTGGCCGAACCGCGTCCGGGTGCGTTCCCGGACGCGCTGGAGCCCGGCAGTCCGGTGTTCTACTACCTGCCGTGGGGCCCGCTTGGGGTGGCGTTGACCGTCGTGTTGCGGCTGCGCTTCGGAGCGGCGGTGTCGGCGAAGGTCCGTCGTACGTGGAACACCGCGCTGGTCGCGCTGGCCATCGGCGTGGGGGCCAAGGTGCTGCTCATCGTCACGGTGAACCCGCGTTTCCGCGACCCGTCGCGCTCGGAGATGGCGGTGGCCGCTGACGCGGTGCTGTGGGCCTTCGGCAACGGCCTGGCCATCGTGGGCACCGCGACGGCGCTGGCCCTGTTCGCTCTCACCCGGCGCCCGCAACCACCCGCGCCGCGAGCTTGAGCCGCTGGCCATCGCCCGTGTGGCTGCGCTCAGCTCTCCAGCTCGGACAGCCAGTCTCGCAATAGCTGGCCCTCGGCGGGTTTTAGGTTCGGGTTGACCATCCGCTGCCGGATCGCCGTGGGCAGCCACGGGTTCGGGTCATGGTCTACTTTGGCCGCGAACTCCTCGGTGAGCCGCCGCCGTCCCGCGTCCAGCACCGCAAGGTCGACCCCGTCGGGGATCGCGACGCTCAGCACCACGATCGTGTCGGCGACGTCCAGCCCCGGATGCGCGGCCACCGCGTTGGTCCAGTCGATGACCACCGGCCCGCTCTCGGTGACGATCACGTTGGCCGGATGCAGATCCAGGTGCGCGATCCGATCGCCGCCACTGTCGTGCCCCCGCAGCCAGTCCGGCGCCGACAGCTCGTGAAGTCGATTGTGGACCTCAGCCAGCGTGGCCACCCCGTCCTCGGCACCGTCCAGCATGGTTTCCATCAGCGACGGCCCGTGCAGCCTTTCCATCACGATGTCGCGGCCGGAGACATCGAAGATCTCCGGCACCGGATACCCAGCCTGACGCACGTGGCTCTGTATCCGGATCTCAGTCTGGCTCGGCTCCCCGTGGCGGCACCGCCGCAGGACGCGCTCGTCATCGAGCGCGTAGACGTCGGCGTCTCGGCCCTGGGCCAACAGTTCCATGGGCCGACGATACGAGGCCGGACGGGCCGGTGAGCCGCCACCAGTCGGCCGACGGCTGTCGCTCACGCACTCGCCGGACGCGGCACCAACGCCGCGTCCAGCTTCTCCAGCAACCGCGAAGCGGTCTCGGCGACCGTCTCCCCCGAGTTGTCGTGCCACAACCCGACCCGCGCGGTCTCGTTGCGCAGCGCGTCGACCAGCGCCTGCGGCGTCACCGTCTCGGTGTAGCCGGACTTGCCGCGCCCCAGCTCCCGCTCCTCGATCGACGCGATGTCCGGGTCCAGAGCGATCACGTGCACGTCGCCGGTCTCGTGCCCCATCGCGATGACGTCGGTCAGCGTCTCCCCGAACATGTTGTCCGACACGACCGCGTCGAACCCCTTGTCGCGGTACACGTTCGCGACCGCGATGCTGCCCCGGTACCGCAGGTACAGCTGCTCCATCGCGCCCGGAGGTGGCGGCAGGTCCATGCCGATCGCGCCGGAGACGACGAACTCCGCGATGGCGTCGCCGTCGACGTGGACGGCCTTGGGCAGCAGCCGCGCCAAGGCGTTCCCGATCGTGGTCTTCCCGGCCGCCTGGGCGCCGGTGATGAGTATGAGCCGCGCGTTCACGCCGGAAGCCTAGGCAAGCCCGGCCCGCGCCCGCAACGCCTTTACCCGCGTTTAACCCGCTCGCGCGCCGGGTAATGCCGCTGTCGACCCGATGGGCAGGAGGCACCGTCATGTCCGACGCGGTGACGAACTGGATCGAGCACCACGCGCACCGGCTGACCGAGTTCGACCCGGCCGCGCCGTTGACCGATCTCAAACCGCTGCGGGCCATGATCGGCGGCGCGAAGGTGGTGGCGCTGGGCTCGTCGATCCGCACCTCGCACGAGCTGTCGGCCCTGTCGCACCGGATCCTGCGGCTGCTGGTCGAGTTCTCGGGCTTCCGCTCGCTGGCGTTCGAGGGCGACGACCCGCACGAGCTGGGGCTGGACGAGTACATCAGTACCGGCACGGGCGACGCACGCGCGCTGTTGTCGGTGGCGCGCACATTCTGGCAGCTAGAGGAGGTCGCCGACCTCGTCGAGTGGATGCGCGAGCACCACCGCCAGCACCCCGACGACGCCATCCGGTTCGCGCGCGACCTGCGCCGCATCCCCGACTCGGCACCCGGCCCGGAAGACCTCGCCGCGATCGAACGCGACCTCGCCGACAACATCACCTGGTGGCTGGAGGAGTCCACCACCAAGATCGTCCACTGGGGAGGAATAGCCCACACGGCCGTCGGCGACCCCCGCGCTGTCTCGCCCGCCCCCGAACCGATCGAGCACCGCAACGCGGGCGCGTACCTCCGCGAGCGCCTGGGCCCCGACTACGTCTCCGTCGGGCTCACCTTCCACCACGGCCTGGCCCCGTTCGAGATCCCGCCTCCCCCCGAGGGTTTCGCCGACCACGTCCTGGGCCAGGTCGCGATGGACGCCTACCTGCTCGACCTGCGCCAGGAATGCCCGCCGTCGGTCGAGTCCTGGCTCCGCTCCCCCACCCGAACCCGCCTGATCGGCCCGGCCTTCGACCCGGGCGACCACGAGTCGTTCCACATGTCGGGCGGTTCGCTGAAGGACTGGTTCGACATCCTGATCCACGTCAACGAAATCTCCCCAGCCCAGCCCCTCGACTGACCCCCGCGGGCCCGAGCCATGTCGTGTCAGTCTTTGGCTTCCTTGGTCTCCCAGCGCTGGTTCTCGTCGTCGTTGCAGTCCTGCCCCTGCGGGGCCCCGGACGCCGCCGCGAGGCAGAACTTGCTGTTCGTGACACTGTGGATGCGCCACACGTCGACGCCCGCCTTGGTCTCGATCCACTCGAACTTCCACGCCGTGTCGGGGGTGCACTCCCCGGCCAGCACGTCCTCGTCCCCGTATCGCCAGTTCACGCAGGCCTTGTCGCCGTCGGCCGTGTTGACGATCTCGAAGACGCCCTTGTTGCCGGAGTCGGGCGCGAACTCGAACTTCGTGGTGTCGCCCCCGCAGTCGGCCAGCACGACCGCGTCGCTGAACAGGCCGTAGTCCATGGCCACGCACTGGTCGTTGCTGGCGTTGGCCAAAGTGGAGTTCGCGGGCGCGTCGGGTCCGGTGGGGCTCGGCGATGCCGAGGACGACGACTTCGACGATGACTTGTCGTCGGCGGTTTCGCCGCCGCTGTTGCGTCCGGCGAACCAGGCCACCCCCACCGCCAGCACGATGACCAGCACCACGCCGAGCGTGATCAGCACGGTCGTGAGGGTTCGCTTGCGCAGCATACGATCCACGGACTCGGGTGCCTCGGACGACGGCTCGATGTCGATCGGTTCGGTGGGCGGCACCGGCGGTTGGGCCCGCCCCATCGGCATCACCCGCGTTCCGGAGGCCGCTCCCCGGCACGCCGAGGCCAGTTCCGCCGCCGATCCGAACCGCTGTTGCGGGTCCTTGGCCATCGCCGTGGTGATGACGTCGGCGACCGCGCGTGGCACGTCGTCGGGCAGCGGCGCCGGTTCCCGGTTGAGGTGCGCGGCGATGACCGCGGCCGTGTCGCCGTAGAACGGCGGCGCCCCTGTCAGGCATTCGTAGCCGACGACGCCCAGCGAGTAGATGTCGGACGCGCCGGTCAGCTTCACGCCCCGCAGCTGTTCGGGCGAGGCGTATTCGACGGTGCCGATGACCGAGCCCGCCGCCGTCAGTTTCGAGTCGCCCGGACGCCTGGCGATCCCGAAGTCGATCAGGGTGACGGTGCCGTCCTCGGCGACCAGGATGTTGGCGGGTTTGATGTCGCGGTGCACGATGCCCGCGCCGTGGGCGGCGCCCAGCGCGGTGGCGCACTGCGCCAGGATCGGCAGCAGCTTGCCGGGTTCCACCCGTCCGGATTCGGCGAGCATCGTGGACAGTGGCTTGGCGTCGACGAGCTCCATGACCAGATAGGACAGCGGCGACCCGTCCGGGCTGGTCTCCTCGCACGCGTCGTACAGGTCGATGAGGCCGGGTGCGTTGAGCGAGGCCAGGGTGCGGGCCTCCTGGATGAACCGGTGCTGGAACTGCGGATCGGCCGCCAGCGCCGGGTGCAGGATCTTGATGGCGACGGTGCGGTGCAGCATCTCGTCCTCGGCCCGCCACACCTCGCCCATGCCACCGACGGCTATCCGGCCGGTCAGCCGATAGCGCTCCTTGAGCACCTGGCCCGTTTCCATTGCGCCTCCCTATTAATCGCCGTGACGATTATGCAAGGTCGCCGCGAGCGCCCGGCCAGGCGTAGGCCCCGGCTATTCCGCCGCCGCGTCCTGCGGCTTCCACACGTACGGAAAGGCCTTGGTCACCCACGACATCCCCATCCGCAGCAGGATCGGCCGCGACTCGTCGGAACAGTCGAACTGGAGGTACTTGAAGCCCCGCGCCACCGCCAGCTGCGCCCGACGCGCGACCAACGCCCGGTAGATGCCCTTGCCGCGCCAGCCGGGCAGCGTCGATCCGCCCCACAGCGAGGCGAACTCGGTTCCCTTGTGGCATCGGATCCACGCGGCGCACACCACTTCGCCGTCGGCCTCGGCGACCAGCACGGTCACCGGGTCGGTGGTGCTCTTCAGCTCGGCCGCCAGCGCCTTGGGCAGCCACTCCATCGGGGTGTCCCAGACCTTCTCCTCCATGGCCCGCACCCGTTCCAGGTCGGCGTCCGAGGTGATCTCCCGCACGGTCACGCCCTCGGGCAGCCGGACGGCGATCATGTGGTCGGCGGCCTCGCCGATGACAATGGACTCCAGTTCCTCGGGCTCGAAACCGTGCGCGGCCAACCGGTCCGGCAGGTCGGCGGGCTGGTCCTCGACGTGGTACTTCCACTCGACGGTCTTGCCGAGCCCGGCGAAGTAGTCGCGCTGCTCGGCGATGAACGCGTCCAGCGCCTCACCGTCCAGGCCGCCGAGGTCCTTGTACATGATGAAGCCGCGACCTTGGATCTTCGTCAGCCGTTTCACCGGCCCGACGACGTCGACGGTCTCCTCGTCGGGGTCGTTGACGAACATGCGGTCGCGCAGCTGATCGTTGTAAGCGTCCAGATACTCCCGGGCACGCGGGCTGGTGTCGATCTCGTTCACGACCTCATACAAGCAGGCCCGTCAATCGATTTTCGCCGATGGCCCACAATCGGCGGATGAGAACTCAGGTGGAGACGAAGCGGTTGTTGTTGCGGCCGTTGACGGGTGACGACTTCGACGACTACGCGGCGATGCTGGCCGATCCCGAGGTGGCCGCGGGGCTTGCCGAGTCGACGGGCACCTCCGCCGCCGACGCCTGGCGCAGCCTGGCCACGTTCATCGGCCACCGGCACATCCGCGGCTACTCGCATTTCGCACTGGTCGAAAAGGACACCGGACGGTTCGTGGGCCGCGCCGGTCCCTGGCAGCCGCACGGGTTTCCGGGCCTGGGCGTCGGCTGGTGCCTGGACCGTCGCTTCTGGGGCCGGGGCTACGCGACCGAGGCCGCGCACGCGGCGGTGCGGTACTGCTTCACCGACCTGGGCGCCACCGAGATCGTGTCGGTGATCCTGCCCGGCAACGAGCGCTCGGCGACGGTGGCCGAGCGGGTCGGGCACCGGTTCCTGCGCGAGCTGACCTATCGCGGGCAGCAGGCGCGGTTGTACGGGCAGTCGGCGGACGAGTGGCGGGCGCGCGAGAATTCCGCAACCGTCTGAGTATCGAGGACCGTATCTGTCCGCGATTGCCGATACGTTTCGGGTGACGACGAGATCGAGAAAGGCTCCCGATGACCGCCACCCTGTCGACCCGGACCCTCAACCGCACCCTGCTGCACCGCCAGCACCTGACCCAGCGCACCGGCGCCTCGGCGCTGGAGGTGCTCAAGCACCTGGTCGCGGTGCAGGGCCAGGAACCGAACTGGCCGTATGTGGGACTGTGGACCCGGATCACGGACTTCAAGAAGGACGAACTGACCGAGTTGCTGGAGACCAACGCGGTGGTGCGCTCCACGGTCATCCGGGTCACCCAGCATCTGGTGGCGGCCGAGGACATCGGCTGGCTGCGGCCGACGGTGCAGCCGAAGGTCGTGCGGCACCTGAAGGCCGCGCACTACGCGAACGAGATCGAGGGCATCGACCACGACGAGCTCGCGGCGGCGGGGCGCGAGATCCTGTCGGGCGGCCGGATGCCGCGCAAGGAGTTCATCGAGAAGCTGAGCCAGCGGTTCCCCGGCCACCACCCCGGACGGCTGGCAGATTCGGTGGAGGTGCTGCACGCCCTCGTGCCCGCGCCGTCGGCGGCGGTGTGGGGCAGCTGGCGGGCGCGGCTGAAGCGCGAGGTGTCATTGGCCGAGCACGTCACCGGCCGCCCGATGGAACCGGCCAATGTAGAGCGGATGATCCGCCGCTACCTGGCGGCCTTCGGGCCCGCGAGCGTCATGGACATGCAGGCGTGGTCGGGTTTGACCAAGCTACGCGACGAGGTCGAGCGGCTGCGCCCGCAGCTGACGGTGTATCGCGGCGAGGACGGTCGCGAACTGTTCGACCTGCCCGGGGCACCCATAGTGGATGGAAGCGAGCCGGTTCCGGTGCGGTTCCTGCCCGCGTACGACAACGCGCTGTTGGCCTATAAGGACCGGACCCGGATCATGTCCGAGTCCGATCGCAAGCGGGTGACTCCCGGTGGGGCGCTGGTGCTGCCGACCTTCCTGGTGGACGGTTTCGTGGCGGGGCTGTGGTCCGTCGAGGGCTCGACGCTGACGATCTCGCCGTTCCGGGAGCTGTCGGCCGCTGACGAGGCGGCGTTGGCGGCCGAAGCCGCCGAGCTGTACGACTTCATCGCCCCCGACGCCCCCGAGCGCGACATCCGCTGGGAACCAGCGGGTTAGCGGCCACGGCCGCAGCCCCGCCCCCAGCCCCGCCCGCGCGGCGAAGCCGCGTCGGGCCGGGTCAGCCGACGCCGTGCCGCAGGATGGTCTTCATCCGCTCCGGAACGGCCTTGCGTGGGTCGGACAGGTAGATCTCGTGATGCCTTCCGGTCCACGACAGGCCCTTGTCCTTCACGAACGCGTTGAGTCGCTCCATTGTCTCCGGTTCGCTGCTGTACGGCCCGATGTGAAGGATCTGCGCCGACAGGCCCTCGGTGAACTCCTCGAACCGCACCCGCCCGAACTCCTCCCGCTCCCCCTTCTTGCGCCGGGCCGAGGCCACCGCGTCGGCGAACCCCACCGCGTCGACCTGCGGCGGCTGCGGAATCATCATCGTCCAGTTCCATTCGTCCCGCCGCAACCACTCCGGCGTGTCACTGAACTCGTCCGTCCACCACAGACCCTCCAGCGGCGGCACCGGGTACTCGATCACCTCGGCCTTCTTCAACGCGAACCGCAACGTATAGGCCACGGTATACAGAGCCTCCACAGCGGCCCCGTACCCCGACGACTCGACGTCGGGATCCCCATGCCCGTCGATCATGAGGAACGCCCGCGTCGGCACCTCCACCAGCTCCGGCTCAGTCTTGGGTCCATACAGATCACGGTGAACCTTCTTCAGATCCTGCTTCAACACGCTATTATCCTTTGCCTTCAGTGGACTCGCGAATCCGTTCCGCGAGCTTGCGCGAATACTCGACGAACTCCTCGGGCCCGACGATCCGGTACTCCAACCCCAAGACGCCCAACATGATGGCCATCCATTCGAAGGAGTCCGCGTCGACCGAATATCTACAGTGCTCATCGTCGATGCGCGTCAGTGTCCCGTCCCGGTCGTTCTGGAGACTGGCCACCCGCTCCAACGGCGCGTGGAAGTCGACGACGATGTGATGCATCGGCGGATACCGTTTCAACGCGTTCTCCACAAACGACGCCGCGCTCTCCGCCGGCAGCTCCCGCGCCTCGAACCGCCCCGGCCCCACCTGCGGGTCACTCATGCGATCCATCCGAAAGATCCGCCAGTCCCCCCGATCCAGATCCCAGGCCAGCAGGTACCACCGCCGGTTCACCAGCACCTGCCGATACGGCTCCACCCGCCGCCGGGTCCGGGCATCCCCACGATCGCGGTAGTCGAAATCCAGCCGCTGCGAGCGATGACTCGCCTCTCCCACGATATCCAGCAGCCGCGCGCTCACCTGCGGCCAGCGCGCCGGTGTGGTCTCGGTGGCCGCGTGCATCGCCCGAACCCGCTGCCGCAACCGTTTCGGCAACACCTGCTCCACTTTGCGCAAAGCGCTGGACGCCGTGTCGGCGACGTCCGCCATCACCCCGTCCGACGCCACCCGCAGGCCCAACGCGATCGCGACCGCCTCGTCGTCCTCCAACAGCAGCGGCGGCATCGCCGAGCCCGCGACCAGCCGGTAGTGCCCGCCGGGCCCGCGCGTGGTCTCGACCGGGTAACCCAGTTCCCGCAGCCGGTCGATGTCGCGGCGCAGCGTGCGCGGGCTGGTCGACAACCGTTCGGCCAGTTCGATTCCGGTCCACGACCGACCGCCCTGCAACAGAGACAGCAGGCTCAGCATGCGACGTCGGGTATCGGCCATGTCCTAGAAGCTAGACCCGGTTGCGGCCAGAAACTGACCTAAACCCGAAACGAAAGGACGGCCGCCGCGCCACATCGACGCGACGACCGTCCCGCTGGCTCAGCCTCAGGCGCGGAACGCCGTCCAGGCTTCGTGCATCCGCGTGGTCTGTCCCGCGGTGAACTCGTACATGCAGTCGTCCTCGGTGTAGTCCATGAAGTTGTGGATCGGGTCGACACCGGCGACCCGGGTGCAGCTGTCGCGTCCGGTCGGGCACCCGTAGGCCGGGGACGATTCGGCCGCGGTGTCGGCGACCTGGTCGCCCTTGCCCTTACATCCACCCTGGAACGTGTGGTACAGGTTCAGCCAGTGCCCCGCCTCGTGGGTGGCGGTGTCGCCACCGTCGTAGGGCGCCGCGGTGCCGCCGGGCAGCGACTCGTTGAGCACGACGACGCCGTCGTCGCTGCCGATGCTGCGGTCGGGGAAGGTCGCCCAGCCCAGCAGCCCGTCGCCGATGTTGGCGGCGTAGATGTTGAGCGTGTCCGCGCCGCCCTCTCGCAGCGCGGCCTTCATGTCGCGTTCGGCGGCCGAGCCGTAGCCGACGTTGTACCAGCTCGCGTTGACGGTGCGGGTGGTCTTGACCAGGTTGAACTGGAAGTCGGTGTCCGCGCCGCCGGTGGCGCCGCTGTAGGAGTCGTTGAGCACCTTCATCTGCTCGGCGATCATCGAGTCGGGCAGGTTGCCGCCCGCGCGGGTGGAGTCCTGCATGATCACGTGGAACACCACCGGGACGGTGACGCTGGCGGCCAGGTCCCGTTGCGAGACCGAGCGGTCGGCCAGGGCGTCGGCCAGTTCGCGTTCGGCCTTGGCGACCTGTTTTCCGGTCAACGCGTTGGGATCGTGGTGGCCGTGGGCGTCCTTGGTGACGCGCAGCGCGGAGCCGTCGTCGCAGGCGGCCGCGACGGCGCTGGCGGTGGCGGGAGCGGCGGCGGTCGTGGCGGCCAGCGCCACCGCCGCGGCCACTCCGGCGATTCTGCGCAGCCTCGTATACAGGGTCGTGGGCATGGGGTGTCTCCTGGAAAGGGGCGAGACCGTCCGGGCGGGCGCTCCGGCGGCGTCAGTACACTTCGGCCTGACGGTGCGGCGTCAAGCCGTAGCAGAAGCCTAGAAGAGACTTTCCGCAGAATCAAGCATTCATATATAAGAATTTCTGTTTAACGTTGCGAGGACAGCGGAACATACTGGGAATGCCCATAGTGCCCAGACGCGGACGGCCCTCGCGCTAGCGCCCGAGCCCGAGCGCGGGCAGGATCGCCTCGTCCACGATCGCGGCCAGATCGGACTCGGCGGGCATCGCGAACCGGTCCATGGAGAACTTGAACACCAACGCCTCCCCGATGTCGGCCACGACCGGGGTCACCCGCTCCGGGTCGATCTCACCGCGATCGGCGTAGTGGCGCAACACGGTGAGCGTGAAGCGGGAACCCTTCGCCTCGAAGACCTCCTCGAACACCCGCTTGGTGAACTCGGGGTGGGCCCCGCTTCCGGCCACGATGGCCGAGACCGCACGGGCGGCGGGGGTCATCATCCAGTCGCACAACAGTTGCAGCGCCGCGATCAGGTCGCCGCGCAGATCGTCGGCGCCGGGGCTGGGGGTCTCCTGCGGCATCCGCTCGCGCAGCGCCTCGATCAGCAGCGCGTGCGTGTCGGGCCAGCGCCGGTACAGCGAGGTCTTGGCGGCGCCGCTGCGTCGGGCGATTCCCTCCATCGTCAACCGTCCGATGCCGACCTCGTTGAGCTCGTCGATGGCGGCCTCGTGGATGGCGTTGACCAGCTCGGCGCCCCGGCGGCGCGACTTGGCGGATTCGGACACAGACCCTCGCTTGTTAGATACGCCCGCGTATCTTATAGTTAGATACGGCGCCGTAGCTTATTCTCCGTCAACGTAACCCCCGAAAGGTACCGGCATGTCCGAGACCTCACCCACCCCTGTGCCCGCGGCGGTCCCCGTCGCCCGGCGCAGCCTGGCCCCCGACCTGGCCCGCGGCGTCATGCTGCTGGTCATCGCCGCCGCCCACGGTCGCATCATGGCCGAGATGTTCGGCGGCGGCCACGCCACCTCCACCCTCGACGCGGTCACCGAGCTGCTGTTGCCGATGCTCGTCGACGCCCGCGGCTACCCCATGTTCGCCGCCCTGTTCGGCTACGGCCTGTGCCAGATCTACCTGCGCCGCCAGGCCCAGAGCTGGCCATGGCCCCCGATCCGCTCCCTGGTGCGGCGGCGCGGCCGCTGGTTGCTCCTGTTCGGACTCGCGCACGTGGTGCTGCTGTTCTTCGGCGACATCCTCTCCGTCTACGGCCTCGTCGCCCTTGCCTTCGCGGGAGTGCTGCGGTTCAGCGACGCGAAACTGCTGCGCCACGCGGCGGTGTGGCTCATCGTCGGCTCAGGGCTGTACGCGGTGCTGCTGACGTTGGGCAGCGGCGACACCACCGAGGGGGCCACCGTCATGGGAGCCGACCCGATCACCGACCTCATCGGACGGTTGACGATGTGGCCGGTGTTCACCCCGTTCATGTTCGTCACGACGGTGTTCCCGTTCCTCATCGGCGTATGGGCGGCGCGGCGTCGGATCCTGGAGGAACCGACGCGGCACCTGGCGCTGCTGCGCAGGGTGGCGTTCGTCGGCATCCCGATGGGCATCGTGGGTGGCCTGCCGCTCGGCCTGCACAACATGGGGGCCTGGCACGGGGGCACCGCCGCGATCTACGGCGTCGAATGGCTGACCACGGTGGCTGGCTATATGGGTGGGCTGGGCTACGCGGCCCTCATCGGACTGATCGCGGCTCGCATTGGTGACCGGCCGGGGCGAATAGCCACGGCGCTGGCGGCCACCGGACAGCGATCGATGACCAGTTATCTGTTGCAGTCGGTGGCGTGGATGATCCTGTTCCCGCCGTACCTGGTGGGCTGGGGGCCGCAGCTGTCGGCCGCGAGCGCGGTGGCGGTGGGAGCGGGAGTCTGGCTGGCCACGGTGCTCATAGCGGAGTTGATGCGCCGCAAGGGTTGGCGCGGCCCCGCCGAACGAGCCCTGCGGAATCGCACCTACCGCGTGCGAGCACCCAAGCCGCTCGCGGCAGCTCGCTAACTGCGCCCGCCCCGGCCAGCCGCCAAACCGCTGGCCGGGGCGGAGCCGTCGCCGCGCTCGCCAAGCTGGTCGCGGCAGCCCGGTAGCCGCGGCCAGCCTCGGCTCGCGGCCCGCCCCTCCGCAGGCCGCGAGCCGCAAAGCGGCTAGGCAGTTCGCCCCGCCTCAGGCCGCAAAGCCCCCAAGGCGCGCTGCGGCGAAGCCGTCAGCCGCGCCGCCCCCAGGCTCGCGAGCGGCTCGGCCCCCGCCAAGCCACCCGCTCTCACGCGGGCCGCTCGCCGCTAGAGGTCGAGCACGTTGAACGTCTCTTCCGGACGGTCGCGCTTGCGGTGCATGTCCCATGCCACGTCGGCGAGATCGTCCGGGTTCAGCGTGCGGCCAGCAGCCATCTTGCTCATCTCCTCGTCGTTGCTGACCATCTCGTAGATGTCGCCGCGCTCGACGAGCCCGCCGATGGTGAGCGTTCCCGCGTAGATGCCCATGTCGGACAGACCCGCGTTAAGGGTGAGCGCGTAGTTGCGCAGCGCCGCTGCCGAGAGCGCCAGGTTTCCCAAGGCGGGCATGGGGATCTGGCCGCTGAGCCCGCCCGCGATCAGCACACTTCCCGTACCGCGTTCCCGCATGCCCGGCAGCACTTTCTGGACGATGTCGATCGCCGGGTACACCCACGTGAAGGCGGAGCGGACGTTGTCCGATGTGGTCTCCGCGATCGGGACGGGACGGAACACGTCGTCCACGCCCCCGGGCCCGTAGTAGAGCACCTCGATGCGGGGGTGCTCCAGCGCGATCGCGTCCAGCGCGGCGTTCAGCTGTTGCGGGTCGCGGATGTCGGCGGCGTGCGCGGTCGCGTCGACGCCCGCCGCCGCCAGCGCGTCGAGGTAGCCCTGGTGCCGCTTCTCGGAACGCGACACCAGCGCGACCCGATGGCCGCCCGCGCCGAAACGGTGCGCGATCGACATGCCCAGGCCGGGTCCGGCTCCGATGACGAGAGCGCTTGGGGTGGTGGTCATTGATTCGTCCTCACTAGGTCGTCAAAACTTGAGGGTGCCCTCAAGTTATTTCGACGATACCACGAAGTTGAGGCCACCCTCGATTTCGTAGAATGGGACAATGACCACCGAGGCCAAGCCCCTACGCCGCGACGCCGCCCGCAACCGCGACAAGCTGCGGGCCGCCGCCTCCGAGGTGTTCACCGCCAAGGGCCTGGACGCCTCGCTGGAGGAGATCGCCAAACACGCGAAGGTGAGCATCGGCACCCTCTACAACCACTTCCCCACCCGCGAGGCGCTGTTCGACGCGATCTTCCCCGAGCGGGTCGAGGCGACCGAGGCGTTGGCCCGCGAGGCGCTCACAGCGGACGACGCATGGGACGGGTTCGCGGGGTACCTGGAGGGGCTGTTCGACATGCTGGCCGCCGATCGGGGGTTGCGGCACGTGATGACGCGCGAGTACCCGGCGGCGGAGGCGCTGACCGAGGCGTGTCACCGGGGGTTCGCGGCGACCGAGGCGATCGTGTTGCGGGCCAGGGAATCGGGGAGCCTGCGGACCGACTTCGAGATGTCGGACCTCGCGTCGGTGCTGTGGGCGATGGCCCACATCATCGACACCACCGCCGATGTGGCGCCGGGCGCGTGGCGCCGGTTCCTGGCGTTCATTCTGGACGGTCTGCGATCGGAAGCGGCACACCCGATCGCTGTCGAGGCGATGCGCCCCGAACAGATCGTCGAGGCGCTGCTGGGCCCCAGCGACTGACAGCGGCGCGAGGCGCTCGGCGACCCGCGCCGCTCCGACTAGCCAGCGTGTGGCTCAGCAGCCGGGGCGAAGCCACCGCGCGAGGCGCTCGGCTACCCGTGCCGCTCCGACTAGCCAGCGTGTGGCGCGGCAGCCGGGGCGAAGCCACCGCGCGAGGCGCTCGGCTACCCGTGCCGCTCCAGCTAACCAGCGTGTGGCGCGGCAGCCGGGGCGAAGCCGCCGCGCTCGGCGCCAGCCACGCCGCCTCCGGCGTTGGCCGGGGCGAAGCCACTGCGTCCGGCGCCACTCGGGGCCAGCCCGCCGCGCGAGGCGCTCGGCTACCCGCGCCGCTCCAGCTAACCAGCGTGTGGCTCAGCAGCCGGGGCGAAGCCGCCGCGTCCGACGACAGCCAAGCCCGCGAGCCAAGCTCAGGACGAGCAGCACGCCATGTAGGTCACTGTCGCCAGCGACAGCACCGTGACCACAATGGGCAGCGCCATCGCGACGGTCCCCGTCGCGGCGATGCCCACCGCCCCCGGCCGGTTCAGCCGCTGCGGGGCGGTTATCAAGCGCCGCATCCGATCCACGGTGTCGGCCCCGGCGGCGGGCAGCGCCAGCGCGGGGGTGACGCTCGCCTCCGCGAAGGCCAGCAGGCTCTCGGCCAGCACCCGCCGTCCGCTCTTGGCGGCGGCCACATCGTCGGCTCGCAGTTCCACGAGGTGCCCGATCTGCTCGGGCAGCTCGGCGAACAGCGGCAGGAAGCACAACGGACGATGCAGGGCGTGAGCGAGCGCGGTCAGGACGTGGTGCCGTCCCGCGAGGTGAGCCCGCTCGTGGTGCAGGACGGCGGCCAGCCCACCGCCGTCGACAGCGCGCATGGCGCCGGTCGTCACCACGACGACGCCCCCGCGACCGGGGAGGCAGTACGCGGCGGCGGTGTCGTGGTCGAGCACGAGCGCGCCGGTGCGGCGGTCGGGCCGGGCCGAGGCGCTCAGCCCGCGCAGGTGCCGCCGTCGCGTCATGCTGGCCGAGATGGCTTCGGCGGCACCGGATCCGGCGAACAGCACCGGCAGCCCCACGGCGAGGACGAAGCTGAGGCCGCCCAGCAGCGCGCCGCCGACGAGCCCGTACTGCTCTTCGAGCGTGGCGAGGCACGCGCCGATGAAGTCGAGAATCCCGTGGTGGAACCCGGTCGCGGGCACGATGAGCAGCACCCCGGCCGCCACGAGCGCCAGCAAGACCGACGCGACAAGGCTGAACCAGGTGAAGATCGCCAGCCGCGGCGCCCGCGAGGTCCACCCCGCGTCGCGCAGCCAGGAGGCGCCGCACAGCGACAGCACCGCCGCGTATCCCAACAGCGCGGCCCCGCTCATGCCTCGCCCCCGTCCATCAGCCGCCGCAGTCTGTCCAGCTCCTCCGGCTCGATCGAGCCCACGAACTTCAGCAGCGTCGCCTGTCGATCGTCGCTGGCCGCCAGCACCTCGGTCATCAGCGCCGCGTCGTGCTCGGCCCGACTGCGTACCGTCCGGTACCGGTAGGCCCGCCCGTCCCGCTCCCGGCTCAGCAGCTCCTTGCGGTGCAGATTGTCCATCACCGTCATCACCGTCGTGTAAGCCAGCGGCGGCTCACGATCCAGCTCGGCCATCACCTCGCGAACCGTCGCGGGCTCGCCCCGCGCCCACAGCACCCGCATGACCGCGGTCTCCAGATCCCCCAGTCGCATCATGGCCGTCCTTCCGCTCGGCGGCCCACTCTACTAGCTCGCATAGTAAGAAAACTGGACGCTGACCCTCCCATCTACTATCTTCCATAGTTGTTACTATGTCAGCTAGTAGATGGGAGCGGCGGCATGGCGAAGACCTCGTCCCGCAAGAACCACAAGGGCAAGGGCAAGCCCAAACGCAAACCCACCGCCGCCAAACGCGGCATCCCGTGGTGGACGGTCTCCGTCGTCGCTCTGGTCCTCGTCGCTGTCGGCGTCTTCGGCTACGGCATCTGGTCGCAACCCAGCGCACCGGAAGACGCCGACATCGACGGGCTCGTCAACTACAAAGCCCAGAAGGCCAAATGGTTCGACGACCGCGACCACAAATCCGGCCCTCTCAAGTACGCCACCACTCCCCCCGCGGGCGGCAACCACAACGCGACCTGGCAGACCTGCACCGGCATCGTCTACGACAAGCCGATCCCCAACGAACACGCCGTCCACAGCCTCGAACACGGCGCCATCTGGATCACCTACGACCCCGGCCTGCCACAATCCCAGATCGAACAACTCACCAAAAAGGTCAACGGCCGCGACTACACCCTCATGAGCCCCTACAAGGGCCAGGACTCCCCCATCTCCCTGCAAGCCTGGGGTTACCAGCTCAAGCTCTCCAAAGCCGACGACGACCGCATCGACGAGTTCATCGCCACCTACCGCGTCGAAGCCTCCCAGGAACCCGGCGCCACCTGCTCCGGCGGTGTCACCGCCACCGGCGACAAACCCGTCGACCAACCCGACGAGCACTGACGATGCGCCGCTACCTCAAAGCCGCCGCCGTCCTCGCCGCCGTCGCCCTCGTCGCGACAACCGCCTGGCTGTTCGTCGTCCCCGAGCCCACCCCCGCCGAGGACTCCCCCGAAGCCGGGTTCGCCCGCGACATGAACGTCCACCATGGCCAAGCGGTCGCGATGTCCATGTACGTGTACCGCAACGGTTCCGACTCGCGCATGCGCGACCTGGCCTACGACATCGCGCTGACCCAGCAGGCCCAGATCGGCATGATGAGCGGCTGGCTCGACGAATGGGGCCTGCCGCCCACCTCCACCGAACCACCGATGTCCTGGATGGACCACAACATGCCGATCCCCGACGACGGCCTCATGCCCGGCATGGCCACACAGGACCAACTCGGCGAGCTCTACGCCGCCAAGGGCTCCGAAGCCGACGCGATCTACAGCGAACTGATGATCACCCACCACGAGTACGGCATCCACATGGCCAAGGCGATCCGCGACCGCACCGACCTGCCCCGCGTCGACGACCTCGCCGAATCCATGGTGAAGGGACAGCGCAGCGAGATCAAAGCGCTTGAGCAGTACGGAGACCGCGACGTCGCCGACGAAGGCTGAACCGACGTCAGTACAGCTCCACGACCACGTCGAAATCGCTGTCGACCACGCTCCGATAGAAGTCGCCCAACTGCCGCAATCGCTCAAGGTTGGCGTCGAACGAGATCCCGTCGTCCCCACGAGGGGATACCTTGTAGACACCGAGCCGCGACATGTCCACCTTCGAGTACTCGGCCCGAACCCTGGCGACATCGAGCCGGTCGATCACCTCGACAGCCTCTGCCAGGAACTCACGCGACGAACACCGCCAAGGGAACCCCTGCCCGCTGACGGCATGCTCGGCGAACGGGTTGTCGCCGTGGACGATGCGATACGACAGCGACCGCTCTCGCCGCGCCCAGTCCTCCATGCGACGGTAAGCCACGGGATCGAGCAGGTACTCGACCTGGTTATAGGCCCGATCCAGAAACCCGACCCGCCATTCCAGCCCCTCGGGCCAGTCAGCCGTCAACCGCCGACTGATCTCGGGAATCGGCTCGGGATCGTCATAGAACGGCGGGTAGAAGCTCGCCGTCTCCCACAGCTGTGGATCCTCGCGGATCTCCCGCATCGCATCGGAGGCCAACCGCACCGGAGACGCCGACCAGTCCACACCCATGCCGGTGAATCTATACGAGGCATGCTTGGTGCCGCACCAGCGAAAGGACAAGCCCGATGACGAGAAACTGGCAGAGCCACACCGTCGAGGCCAAGAGCGTCAAGGCTTGGCGGCTGAACTCCGGCGACCTCCTCAGGATCACCGACATCGAGGGCGGCCAGACCGGCGATCTCTTCGCCGTCGCGGCCGACGACCTCGGCGACGGCCAGTCCAACGGCCGCAGCTTCGACTACGGCGGCACGATCCGGCTCACCACCGGCTCGACGATCTACTCGCGCCGCAGCCGTCCACTGTTGAAGATCATCGACGACAAGGTCGGCGTCCACGATTTCCTCTACGCGCCGTGCAGCCAGGAGATGTTCGAGATCCAGTACGGTGCCGACGGACCGGTGCCCAACTGCTTCGAGAACCTGAGCACCGCGCTGGCCGAGTTCGGCGTCCCGGCTTCGACGATCACCATCGCGTTCAACTACTTCATGAACGTCGACGTGTCGACGGCCGGGAAGCTCGACATCCGGACGCCGGTCGCCGTCGAGCCGGGCAAGAGCATGACCTTCGCGGCTGAGCGCGACCTCTTCGTGGCGGTCACCTCGTGCCCGGCCGCGACCTGCAACGACGGGAAGTTCCAGCCCGTCGTCGTCGACATCGGAACCGAGTGAGTGTGGCCGCCGCACCCCGCCCGGGGAGGTGGGGGTGCGGCGGCCGATTTTGGGTGAGAGGTGGGTCTGTGTCCTCAGCCGTCGCAGTCGCGGGTGCAGTACTGCGGCGGTGATTGCCGGTATTTGAAGTAGGTATCGGAGGCTTGCTCGATCAGCCAGGATTTCCAGTGCCGCATGTTGCCTATCCAGCGCGAGTTCCAGGACGCCAGTGGAAGTAGCGTCATGTTGTAGATGGTGCAGACCATCTCCGGCTCGGTGCCCGCCTCCACCGCCCAGACTCGGACGTTGTTGGGTGAGAGGCTGCTGGTGACGACGTATTCGCGGTGTGGTGACGGATCGCGGAAGCGTCCATATTCGATCATATTCTCGGTGGTGTGCCTCATGTGTTGTCCCCCTTGGCTTTCGAGCCTACGTCGCGCGGGCGACAGTTGGCTGTTGTCGAAGCACTGAGACCATTGTTAACTCAGAATCCTTACGGTGCAACGGATTTTGACGAGAACATGATGTCCGTCTGGTTTGGAACAGTCGTTGATGGACGCGGATGGGTGCGCGGGCCGGTTTCATTCTGGGACTTAAGACCCCAATCCGTATCGGAAATGTCCCCCGAAAAGGGCTAGCTGAAATCAGCTGCCGATATTGGGTTGCCGAAATCAGGTACTCAAAAACTGCAGGTCAACCTAGCTGTATTGGGTCTGGATTTTTGTCACTGGTTGACTCCATACTGTCGCCATGGCATCAGAAGCAATTTTTCCGCGCCGAGTACTCGGCGAGACCTTCAAACGATTCCGTCAAGCCAAAGGCTGGTCCGTGAATGGGGCGGCCAGGCAGCTTGGCGTATCACGGGACAGGCTGAAGAACATCGAGGACGGCAGCTCGCGACTGGCCATCGTGGATATTGTGGGTATATGCCGGATTTACGGGACATCTCAGGCGGAAGAGCAGGAACTCATCGCGTTGGCCGAGGCTACGACCAAGTACCGCTGGGTCGAGCAATACGGGCAAGGCATTCCGCAATACGCGCAGAAGTTCGTGAGCATGGAACAGCGCGCGACGCGCATGTTGATATACGAAGCCGAGTTCGTGACTGGACTGTTCCAAACCCCCGAATATCTACGCGCCAGCCACGCGCGCGACCATCGCTACAACGCGAAGTCCTCGGAAGAAATCATCGCGGCGCGGTTGGCTCGCCAACGAGCGCTGGCCAAGAGCGACAATCCGCCCCAGATCAGCGTGATTTTCAGCGAGGGGGTTCTCCGACGAATGACGAGCACCCCCGAGATCATGACCGATCAAGTCGAGCGGCTGCGCAAGGCCAACCGGCTCGCTTACGTCGACATCGCGATCTTGCCGTTTGACGCTGGTGTGCATCCGTCCATGTCAGGGCCATACATCGTGCTGGACTTCGCCGACGACGAGCCGTCGGTGGTCTACATCGAGTCCCGTGACGGCTGCCGATATGAAACTGGCCCCGACACAGTGGCGCTGTATCGTCAAGACTTTAGCGAGACCTTGCCGCTTACAGCACCACTGGAGGAGATCAAATATGGGACCGTGGCGTAAATCCAGCCGCAGCAACAATGCGGGCGGCGCATGCGTTGAGGCCCGCACCACGACCGGCCACTTCCAGCTCCGAGACAGCAAGCTCGGCGACTCGTCCCCGATCTTCAGCCTGACCGACAACGACTGGAAGGGCTTCCTCGCCCACGTCCGTCGCTAGTCCCCGACCATCCAAGGCCACCCGAAACCCTCGGGTGGCCTTGTCCATACCCGGTCCATAACGCAACCGCCGCAAGCCTTTCCCATTACCGAAGTCTTACCGCAAGTCCGATTTGTGAGATTGCGCTGTCCCCTCACGCCAGTATGATTCTGCATACCCCGATACCGCAACGCTTCCACCCCTTTCCAGTAACTTCTTGTCTCGTTGGGACTGTCCTGTGGGAATCAGCTTCGCTCAGCTCCGTAACCTCGACACCTCGAAACTCACCACCGCCGCCGACACCGCCGTGGCGGTCGGCAAAGACATGGAATCCCGCGCCGGTGACATCGTCGACGCCGCCAAGAACGGCAACGGTTCCGACTTCTGGAATGGCGCGGACGCCGACGCCCAGAACGCGCTCCTCAATACCTTCCCGGCGCCCCTGAACGCTGCCGGGAGCATCTTCAAGTCCTCGGCGGGCACCATCGACACTCTCGTGACCGAACTCGAAGCCGCCAAGTCCGACATCGAGACCGCGATCTCGTCCTACCCGCGGTTGATCGTCGGCAACGACGGCAGCGTCACCTACCCGCCCACCAACAGTGCCGAAGACGCGCAACAGATGCAGGCCCAGGCGCAGGACCTCGCCGCCAAACTGCGCGCCGCCGTCGACCGCGCCAACACCGCCGACACCACCGCGTCGTCCCAGTTGGCCGCCAACGACACCGGCGCCGGAAAACCCGTCCAGGTCCGGCTCCCCGACGGCTCGTACTACCTGACCACCGGCGACGGCAACAACAAGGTCAAGGTCACCAACGACGCCGACGGCAACCTCGTGGTCACCGTCGACGACAAGGAGTTCAAGTACGACAAGGGCACCAACCTGACCCTCAACAGCGGCAAGGGTGACGACGAGATCGACGTCGACAAGAGCGTCGACAACAACCTCACCCTCGCCACCGGGGACGGCAAGGACACCATCACCGACCACGACTCCAAGGGCAACCGCACCTTCGTCACCGGGGAAGGCGACGACACCGTCGCCACCACCGGCGACAACCGCAACATCTACACCGAGGGCGGCAACGACTCGGTCAAGGCCATCGGCGACAAGAACAACCTCGCGGGCGGCGGCGGAGACGACAACATCGAGACCACCGGCGGCAAGGTCTTCGGCGGCGACGGCAACGACACCATCAAGGCCGGGGACCACGACAACCCGTTCTACCGCGACAAACCCGAACACTCCACCGACATCTACGGCGGCGCTGGCGACGACAAGATCACCGGCAGCGACCAGAACGAGACCATCGTCGGTGGCGGCGGAGACGACGAGATCAGCGGCCGGGGCGGCACCGACATCATCTCCGGCAACAAGGGCAACGACGAGATCTACGGCAACGCCGGAAACGACAACATCGCGGGCGGCGACGGCCGCGACTACATCGACGGCCAGGACGGCGACGACCACATCACCGGCGGCGCCGACAACGACACGATCTACGGTCTCGACGGCCGCGACATCATGTCGGGCGACGGTGGCGACGACTACCTCGAAGGCGGCACCGGCAACGACGACATCAACGGCGGTGACGGCAAGGACGTCGTCTCCGGCGGTCGCGACAACGACTTCCTCGAGGGCGGCAAGGGCGACGACACCATCTACGCCGGACACGGCAAGGACCTCATCGACGCTGGCGAGGGCACCGACAAGGCCTTCGTCCAGGACGAGGACTACGTCGATCCCGACAAGGACGACAAGGTCCAGAAGGTCGAGGTCAAGGACACGAGCTTCATCGACGTGGAGGGCTCGGAGGAGTTCAAGGACCGCATCCGCGCCGACCTCGACATGTACGGGGCCTCCCCCACCGGTCACCACATGATCGACGCGCTGCGCAACCAGGTCTCGGAGTCGTCCAACGACTGGCTGCCCGGCGAGGACGACATCACCATCAGCGAGTACGACAAGGACAACGGCTCGGCCTACCCGTACCCGTGGATCGTCGGCGACGCGTCGGTGCCCAGCCCCGACGAGATCTTCAACGACAACCCGCACATCAAGGTCAATCCCGAGTTCCACCTTGACATGCCCAACGACGGCGACGGCCGACCGTCCACAATCCTCTACCACGAACTGTCGCACGCGTATGACCGCATGAACGACGGCGTCGACCACACCCCCTACTCCGACGCCGACCAGCCCGACTCCATGTACAACGACGACGGCGACCTGGAAGGGGTGCCCAACGGCGAACGCGCCGCCGCCGGGCTGCCCATCGACCACGACAACAACCCGGCGACCGACCCGATCCAGGACCCGAACCAGCCCTACCAGGTCACCGAGAACGGCCTGCGCGAGGAGATGGGCCTGCCGCTGCGTCCGACCTACGGAATCCCGACCCAGCCGAACTAGCCCGCTACGGGAACAAGATGTCGCCGTAGGCCGCCAGCGACGGCGTCGCCGCGCTCGACAACTGGTAGACCGGCTGCTGATCCGGAGCCAGCGCGTTCCCCGTCGCCGGATCCTGCCAGGTCGAGCCCGCCTGCGGTCGTCCCGCGTACACCCGGTAGCCGCCACCGACCCATACCGCGAACGGATCCGCCGAGCCCCAGGTGCCGTAGTTCGGCCGGTTGCCGGGCTGGTTGGTGACGACGAACTCCGGGCCCCAGCTGTGACCGTGATCCGTTGAGACGGAACCGAACAGCCCGCCCCCGCCCGGCTTGACGAACGTGACCATCAGCTTCGCGGTCCCGAAACTGGGGAAACCCACCAGACTGGGCAGACCCAGGCACTGGTGCGGCAGGACGACCCGGTTGTCGAGGTCGAAGTTGAACCCGTCGCTCGACCAGGCCATGATGATGCTGTCGCCGTCCCTGGTGAGCAGATAGATGTCGGCGGTGTGCGAGTTGGACATGTAGATCCCGTTGACGCCGTACGGAAGTCCACTGAACAGCGCCCCGGCGTTCTCCCACTTCTGGCCGTCGTGGATCGCGTGGTAGATCTTGGGATCGGGTTGGCCGTAGTTGTCGAGGTGCCCGGCCCAGTACAGGTGCAGCCGATCGCCCTTGGCGATGAGACAGGGCCGATTCGCCGTCTGGTTGAACCTCATCTCGGGGTCGAGGACGTTGGCCACCGGTGCCCACGTGTTGCCGTCGAAGCGGGTCCACCAGATGCTGCGGTCCGTGGTTCCGCTCGCGAACACACCGCCGTAGACCATGTAGAGCTGGTCGTTGAAGACCGCCAGCCACGGCCCCGCTTTGGAGTTCGCACCCGGGACCTCGTTCATCCCGTTCCAGTTGTTGCCGTCGTAGGTTCTCGACCACCAGATGCGTTGGTCGTCGGTGTGATCGTGGGGAGTGAATCGTCCGGCCATGTACAACGGCATCTCTGCCTCCTCAAGGCTTCTCCGATTTGAGCGTATGGCCGCCCGTTGTGACGCACAACGTAATTACCCCGCTGCCCTGTGTCGGATTTCGGCGTGCCAGTTGCCGATTTCCGACAGATAGTGCATGATGCACTAAAGCATCTTGCACTAGCATCGGAGGCGAGACATGGCGGGACGCAGAACCGGACCGGACCTGGTGGCGCTCACCGTCCTGGCCATCCTCAGCCGAGGCCCCCGGCACGCGTACGACCTGCACCGCTTCATCGTCGACACCCACAAGGACTACGTGACCGGCCTACCCCGCAGCCTCTACCACGCGGTCGCCCGACTCGCCGACGACGGCCACATCGCCCCCGTCGAGACCAGCCGCGCCGGACGCCGTCCCGAGCGCACCGTCTACGAACTGACCGCGACCGGCGAAACCGAACTGACGCATCGCCTCCAAACGCTGCTGACCACGATCGGCCGCGACACCACCGGCTTCGTCGCCGCGCTGTCGCTCATGGGCGGCCTGCCCCGCGAGACCGCCGCATCAGCACTTCGCGAGCGGGCCGCGGCACTGCGCACCCGCGTCGAAGGCGCGAAACAAACGCTCGCGGACCTCACCGAACACGGCGTTCCGCGACTGCCGTTGCTGGAGCTCGAATACGAGCACTCCCGTTACGCGTCCGAACTGGACTGGGTCGAGCGGATCCTCGCCGACCTCCACAACGGAACCATCGACTGGGAGGTGCCACTGCCACCGACGACCGCATGACGGTCGGTGCGGGTGCTGCAACACCCGCACCGACCCACGATCCGAACTCGCACCGCACGGCGGCGCAGGTGTCCGTGATTCGCTCGATCGCGACCCTAGCCGATCCGTCGTGCCCACCCATACGGAGAAAGCTATGGAAACCCCGATCAACCAGACCCTCACCGAGCTCAACGACTCCTGGAACCGCGGCGACGCCGAGGCTTACGCGGCGGTGTTCACTCCCGAAGCCGACTACATCACCTTCTTCGGGCAGCGCCTGCGAGGACGTCAAGCCATTGAGGACACGCACCGCTTCCTCTTCGAGGGGCCGCTCAAGGGCTCGCGAATGACCGACAGCGGCGAGCCCACCATCCGCATGCTCAGCCCCGACGTCGGCTTCGTCATCGCGGTCGGCGGCGCCATCCTCGACGACGGCACCTCGCTGCCCGACGACCGCGTCTCGATCGTCAGTCTCACAGCGGTCCGCGACGGCGACCGCTGGCGGTTCGCCTCGTTCCAGAACACCCGCCGCACCCAGCCGCCGGGAGCACCCCGATGAAGCCCAAGTTCGAAGCCACAGCCATCCTCGAACTCCCGCTCGCGCAAGCCGAAGCGGCCATCCTCGACGTCAGGACGGGGCCGCCCGGCCAGGGCCACGTATGGCTACTGGGCGACACCACCGGAGCCGTAACCGGTGGGCCGCAACGCTTCACGGCGATGCTCGGCAACTACCGGCTCACGGTGGACGTCGACCGCGAACGCCGAACCATCGCCACCCAAGGCGGCTGGTGGTACCGAGGCGAGTACGCCCTCGAACCCGCCGGACCCCACACGCGCGTGACCCATCGCGTGTACAACGTCGCGGGCCCAGCCACCCGCTGGGGAGTGCCGCTGGCCAACCGGCTGTTCATCGGCTTCCAGGCCCAGACCCGCGCGTCGTTCGCCGACACCGTGCGCGACATGGGAAAGCGCTTGGGGTGCCGAGTCTCGCTGCCCGACCCCGTCGCGACCTGAACTCGCGGCCCGCGCTGGCGGCACTGGGCTAGCCCAGTGCCGCCAGCGCCTTGGCCAACAGCTCCTCGTGCACCTGTGGCAACGGCGGGGGCTCGTCGTGCGTCATGCCAAGCTTGTCCACAAGCAACGTCACCTCGGCCGCCGGATGGTACGTCGCCCCCGCCAAGTCCTCCCACAGCGCCGTGAACTGCATCGCGGGCTCGAACCCGCACTCCTGCAACAGTTCCAGCCGACACCAGCCCACGTCTATCGACGGCGGGCCCGCACAGGCCGACTGCCAGTCCACGACGCCGCTGACCTTCCCGCCCCGCCACAACACGTTCCCCGGGTGATAGTCGCGGTGGATCAGCACGCTTGGCTCACCGACCGGCCGCTGGAACAGCTCCAGCGCCCGCTCCCACAGCTTCGGCCGCCGCAACCACGGCGGCGGCTCATACCGTTCCGGCTCATAAGCTTCGAACGCCGCGACGCCGTCAGCCCAAGCCCCCGCCGGTGAGCCGCCACCGTCGGGGCTAGGCAAGGCCGAGCCCGCCGCAGCCGAACCAGCCCGTGCACCGTCAACACCAGGGCTCGACCCAGCCGCACCAGCCTCGCCACCCGCTCTTACCGCGTGCAGCACCGGCAACACCTCCGCCAAGCCCCGCAACCAGTTCTCCTCGTGCGGCCGCCACACCGGCCGCCCCGGCAGTCGCTCCATCAACAGCGCGGGCACATCGGGCCCACCATCCGCCGCCCGCCGCTTCAGCCCGTCGCTGCCCAGCAGTCGCGGCGTTGGTAGCTCCACATCGTCCAGCAGCCGCAGCACCACGTCCTCGCGCTCCACAATGTCCGGCACATCGTCCAGCACCTCCGACAGCACGTACCGCCGCAACACCGCCTGCCGCGTTCTCCCGTCCGCCAACCGCAAGCTCAGCTGATGCACCGCCGAGGTCATCCCGCCGGTGAACGCCCGTACCCGGGTCACCTCCCCGCCCAGCACGCGCTCCGCCCACGCAAGCGCCGCTCGTGGGGGTCGCTCCCGCTGCACTTCCACGCCCAAGCCTCACTCCTGTCGTCAGTGCGCGGACAACCCCGCGGCCCGGTCCCGAAGGTAACGCTGTTGTGGACGGTTGGTCGCCCGCCGGGCCGCCGCGAGATACTCCTCACGCGCCGCTTCCTTCTCCCCCAGCCGTTCCAGCAGATGCGCCCGCACCGCCGAAAGCCGGTAGTCCCCCGCCAACCGTTCCCGCCCGCGCAGCTCCTCCAACCGCCGCAGGCCCTCCCGCTCCCCGTCGGCCATCGCGACCGCTACCGCGTGGTTGAGCTCCACCATCGGGTTGTCCCAGATGCGCAGCAGCAGCTCGTACAGCGCTTTGATCTGCGCCCAGTCGGTGTCCTCGGCCGAGGCAGCCTCGTCGTGGAGCGCGGCGATCGCCGCCTGCAACTGGTACGGCCCCGTGGGCCCCACCGGCAGCGCCCGGGTGATGAGCTCCGTTCCCTCAGCGATCGCGTCGGCCCTCCACAGCGATCTGTCCTGCTCGGACATGGGAATCAGCGCCCCGTCGGGTGTCGCGCGGGCCGGGCTTCTCGCGTCGGTGAGCAGCATCAGAGCCAGCAGCCCCGAGACCTCGCCGTCGTCGGGCACGAGCTTGTGGACGGTTCGTGCCAACCGGATGGCCTCGGTGGCCAGTTCGACGCGTTGCAGTTCACCGCTGGATGTGCTGGCGTAGCCCTCGTTGAAGATCAGGTACAGCACGTGCAGGACGGCCGAGAGCCGCCCAGCGCGTTCGGTTCCGTCCGGCATCCGGAACCGCGCGCCGCTGTCGGCGATGGTCTGCTTGGCGCGGGTGATGCGCCGCGTCATCGTCGACTCGGGAACCAGGAACGCCCGCGCGATCTCGGCCGTCGTGAGACCACCGACGGCTCGCAGGGTCAGCGCGATCTGCGAGGCGGTGCTCAGTTCCGGGTGGCAGCACAGGAACAGCAGCACCAGCGTGTCGTCGGCGGCGACCTGCGGCTCGTCGGCGGCGGGCGCCAGCCGGTCCGCCGAGATCGTCCACTGTGCTACTTGGTCTTCGCGTCGGCGGCGGGCCTGTTCGGCGCGCAGCAGGTCGGTCAATCGCCGCGACGCGACCGTGATCAGCCAACCGCGCGGGTCCCGTGGCTCGCCCTCGGCGGGCCATCGGGTCGCCGCCGCCAGCAATGCTTCCTGGACGGCGTCTTCGGCGAGCGCGAAGTTACCGTAGCGGCGCACGACGGCGCCGAGGACCCGGGGCGCGAGGTCGCGCAGCAGGTCCTCGGCGTGGCGGCCCGTCATCGGCGGGTCCGGGTCGGTGCCGTGTCGGCCGCCATCGGCTACAGCTCCGGGGCCGGTTCGTCGCCGAGGACCGGGCGGACATACACCGCCGTGTCGTGCCCGGGTGCCCGCGCCAGCCGAGCCGCGATCTCGGTGGCACGGTCGAAGCTGTCGCACTCGACCATCCAGTACCCGGCGAGCACTTCCTGGGTCTCGGCGTAGGGGCCGTCGGTCACGACCGGGACCCCGTCCTTCAGGACGACCTGCCGGGTGTGGACCGGTGCGGCCAAGCCGACCGCGTCGATGAACTCGCCGGACTTCTCCAGATCGGCGTTCATGTCCGTCATGGCCTTCTCCAGCCCGGCCTGGTGCTCGTCTCTCCAGCTCGGGTCGTCCCCGAACATCTGGTCGTAACCCTGCTGCGAGGCGTGGACCAGGATCATGTACTTCATCGGTTTCCCTTTCGCCGTTGTCGAGCCTGTCACCCCATAGGTCGAAGCCGGACGGACCGGACCGGACACGCCGCCGAAAATTTCTCAGTGCCGGATCCGGCGCCACCGTACCGCCGTGCCGATCACGCCCAGGACCAGCAGTCCGGCGCACCACGCGATCGCCTGCCAGCCGTAGTCGCCCAGCGGCGTGCCCATGAGCAGGCTGCGCAGCGTCTCCCCGATCGGCGTGAACGGCTGGTACTCGGCGATGGGCCGCAACCATTCCGGCAGCGTGTGGATCGGCACGAACGTGCTGGACACGTAGGGCAGGAACAGGAAGAAGAACCCCGGAACCGCCGCTCCCTCAACGGATTTGGCGACCAGACCGTACATGGACGACAGCGTCGCCACCGCCAGGACGAAGAATGCCATCACGCCCGCGACGGCCAGCCAGTCGGTCGCGCTGGCACGCGGGTCGAAGCCGATGAGCAGCGCGGTGACGATGACCATCGCCACCGACACGAGGTTGCGCAGCACGGCGGCGAGGACGTGCCCGACGACCACGGCGGCGGGCAGCACGTTCATCGTCCTGAACCGCGAGATGACGCCCTGCTTCATGTCGCTGGTGACGCTGGTGGCCGTCATCGACGCTCCATAGCCGACACACATCAGCAGCACGCCGGGGACGACATAGTCGACGTAGTCGAAGCCCTCGGATTCGATCGCGCCGCCGAACACCGTCGTCATGAGCAGCAGCACCATCACCGGCAGGAACGCCCCGATGAGGAGACTGTCGACATTGCGCACGGCGTGGCGCAGGCTGCGGCCGGTCATCACCGCCGCGTCGGCGAACGGTCGGTATCCGGTTCCGGGCAGGGTCGTGGTGCTCATGCACTGGCTCCTTCGGACTGCCGGGCCGCGGCCTGGCCGGTGAGGGTGAAGAAGACGTCGTCGAGGCTCGGAGTGCGGATCTCTACGGCGGCAACCAAATCGGCGCCGTCGACGCCGAGCATCGCCTCCCGGATCCCCGCGAAACTCCCGTCGGTGGGCAGGTTCAGCGACCGCCCGTCGGAGTATTCGATGTGGACGATCTCGGTGCCCACCCGCCGTTTCAGATCGGCGGGGCTGCCTTCGGCGACGATGCGCCCGCCGTCCAGCAGCGCCAGCCCGTCGGCGAGCTGGTCCGCCTCGTCCAGGTACTGGGTCGTCAACAGGATGGTGACCCCGTCGCGGGCCAGCTCGCGGACGAACTCCCACACCGCTGCCCGGCTGCGCGGGTCCAGCCCCGTGGTGGGTTCGTCCAGGAACAGCACCCGCGGCCGGATCAGCATGCTGATCGCCAGGTCCAGCCGCCGCTTCATGCCCCCGGAATAGCCGCGCACCCGACGATCGGCGGCCTGGGCGAGGTCGAAGCCGTCCAGCATCGCGTCCACTCGCGACCGCAGCCGCGCCCGGGGCACCCGGTTCAGCCGGGCGAACATCGTCAGGTTCTCGCGACCGGTCAGCAGCTCGTCCACGGCGGCGAACTGCCCGGTCACGGCGATCTCGCGCCGCACCCGGGCCGGTTCGGAGCGCACGTCGTGCCCCATCACCGTCGCGCTGCCGCCGTCGAACGGGATCAACGTGCTCAACACGTTGACGATCGTGGTCTTCCCCGCCCCGTTGGGGCCCAGCAGCGCGAACACCGATCCCGCCGGCACCGTCAGGTCCACCTCGTCGATCACCAGGTTCGCGCCATAACTCTTACGCAATCGCCGCAGCTCAACCGCGGCATCGCTCTCCATCAATGTGTATGCCATACGCTCAGCGTACGCCATACACTAGAAATCGGCAACCGTAGACTGTTCGCAACCTGACGGCGGAGGCACACACAGTGGAACCAACACCCGCGGCGATCCGCGCGGCCCAACGCGGCACCACCAAACGCACCCCCCGCGTCGAGCTGTCCCTGGACCGCATCGTCACCGCCGCCATCCACCTGGCCGACCGCGACGGCCTGCCCGGCATCTCGATGGCCAAGGTCGCCAAGGAACTCGGCTTCGCCACCATGTCCCTCTACCGCCATCTGGACTCCAAAGAGGAACTGCTCCTCCACGCCCAAGACTCAGCGATCGGCCCACCCCCGGCCAACATCGCCACCGCCCCCGACTGGCGCACCTGCCTCACCCGCTGGACCCGCGAACTGGTCACCGCCTACCGCCGCCACCCCTGGGCCGCCGAAATCCCCGTCACCGGCCCACCCCTCCTCCCCCGCAGCCTCGAATGGCTCAACGCGGGCCTCACCACCCTCCGCACCCTCCCCCTCCAACCCCTCGAAAAACTCTCCACAATGTCCCTCCTCGGCGGCTACGCCCGCACCGAAGTAACCCTGCGCGCCATCATCGACAAAGAAGCCGCCCTCGACCCCAACGCCCGCCCCGACCTCGAATACGAATCCCAACTCCGCACCCTCACGGCCCACCGCGACCTCCCCGCCCTCACCGAAATGCTCGCCACGGGTGACATCTTCACCCTCCCCAGCGACACCCCCACCGACGACGGCGACGACTTCATGGTCGACTTCGGCCTCGAACGCATCCTCGACGGCATCCAAGCCCTGATAACGCGTCGCGAAGGCTCCCGGAGAAAATAAGGCCCGCCCTGGCGGCACGGGGGAACGGCCAGGGCGGGGGCGCGCGGATCGCGTCACTGTAAACACTCCGCGCGTGTGGCTCGGGGTTCTGCACGGGGAACGAACGCCGAGCCGGGTGCTCACCGCGGCCCGGGAAGACGGCGGCGAGGTTGCACCATGGTGTAACCGCGATAGTAGCTCGGGTTTGAGAAAACTGTCAATGCTCGAATACGCATTGTTCTTGCGGCGCCGACGATCGGGGAACTCGGCGCCTACTTTGTGCCCTACCACCTGGTTATGGGCCCCGAATACGGTTTGTCGGACCCGGCGCCGTCCCTGACGCGGCCCGGCAGATGATGAGGAATCGCGTTATGAAGGCGATCATGCAGGACCGCTACGGGACGGTCGACGTACTTCAGTTGCGGGACATCGACAAGCCGGTTCCCGGCGACGATGAGGTGCTGATTCGGGTGCGGGCCGCCGGGGTCGATCCCGGGGTGTGGCACTTCATGACGGGGTTGCCGCTGTTCGCGCGGCTGTTCCTGGGCCTGCGCAAGCCCCGGGCGGCCGTGCGGGGCCGCGACGTCGCCGGTGAGGTGGTGTCGGTGGGCGGCAACGTTTCCGAGTTCACGACCGGCGACAAGGTGTTCGGCACCTGCGGTGGGTCGTTCGCCGAGTTCGTCGCCGTCAAGCCGAATCGCTTGGCGCCCATACCATCCGGCGTGTCGTTCGTTCAGGCCGCCGCGGTGCCGGTGTCGGGTTGCACGGCGCTGCTGGCGCTTCGCGACGCCGCCAAGATCGCCGAGGGCGAACGGTGTCTGATCATCGGCGCGGCCGGGGGTGTGGGCACCTACGCCGTGCAGTTGGCCAAGGCGTTCGGGGCCACGGTCACCGGCGTGTGCAGCACCTCGAAGGTCGGCCTGGTGACCTCGATCGGCGCCGACGCTGTCATCGACTACGTGAAGGAGGACTTCGCCGACCGGCCCGAACGCTACGACGTGATCATCGACCTGGCAGGGAACCGGCCGCTGCCGCGACTGCGTCAGGTGCTGACCGAGCGGGGCCGGCTGGTGCTCGCCGGCGGCGAGGACGGCGGCCGGGTGCTGGGCGGTATGGAACGCAACCTCGGGGCCGCTTTGCTGTCGCCGTGGGTGAAGCAGCGACTGAACTGGTTCATATCCAAAGAGGACCCGAAGGACCTGCGTCGGCTGGCCGAACTGATCGAGGCCAAGGACATCATGCCGGTCATCGACCGGACCTATCCGCTTTCCGAAGCCGCCGAGGCCATCCGGCACCTCAAAGCCGGTAACGCCCGAGGCAAGCTCGTCATCGACATGGACGCCTGACCCCGTCATTCCGGGCGCTGTCGGCGCAGGATGAACAGCTTCCGCTGGTACTCGGCGGTGGCGGCATGGACGGCGGAGAGGGTTTCGTCGACGAACCGTCCTACCGACAGCGAACGGATGATGTTGTCCGCCAACGCGAATCGCCAATCGGTCAGCCCGCGCGTCCACACCCGGACCCAGTCCTGGCCGGACGACGCCTGCGCCGTCAGTTCGCGGGCCTCGGCCGCCAACCGGGTGCGAGGGCCGTCGCGTCCGGGGTGGCCGCCCAGGCCGTGACGTTCCCGGAAGTCCCGCCGGGCCTCGCGGTAGGCGCCGAAGGCCGTCGTCACCACCGTGCTCAGTTGCGATTCCAGTTCGCAGGCGGTGTAGTCGGTGTAGGTGCGCGGCAGCAGCCGCAACCGCAGCGTCTGTCCTTTCACCACGGTCGCGGTGATGACGCCGTCCGGGGACACCGCTTCGGCGACCAGCGACTCCAGGGTTCGGTACCACTCGCGCCGGGACATGGCGATCGGCTAGCCGGGTCGCAGGTCGGAGTAGATCTCGCCGTCGGCCGTCAGGTCGGTCAACGGTTGAGCGACGACGAAGCAGTTCGCCATGACCCGGGCCTCTGGGGACCGTTCCGACTCCTCACGTACGAGGTCGTTCTGTTCCTTCAGGTGATCCGCGATCCGACGCGAGTCCTCTTTGTACTGTCGGTGCATGTCACCGATCGCCGAGGCCATCTTCGCCAGCACGTGGGCGGGCATCGCCGTGTTGGAGGCAAGGTTGTTGCCGCCGTCCTGGGGCTCGTAGAAGTGGTCGGCCGCGCTGATGGCGGTTCCCGTCAGTGTCAACGCGACCGCCGCTCCGGCCGGAGTCCCCAGACCCAGCAGCGTCACTCCCGCTCCGGCCGCCCACAGCGCGTGGCCGAAGTCGATGCCGTCGTCGGTGATCCCCTGGCCCGAGTAGCCGGTTTCGTCGAGCGCGTCGATGGTGTTGTCGATGATGCTGGTGAGCGTCTTTCGCTTGGCATGGTTGATGTCGCGGATGGCGTAGGTGGCCGACGCGAGGACTCCCAGGATCTTGCCGAGGTTGCCGGTGACGATCTTGAGGTCGGCGGCGTACACGGCCAGCCGGTCCTTGAAGTCGCCGGACCATTCGTCCAACGCGGAGTCGATGTTGGTGAAGGGTTCCGAGGCCGCCGGGTCGCTGAGGGAGAACGACTCGGAGTGGTCCGCGTCGATGGACGTGTAGCTGGGGAAGCCCAATGTGGTCAGTATCGCCTCGATGTCGTTGACCCGGTTGATGATGCGACTGGGCGAGGGCTTGGTGCGTTTCAGGATCCGGTCGGTGAGGCCGCGGTAGTACTCGCTAACTTCGGCGCGGGCGTCGGCTCCCGCGCCGCCGCCGGAGCCCCCCAGGCACTCGTCGGCGCCGCGGGCGTGCGACAGTGCGCATTGGATGCGGAACGCCTGTTCCTGTCCGTCCCCGCCCGCATCGGACGGGAAGAACGTGTGCTCCATCGCCAGGTCGTGGATCTCGTCGGCCTTGGCGGCCAGTTCCGAGGCGTCATAGGGCGCGGACATGCCTGTCTCCTTTCTCGTTCACGGGTGCTTGGTCACTCGGGCCGGTACACGACGTCGTCGAAGTCGTCGCCCAGGCTCAGATCGGTGAGCCTCGGATCGGGGATCGTGACCGGGTCGGGGGCGCCGATACCCGCGTCCTGCTGTTCGAAGGCCGGGATCAGGTCGGCGGCGGTGGCGACACCGCTGGCGTTGGCGCGGTCGGTGTCGAGGAAGTCCCCGATCGCCTGGTTGACGGCGTCGCGGACGCTCCACAGCCGGTTCTCGTTGACCAGGAGGATGCGGCTTATGGTGTCGCGCAGGTATTCCCAGGGGACGGCGGGTTCGTTGTCGTGCCCGACCTCGTCCTCGTGCTGAAAGGTCTCGTCTCCCAGGGCCAGCAGTTCGACGAGCTTGAGCCGCGCGTCGCCGAGCCGGGTCGCGATCGCGGGAACGTGTTCATCGGCGATCTTGCGCAGGTAGGCCAGATCGCCGCCGGTCACCTCATTCATGGGCGCCTCACCGGTTCGCCCAGTGGTCGAAGCGGATCCGGGCCGCGCGGGCGCGCATGCCCCGGCGCAGCGCCACCGGACCGGGATCGTGCTCGGTCTCGGTGTCGCTCTTACGGCCGCCGATGACCGGTGGGACGGTGGGCCGGTCGCAGACCCACTCGTAGGTCTTCTCGTCGCTTGGGTGGTTCATCGCTTCGTCCTCCTTGTGAGTGAAGCGGTATCGCTTGTCTCACAACGAGTCTCACCCCGGACGGTTTCAAGGCGGTTTCAGTGGGGCTTCGCCGCGTCCATCTCGGTCTGGATGTCGATCTCGCCCGACAGGGTGCGGTGCACCGGGCAGCGGTCGGCGATCTGGAGCAGCCGGGTGCGCTGCTCCTCGTCCAGTGGGCCCTCCAGCCGGATCACCCGGGTTATCTGACTGACCATTCCGGCCTCGGTCTCGCAGTTGGCGCAGTCGGTGGCGTGGATGCGGTCGTGCCGCAGCGACACCGACACCTTCTCCAACGGCCACTTCTTGCGGTCGGCGTACATCTGCAGCGTCATGGAGGTGCACGAGCCCAACGCCGCCAGCAGCAGGTCGTACGGGGAGGCACCGGTGTCGGTGCCGGTGGGCTGCGGCTCGTCGGCGGTCAGTTCGTGGGCACCGGCGCGGATGCGCTGCACGAAGCTTCCCGGTCCGGTTCCGGTGACCGTCACCAGGCCCTCGTTCGGCTCGCCGCTGTTCGTCATCGTCGGTCCCTCCATTCACTGTGGTTGCCCAAACCGTGCCACAACTCGACCGATTCCAGCGCGTGAACCAGATCACGGCGAAGTTTTTCCGACGCCACCGATGAGTTCGGCGCGGACGCGTCGTCATAACCGGCGACAACGAAACACTGATGCCCGGAAAGGCCCTGTCATGACCACCAACTCCTCCCCCGTCCCCGTTGCCCGCCCCGGTAAGGCCCTGAACATCACCCTCTGGGTCGTGCAGAGCCTGTTGGCCGTGTTCATGCTCGGCGCCGCCGCCGTACCGAAGCTGGTCGGTGAGGCCACGGCCGTGTCGATCTTCAACGACATGGGCCTCGGCGACTGGTTCCGTTACTTCGTCGGTGTCGTCGAGCTGGCCGGTGCCATCGGACTGGTGATCCCCCGGTTGGCCTCGGCCGCCGGTATCGGACTGATGCTGCTGATGATCGGTGCCACCTTCACCAACCTGTTCTGGATCGACACCCCGCAGGCGGCCGTCACCACCGTGATCCTGGGCGCGATCTCCGGCTGGATCGCCTGGGGACGCCGCGCCCACCTGGCGACTCTGCTCAAGCGATGACCACTGTCTCAGCGACCGAGGGCGGCGAGGAACTCCAGCCCCTCGGTCGCTGAGTTCATGACCGAGATGTGCCCGTCCCCGGGCAGCAGCCGCAGCCGCGCGTTGGGCAGGTGTTCGACCAGCCAAACGCCGTGGCTGCTCGGAATCAGCCGGTCCTTCGCACCATGCATGACCAGTGTGGACACGGTGACGTCGCGCGGGTCGAAGCCCCAGTCGCCGACGTTGGCGAGATCATCGTCGATCAGAGGGGACGGACCGTTGGCCGCCGCCGCGCGCACCACCTCGTTGAACCAGGACCACTGTCCATTCAGCGCTTCATAGTCGGCGGGGATGAACATCGCCTCGTCGAACTCGGCGGTCTCCTCGTACTTCTCCTTGGCGGCACGTCCGGCCGCCGACGCCCGCAGCGAGGCCGCCGCGCCGTCGGCCATCCCGGCGAACCAGTCCAGTCCCTCGGCGTCGAACGGCGCCAGCGCCGAGGCGGCGACCACGCCGGTGACCCGCTCGGGCAGCAACGCGGCGCAGGCCAGCGCGTGCGGGCCGCCGCTGGAGTGGCCCATGACCGCGAACCGGTCGATGCCCAGCGCGTCGGCGATCGCGGCGACGTCACCGGCGGCCGAGGCGAAGTCGCGTCCCGGCCGGGGCGTCGAAGTACCGTAGCCGGGGCGGTCGTAGGAGACCCAGCGGATGCCCAGCCGCTCGGATTCGACGAACAGCGGCGCCGGGGGCGCGCCGACGTTGGGGGTGCCGTGATGCCACACGACCGGCATCCGGTCCTCGCCGCCGGTGTCGTAGCCGTGCAGGGTGCGGCCGTCGGCGAGTGTGACGTCGAATTCTTTAACCATGTGGCGACCATATGACTCAGCTGCGACATATACCCGAAACACGAGCCGGATAGGTTCCGCGGTATGACGACAACCGTTTCGATCCGCATCATCGACGTCAAGCTCGACACACCGACGGCGCGCGAGTTGATCGGTGAGCTCAATGTGGAACTGGCCCGGCAGTACCCGGAGGAGGGCGCCAACCACTTCCGGCTCGACCCCGACGAGGTCGCCCCCGGTAAGGGCGCGTTCCTCGTCGCCGAGGACACCGAGTCCGGCCGGGCGCTGGGCTGCGGGGCGATCCGGGTGCTGACTCCCGACACCGCCGAGCTCAAGCGCATGTACGTGCGGCCGGTCGCGCGCGGCCGCGGCGTCGGTTCGACGCTGCTGCGGGCGCTGGAGGAACGGGCCGTCGCTCTCGGGGTCGAACGGCTGGTGCTGGAGACCGGGACGCGGCAGGTTCCCGCGTTGGGGCTGTACTACGGCGCCGGTTACGCCGAGATCGAGCGGTTCGGCGAGTACGCCGACTCGCCGCTGAGCATGTGCCTGGCGAAGCCGCTGGTACCGGCGGGCGTGACCGGCTGATGGCCCGCCCGCCGGTGGGTTGCTATTCCAGCGGCAGCCCGGCGTCGGCCCAGTCCTCAATGCCCTCGCGGTACTTGCGGACGTTGGTGTAGCCGAGTTTCGTCAGCTTGTCGGCGACCTGTCCGCTGTTGGGGCAGGCCACGTTGGAGCAGTAGGTGACGATGGCGGCGTCGCGGTCGGGCAGCACTTCGGCGGCCCGCGCCTCGACCTCGCCGGGGGCCAGCGGGACGGCGCCCGGCAGGTGCCGCTTCGCGTGGTACTCGGCGCCCAGCGCGTCGACGACGGTCAGGTTCGCGATGTCCTTGGCCAGTTCGTCGCGGGTGATCAGCGCGGTCATGGCAAGCTCCTCAAAGATATGGACTACAGTCCGGTTGTGCCTGAGAAGAGTACCGGACCGCAGTCCGCTTATGTGGAGCTGTCGCAGTTGCGTACGCCACAGCCGTCCGAACGCGCCGACGCCGCCCGCAATCGCGCCGCCATCGTCGAGGCCGCCGCCCGGCTGTTCGCCGAACACGGCGTCGACGCGGTGTCCATGGACGCCATCGCCGCCGCCGCGGGCGTCGGCAAGGGAACGCTGTTCCGCCGCTTCGGCGACAAGAGCGGCCTGGCCAACGCGCTGCTGGACACCCGGGAACGGGAACTGCAACAGCGCATCCTCAGTGGCGAGCCGCCGCTGGGACCGGGAGCGCCACCCGGCGAACGACTCGAAGCGTTCACCGTCGCGTACCTGGACTACCTGCTGCCGCACGTCGAGCTGGTGCGGATGTCCGAGACGGCGTCGCCGGGAGCGCGGTACCGCATCGGCGCGTACCGGTTCTGGCACCGGCACGTGGCGATCCTGCTGACGGAAATGCGGGAGTTTCCCGATCCGGAGGTCGGCGCGCACGTGATACTGGCCCCGATGGCCGCCGAACTGGTCGCCGTCACGGCACGGGAACTGGGGACACGGCGGGTTCGCGACGGCGTCATCGAGCTCGTCCGTCGTGTGCTCCGCGACGAGACGAGGGAGCGATCATGAGGATCTACATCACGAGCGTCTATGTCGACGACCAGCAGAAGGCGCTGGCGTTCTACACCGAGAAACTGGGCTTCGTGAAGAAGACCGACGTTCCGGTGGGCGGCGGTGCCTCCTGGCTGACCGTCGTGTCGCCCGACGACACCGACGGCACCGAGCTGCTGCTGGAACCCGACGGGCACCCCGCGTCGAAGACGTTCAAGGCGGCGCTGGTCGCCGACGGCATCCCGCTGACCTCGTTCGCCGTGGCCGACATCCACGCGGAAGTCAAACGGCTCAAGGATCTCGGCGTGACGTTCACACAGGACCCGATGGACATGGGCACCGTCACCACCGCGGTGCTCGACGACACCTGCGGCAACCTGATCCAGATCGTGCAGCTGGCGTAGCGCTGTCGCCTGGGCCACCCGGCCCACCGGCCGCGGCCACACCGACTCTCACCGCCGTACGCTGTTGCGAACCATTCGAGGAGTGAGAGTTGACTGACCTGCGGAACTTCATCGCCGGACTGCCGAAGGCCGAACTGCACGTACACCACGTCGGTTCGGCCTCGCCGCGTATCGTCGCCGAGCTGGCCGCCCGGCACCCCAGCTCTAATGTGCCCACCGACCCCGAAGCGCTGGCGAAGTACTTCACCTTCCGCGACTTCGCGCACTTCATCGAGCTGTACCTGACCGTCGTGGACCTGATCCGCGACGCCGAGGACGTCCGGCTGCTGACCTTCGAGGTGGCGCGGGAACTGGGACGGCAGAACGTCCGCTACGCGGAACTGACCATCACGCCGTTCAGCTCCACCAAACGCGGCATCCCCGAGGTGGCGTTCATGGAGGCCATTGAGGACGCTCGTGTTTCGGCCGAACGCGAGCTGGGCGTCCAGCTGCGCTGGATCTTCGACATCCCCGGCGAACTGGGTATCCCCGCCGCCGAGGAGACCGCCCGGCTGGCCTGCGACCTGCGCCCCGAGGGACTGGTGGGCTTCGGTCTGGGCGGTCCCGAGATCGGCGTGGAGCGACCGCAGTTCAAGCCGTACTTCGACCGCGCCATCGCCGCCGGACTCCACAGTGTCCCGCACGCGGGTGAGACCACCGGGCCGCAGACCATCTGGGACGCGCTCACCGAGCTGCGGGCCGAGCGCATCGGCCACGGCACCTCAGCCACTCAGGACGAGAAACTGCTGCGGCACCTGGCGGACAACGACATCCCGCTGGAGGTGTGCCCGACGTCCAATCTGGCCACCCGCGCGGTGGAGTCGCTCGACGAGCACCCGATCCGCGAGATGGTGGCCGCCGGCGTGACGGTGACGATCAACAGCGACGACCCGCCGATGTTCGGCACCGACCTCAACAACGAGTACGCGGTGGCGGTCCGGCTGCTGGACCTGGACGTCGACGGCGTCGCTTCGCTGGCGAAGAACGCCGTCGACGTGTCCTTCATGGATGACGCGTCGAAGTCCGCGTTGCGGGCGGAGATCGACGAGTACACCCAGGGGTTCCTTAAGCCCTGAACCTGCAACTTGCGTTGCATGTAGCGCCGCACCGGCGCGGAGGAGGCCAACCGCAGCGGCAGCTGGGTCAGTTCCAGGACGAACTTGTTGCGGGGCGCGTAGACGCCCTTGACCCGGCGGCCCATCTTCTGCTTGCGCTCGGTCTCGGGCCGCAGTTGGGTCTCCCACTCCGCCAGCGCGGCGGGGATGTCGCCGGGGTGCCGCTCGATGGCCGAGCCCAGCAGGTCGGCGCCGCCGACGGCCAGCGAGGAGCCGTATCCGGCGAACAGCGTGACGCACCAGGCCGCGTCGCCGAGCAACACCACCCGGCCGTGGCTCCACCTGTCGACGACCATCTGGCTGATGGAGTCGAAGTAGACCGAGTCGGCGGTCTTCAGTTCCGCCAGCGCCTGTGGAACCAGCCAGGCCATGTCGCCGTACAGCCTCGGCAGCACGGTCTCGGGCCCCTCGTCGGTGTCAGCTCCGTCCACATCGGTGCGATAGCCGAAGAACGCGGAGGTGCGTCCGTCGCCGACGCTCATCATCGCGAAGGTGCGTCCGCCCTCGCTGATGGAGCCGGTCTCGCCTTCGCGCAACTCGGCCGGGCGGTTCTTCAGCATGAACACCGCGACCTTGTGGTCGAGGTCGAGCCGGTAGCCGTCCTCCGGGCCGAAGACCAGCGCGCGGGTGGCCGAGTGCAGGCCGTCGGCGCCGATGAGCAGGTCGGCGGCCTCGATGCTGCCGTCCGACAGGGTGGCGTAGACGGTGTCGTCGTCCTGGTCGATCGCGGTGACGGTGGTGCCGAACCGGAATTCGGCGTGGTCGCGGACCGCTTCGTACAGCACGGATTCGATGTCGCCGCGCAGGATGCCGAAGGACTTCTCGCCCATCGTCGCGGCGATGGTGGCGCCGTTCATGGCGAAGCGGCGCCGTCCGTCGACCTTGCGGTAGACCAGTTCACTGGTGACGAATTCCTTGTCCCGCAACGCGGACAGGATTCCCAGGTTCTCGGCGCCGTCGTAGCCTATGCCGCCGAAGGTGACGCCGTATCCGCCGCCGCGACGGCTGGGCGCCTTTTCGACCAGCAGGGTCTGCCAGCCGAGCTTTCGCAGCCGCAGTGCCGCCGACAGGCCCGCGATTCCGGCTCCGATGATCACTGCACGCATGTGGGTTATCCTTTGAGTTGAAGTTCAAAAAACCATATCATATTTTTGTTTTCAGAATCGAGAGGAATCCCACCCATGCCAGTGGCGTTCAGCGATGGCGAACGTGACCACATCACCGCCGAACTCAAAGCCGCAGGTCGACGGCTGTTCACCACCGTCGGACTGCGCAAGACCGCACTGGCCGACCTGGTGGTCTCGGCCGGGATCGTCAAGTCGACGTTCTACTCCTTCTTCGACTCCAAGGAGGCGCTGTACCTGGAGCTGCTGTTGGACCAGTTCGGCAACACCCGCCGCCTCACCGTCGAGGAAGGACTGAACGCGGGCACCGACACCCTCGACGCGCTGCGGCGCTACCTGCGCGGCGCGGTCACCGTCCTGGACACCGACCCCCTGTATCGCCGCCTGGTCACCCACCCCGAGGAGATGGCCATGGTCCAGCGCAAACTCGGCCCCGACGCCTTCGAACAGGCCGGAGACAGCGGCCTTTCCGACCTGATGGCCTTCGTCACCGACCGCCAAACCCGCGGCGAGCTGCCGAAAGGTGATCCGACGATCGTCGTCGGCGCCCTGCGAGCGGTGCTGCTCCTCCCCCTGCACGCCCACGAGTTCGGCGAGGACTACCCCAAGGTCCTCAATATGACGATCGACGCACTCACGGCCGGACTTGTCCACGATCCGAGATAATCCTCCCAAATACTGAAAGCACCGTCTACGTTGGGCACGAAACCCCAACGGCGAAAGGAAACCCCGTGACGGCCGTCTACACCCACGGACACCACACCTCGGTGCTGCGCTCCCACCGCTGGCGAACCGCCGAGAACTCGGCGGCCTACCTGCTGGACCACCTCGCACCGACCCAGCGACTGCTGGACGTGGGCTGCGGCCCGGGCACCATCACCGCCGACCTCGCCGCACGGGTCGCCGCCGTCACCGCCGTCGACACCTCCGCATCAGTACTGGCCGAAGCCCGCGCGTTCGGCGACGACCGCCAACTGACCAACGTGGACTACCAAGTCGCCGACGTCCACAGTCTCCCCTTCGACGACGACACCTTCGACGTCGTCCACGCGCACCAGGTCCTCCAACACGTCGCCGACCCGATCGCCGCACTACGCGAAATGCGCCGCGTATGCCGCCCCGGCGGAATCGTCGCCGCCCGAGACGCCGACTACGAAGCCATGACGTGGTACCCCGCCATCCCCGAACTCGACGAATGGCTGGACCTGTACCGCCGCGTCGCCCGCGACAACCACGGCGAACCCGACGCGGGCCGCCGCCTCCTGGCCTGGGCCCACGAGGCCGGATTCGAAACGGTCACCCCCTCCGCCGATGTCTGGTGCTACGCCACCCCCACCGATCGCGAGTGGTGGAGCGGCATGTGGGCCGAACGGATCACGAGCTCCGGCATCGCCACCACGTCCGTCGACAATGGCCACGCCAGCCCCGCCGATCTCCAACGTCTGTCCCAAGGCTGGCAACGCTGGGGCGCCGAAGCCGACGCCTGGTTCACCGTCCTACACGGCGAGATCGTCGCCGTGGCCTAGCCCCTCTTGACGGATCCGATAGCCTGAACCCCAACGGCGCGTGGGATTCGCGATCGGCACGGACTCGCTCCAGGGGTGAAGAGCATTGGCATGGCTATACGTGGGCGCCGCTGTCGCCGTGAGCATCGGGGTTCTCGCGGCCGGATACATCGGTTTGCGGTCGATGCGTCTCTTCGACATTTTCCTCGGTGATCCCATGCCGTCGATGGCGTCCGTCTATGTCGCACTGTTCTTTGTGTTCCTCACCAAGGGACTGATCGCGGTGCCGCTGGTATCCCTGCTGCGCGATCCTTCCGGTGCCGGAGTCGCCGAGGCCATGGGCGATCTTCGGATCCTCGATCTCGGCCTCGACGCGATCTGGCTGACGGGCGCGGTGGCGGCACCGGTACTGGAATACAACCGGCAGTGGATGTTCACACTCCGGGAGGCCGTCTCGAAGGTCCGCTACCCATTCTGGTTCCGGACCTTCCGCTGGTTCGGGCCCATGGCGATCTGCACGATCGGGTTCTGGGCCCACATCAAGCTGACCCGCCAGGAGCTGGTGGTGGCATGGTCGTTGCTGATCCTCAGCTTCATCGCGATGGACCTGAACGTCCGATCCGGACTGATCCGCGCGATGCAGCTGTACCTGAAGGTCCGCGACCGTGTCATCGACGACCTCAAGGCCCGGGTCGAGGGCACCCGCCCGCCACGGCCCGAACCGCCACCCGCTCCCAGCATCGGACTGGTACTGCGCTGGATCGCCCTGACCGTGGCTTCCGGAGTCGCCGGTTACCTGGCCCTGCTGGCCGACGCCTTGGGGCAGCTCATCGCCACCACCGGCCCGGTGATCCTCATGATGGTGCTGGGGACCGTGATCGACGGTGTCAAGTCCTCGATAGACAGCCGGGCGTCGGCGGACCTTGCCCGGATGCACAGGGATTGAGGTTCAGCCACGGCCCTTGGCCTTCAACCGGGCCTCGAATCCGTCGAGTATGGATTCTAGGCCGAAGTTGAAGCTGTTGTCGGGTGCGGCGGTGTAGTCGGTGGCGGCGGTGGAATCCAGTCGGGCGCGCAGGTACGGGTAGTCCATCGCGATCTCGCTCTGCTTGGCGATGGTTTCGCGCATCTGCTCGGTCGGGTCGCCGCCCGCGCGGCTGATGCGGCGGGTCAGGGAGAGCTCCATCGAGGTGCTCAGCGAGCTGGCCAGTACGAACAGCATCACCGTGCCAGCCGCCTGGTCGGCTTCGTCCGGCGTGAACCCGGCGGCTTCGAACACCGCCAGGCTGCGGTCGTCGAAGCGGGCCTTGCCGGGACCGTAGAACAGGTAGCTGCCGAAGGCCGGGCCGAGCCAGGCGTGGTCGGTCAGCATCGCGTGCAGGCTGTTGGCCAGCGCGAGAGCGGCCGGGCGCCAGTTGTTCTCGTCCACATCGGGGAGTTTGATCTCGCCCCAGACCCGGTCACCGGCCAGCCGGACCAGGTTGTCCTTGCTCTTGACGTGCCAGTAGACGGCGGTGGCGGCCGAGTCGAGCCTGGCGCCCAGGGCGCGCATGTTGAGGCCGTCCAGGCCCTCGGCGTCCAGCAGTTCGATGGCGGCGCGGACGATCTGGTCGCTGGTCAGCGTGTTTCGCGGCATGAGCCCAGCATAACCCGACAATTGTACTTAGTTCAAGTGAACTCGGAATCCATTGTCACTTGTGTGCGCCCCACTACGCGGTGTGCATTAATTCGCTGATTCGCCAGGTACACACAGGTAAACACCAATGGACAGTTAAACATCTTCATACAGCTATTAAGTAGTCATTGACTGTCATCAATCAACTCTGCCAGTCTCCACCTTGGGATGAGTGAACGGACAGCCCACCGTTCATCCCGAGAGGAGACAATCCCTTGAAACGCCATATTGCCCTTGGCGCTGTCTTGGCTCTGGCCGCCGGGATCTTGACCAGTTCTGTCGCCGGGAACCACACCGCCGACTCTGTCAAACCCGAAGTCAGCCTTGACACGGCGGCCAAATCCGCCGACGCCTATATCGAGCCCCATGCCAAAGAGATACACGCCGACGCCGACAAGGAGAAGTTCCAGCGAGTCGACGCCCAACGCTCGCACGGATTGACATACGTCAGCTACGAACGCGAATACCGCGGCCTTCCCGTGGTGGGCGGCGACTTCGTCGTCGTCACCGACAACAGCGGCGAGGTCAAGTACTCGCAAGCCGCGCAGTCCAAACGCATCAGTGTCGGCATCGACCCCAAGGTCTCCAAGTCCGCCGCGACCAAGAAGGCCGAGAAGGCCACCAAGGGCGACGCCCAGGGTGACCCGCGCCTGGTGGTGCTGGCCTGGGGCGACCCGGCCCTGGCCTGGGAAACCGTCGTGGACGCCAAGACGTCCGAAGGCATGCCCACTGAGACCTATGTGTACACCGACGCCGTCTCCGGCAAGGTGCTGGAGAAGTCCGAGGTGACCCGCGCCGGTACCGGAAACACCCACTACAACGGGACTCCCGGAACCGTGACCTTCGGGACCACCTCCTCGGGTGGCTCCTATGTGATGCGTGACCCCGCCCGCAACGGTCTCTCCTGTGCCCGGCAGGGCGGCCAGCCCTACACCGACGCCGACGACACCTGGGGCAACGGAACCGGTTCCGATCTCGTGACCGCCTGTGTGGACGCCATGTACGCGGCCGGACAGCAGGGCGACATGCTCAGCACCTGGCTGGGCCGCAACGGGATCAACGGCAACGGCGGCTACTACCCGCTGTACGTCGGATTGCAGCAGCAGAACGCCTTCTGGAACGGCAGCTCCGCCACCTTCGGGTACGCACCCGGTGGCCAGCTGGTGCCGCTCGACGTCGTCGCCCACGAACTGGGACACGGCATCTTCCAGACCACCCCGGGTGGGTCCAGCGGCAACAACGAGACCGGCGGACTCAACGAGGGCACCGGCGACATCTTCGGCGCCCTGACCGAGTGGTGGGACAACCAGCCCACCACCTCCGGTTACGACGCGCCGGACTACCTGGTCGGCGAGCGCGCCGACTTCCTGATCCGCGACATGGCCAACCCGGGCTCGCAGGGCGACCCGAACTGTTGGAGCACTTCGATTCCCAACACCGAGGTGCACGCGGCGGCCGGTCCGATCAACCACTGGTTCTACCTGCTGGCCGAGGGCACCGCGGCCGGTGGCCCCGGTAAGCCGGGCAGCACCACCTGCAACGGCACCACCCTTTCCGGTATCGGGATCCAGAAGGCCGGACAGGTCTTCATGGGCGCCCTGAACGGCAAGACCTCCGGCTGGACCTACACCCAGGCCCGCCGGGCGGCGCTGAACTTCGCCGCCACCAGCACCCTGTTCCCGACCTGCGCCGAGTACAACGCCGCCAAGGCCGCGTTCAACGCGGTCAGCGTCCCGGCCTCCAGCGACCCGACCTGCTCGAAGGGCACCAACGACTTCAGCGTCTCGGTCTCGCCGACCTCCGGGAAGATCGACCAGGGTGGCAGCACCACCGCCACCGTCAACACCGCCACGACCTCGGGTTCGGCGCAGCAGGTGGCACTGTCGGCCACGGCCAACAACTCGACCGTGACCGCGTCGGTGTCGCCGTCCACTGTGACGTCCGGCAACAGCGCGACGCTGACGGTCTCGGCGGCGGCGAACACCCCCGACGGCACCTACACGGTGACCGTCAAGGGAACCGCCACCTCCGGGTCCAAGGAGGCGACGTACTCCATCCAGGTCGGTGACGTGACCGGACCGGTCGAGGTCTTCACCGACGACTTCACCGGCGACAAGGGCTGGACGACCAACGCGGGCGGCGGCGACACCGCCACCCTGGGCGTCTGGTCGCGCGGCGACCCGGCAGCGACCACCTACAGTGGAACGACGTTGCAGCGCAACGACTGCGCCAGTGAGACGACGTGTCTGGTGACCGATCCCCGCGCGGGCACCGGTCCCGGTGACTACGACGTGGACGGTGGCATCACCTCGGTGACCTCGCCGCAGTTCGCGCTGCCGAGCGGCAAGTCCGCCTCGCTGAAGTTCCAGGGCTACCTGGCACATCTGAACAACTCCTCCTCCGCCGACTACCTGCGGATCAGTGTCCAGACCTCGTCCGGAACGACGACGGTTCACACGGTGTCGGGCGCGGCCAGCAACCGCTCCGGAACCTGGACGGGTTACACAGTGGACCTGTCGGCCTACGCCGGCCAGTCCGTCCGCCTGGTGGTCTCCGCCGCCGACGCGTCCACCGGCAGCCTCGTCGAGGCCGCCGTGGACAACGTGGTGGTGACCAGCGGATAAACCACACCGATTCCCGATGGGGTGGCTCTACAGCGGAGCCGCCCCATCGGGCTGTCCCGAAAGGATCACGACCATGGCCGAGATCAGCACCGTTCCCGCGCCCCGCTTCGACATCGACGCCGAGCGGGCCCTGGCCAACGCGCGCCACTTCGCCGAGGTGATGGCCAAACGCCGCACCGTGCGCGACTTCAGCGACGAACCGGTGGACCTGGACGTCATCTCCGCCTGCGTCGAGGCCGCCGCCACCGCGCCCAGCGGCGCGAACGTGCAGCCGTGGCGGTTCGTCGTCGTCACCGACCGCAAGGTCAAGAAGCGGATCCGGCTGGCCGCCGAGGCCGAGGAGCGCGAGTTCTACGACCGACGCGCCTCGGACGAGTGGCTGAAAGCCCTGGCGCCATTGGGAACCGACGACAGCAAGCCGTTCCTGGACACCGCGCCGGTTCTCATCGCCGTCTTCGAGGTCCACAAGGGCCCGACCGAGCCGAGGCCGTACTACGTCAAGGAGTCGGTGGGCATCGCGGTCGGATTCCTGCTGGCGGCACTGCATCAGGCGGGACTGGCGACCCTGACGCACACGCCCTCGCCGATGAAGTTCCTGGGCGAGCTGTGCGGGCGGCCCCACAACGAGCGGCCGTTCGTGCTGATCCCCGTCGGCTATCCGGCACCCGGCGCCCAGGTCCCCGCGATCACCCGCAAGCCGGTCTCGGAGGTCATGGTCACGCTGTGACCGCTGGGCGTCGTGGACGCGGCGTCCTCACGGCTGCCAGGCGCGCAGCAGCGCCGTCACCAGCCAGGTCAGCAGCGCCAGCGCGGCGAACAGCCGGAACACCGCGGCGATGATCTTGCCGGGTTCGTCGGGCTTGCCGGTGAACCCCCAGGGCCGCTGGCCCTGCCGCCAGCCGACGCTGATCGCGTAGGCCAACGGCACCACCAGCAGCAGCGCCCCGACCGTCGCCATGAGTCCACGCAGGACGGTGTTGTCGGCGGGCAGCCCGGCGTTGCCCGCCACCACGACGCCGGTGACGCCGATGACGACCAGCACCGCCGCCACCACCATTCCGGCCGCCGAGCGCTCGCCGCGGTTCGAGTTCCGGGAACCCAAGCGCCACAGCGAATACCCGACGACAAGGCCGCCGTACCAGAACAGGCCCAGGATCATCCAGGCGGTGGCGGTGAGCAGCCCGCTGATCGCGAACGCCATGACACCCTCGCCGACGGCGCCCAGCGGCTGGGTGTCGAAGCTGAGCGTCTCGCCGGTGAACAGCGATGTCAGTCCGGCCCAGGCCAGCATCATCACCGCGATCCCCACGATCGCGACGATGGCGGCGTTCAGGAAGGACCGGCCGAACCCGGCCGACCAGCGCAACCGCGGCGCCCGCTCGAACCGGGTCGGCAGCGCCGCGTCCCCGTCCCGGGCGAGCCGGGCCATGAACCGTCCGGCGACCACCATCGGGTAACCGACGAACGGCGCGCAGAACCCGACGGCCTGCGCCACGTCGTCCAGGTCCCCCGACAGCAGGTTCGCGCTGCTCTCGGTGACGGCCATGACCGGCAGCGGCAGCGCGACCAGCACCAGCCCGGTCCAGAACAGGACCCGGGCTGACAGCGGCTTGGGCTTGGGGCGAACCGAGGGCCTGGACATCGCAGGGATGCTACCCATGTGACATACGACACGTCTCGAACCCGGTTGGTCGCGATGAGTTCCCCACGCCCGTCCCGTCTCAACGGGCACAACGAACGACATTGATATGAGAGGAAGTCCGATGACCGACCCGAAGAGCCACGAACTCGAAGTCCCCAACGCCGTTGTGACCTATGACGTCCGTGAGCCCGCTGCCCCGTCCGACAAGCCGACGCTGCTGATGTTCGCCTCGCCGATGGAGGCCGCCGCGTTCGCCACCCTGGCAGGGCACTTCACCGACCGCACGGTGGTGACCTACGACCCGCGCGGCGCCGGACGCAGCAAGCGCACCGACGGCACCAGCCTGTCCACACCGGACGAGCACGCCGACGACCTGCACCGGATCATCACCGAACTGGGAACCGGACCGGTGGACGTCTTTGCCTCCAGCGGCGGCGCGGTCAACGCCTTGGCACTGGTGGCCAAGCACTCCGACCAGGTGCGCACCGTGGTGGCCCACGAGCCCCCGGCCTCCCAGGAGGTCCCCGACCGCGAGAACGCGCTGGCCGCGTGTGTGGACATTCGCCGCACCTACGAGGCCAGCGGCTTCGGCCCCGCGATGGCGAAGTTCATCGCGCTGGTCATGCACAAGGGAGAGCTTCCCGACGACTACACCGACCAGCCCGGCCCCGACCCGGCCGCCTTCGGACTGCCGACCGAGGACGACGGCTCCCGCGACGATCCGTTGATGGGCAACATCGTCAACAGCAACCACTACAAGCACGACTTCGACGCCCTGCGCGCCGCGTCCACCCGCGTCGTCCTCGCCGTCGGCGTCGAGTCCGAGGGCGAACTCCCGGCGCGGGCGGCCACGGCGGTCGCGGAACGGCTGGGCATCGAGCCGACCATGTTCCCCAGTCACCACGCCGGTTTCACGGGTGAGGAATCCGGTATGGCCGGTGAGCCGGAGGCCTTCGCGGTGAGACTGCGCGAAGTGCTGGACCAGAACTGACCGTGAGCGGACGACGAAGCCGCCGACCCTGCCAGGGTCGGCGGCTTCGTCGTGGTTCGAGTCAGGAGCGGAAGAACTGCCGCAGGTCGCCGGTGAGCACGTCCGGGCGTTCCATAGCCGCGAAGTGTCCGCCGTCGGGGAACTCGGACCAGTGCACGATGTTGGAGTTGTCCCGCTCGGCGAAGGCGCGGATCGTGGTGAAGTCGTCGGCGAAGACCGCCACCCCGGTGCGGGAGTGGTTCACCGCCGGTTCGGTTCCGGCCCGGCCCTCCTCGAAGTGGTACCGGCCCGCGGTGGCCTGGGTGTTGGTGAACCAGTACAGCGACACCTGGGTCAGGATCTGCTCGGTGGTGACCAGGCTGGTCCCGTTGCCGAAGTTGTTGAACAGTTCGCTGTAGGCCAGCTGTCCCACAGGCGAGTCGGCGATGGCGGCGCCGATGGTCTGCGGGCGGGTCCCGTTCATCTGGTTGTAGCCGCCTACCGACTGGAACCACTGCATGTGTCCCAGCGCCTCGTGGTCCTTGGGCCCCAGCTTCGCGAACTCGGCCGGATCACCGGACGGGAACGAGAACAGTTGCAGCACATGCAGTCCCAGGAAGCCCTCCGGTTCGAGCAGCCCCAGTTCCCGCGAGATCATCGCGCCGCCGTCGCTGCCGTGGGCGCCGTATGAGTCGTAGCCGAGCCGCCGCATCAGCGCGTCGAAGGACTCGGCGACCTTGCGCATCGTCCAGCCGCGCCCATTCAGCGGAGTGCTGAACCCCATACCGGGGATGGACGGCACCACGACCGAGAACGCGTCCGCCGCGTCGCCGCCGTGCGTTACCGGGTCGGTCAGGGGCCCGATCATGTCGAGGAAGTCGGCGAACGAGCCGGGATAGGTGTGCAGCAGCAACAGCGGTGTCGCGTCGGCCTCGGCGGACGGAACGTGGATGAAGTGGATGTTCTGTCCGTCGATCTCGGTCAGATAGTGCGGGAAGGCGTTCATCCGGGCTTCCTGTGCGCGCCAGTCGAACTCGTCCTTCCAGTGCGCGACGGTCGCGGACAGGTAGCTGTTGGGGGTGCCGTACTCCCAGTCGTCGGTGGGAGCCGGACGGGGCAGTCGGGTGCGGGCGAGCCGGTCGTTGAGGTCGTCCAGGTCGGCCTGCGGGATGTCGATGCGGAAGCTGCGGATCTCGTTGTTGTTCGTCATGACCGAAACGCTAACCGGCTAATAGGAACATTCGGTTCCTATTAAGATGTCGGTGTGATCGAGACCTCATCGCGACTGTTGGCCCTGCTGGCACTGCTCCAATCACGCCCACATTGGTCGGGCTCGCAGCTGGCAGAACGCCTCGACGTCACCGGACGGACCATCCGCAACGACATCGACCGACTCCGCGAACTGGGCTACCCGGTCGACGCCGTTCGCGGAGCGGGCGGTTACTACCAACTGGGTGCCGGAGCCAAACTCCCACCCCTGCTGCTCGACGACGAGGAAGCCGTCGCCGTCGCCATCGGACTGCGCGCCGGTCGCGGCGTCACCGGCATCCAGGAAAGCGCCGAACGCGCACTATCCAAACTCGAGCAAGTGCTCCCCCACCGACTGCGGCGCCAAGTATCCGCGCTCACCGAGGCGGTATCGGTGGGCCCGGACGACACCGGAACCCCCGCCCCACCCCCGGACGTGGACGCGGCAGTCCTGTCACAGATCGCGGCGGCGATCCGCGACAGCCACCTGCTGCGCTTCGACTACACCGCCCCCGACCGTCCCGACGACACCCCCCGCCGCAACGACGCCTCGGCCCCCTTCGCGGACTGGCCGGTACTGGTCGAGCCCTACCGGCTCATCAGCTGGGAACAGCACTGGTACCTCGTCGCGCGCGGTCCCGAAACCGGCGACTGGCACACCTACCGCGTCGACTGGGCCACGCCGCGCATGCCGACCGGAGAACGCTTCGACCCGGTACCGTTCCCCGGCGGCGACTACACCGCCTTCGTCCTGCGCGACGTCGCCCTAGCCGGATGGAAGGTGCACGCACGCATCACCGTCGCCGCCCCGGCCGAAGACGTGCTGGCGCGCATCAACCCGGCCGTCGGCGTGGTCGAAGCCATCGACACCACCACCTCGGTCCTGGTCACCGGCGCCGACAACCTCTCGATCATCGCCGTCTACATCGGCATGCTGGAACTGGACTTCCAGGTCACCGAACCACCCGAACTGGTCGAACACGTCCGCACCCTCGGCGAACGCTACCGCCGCGCCGTCTCCCCCTGAGAAGACACCGACTTCATGCTGGCGGCAATCCCCGCAGCACCCGCCGTCAGAATGGCGAAGATAGTCGCCACTCCCACAGCGATGCCGTTGGCCTTGTCGAACCCGAAGATCCACTCCAACTGCTCACCGATGGAAACGCCCCACAACACCGGCGCCAACACGGTATTGGCCACCGCATAGAACAAGCAAAGCCCAAACAACGTCCACGCGCCAGCAATCCTGCGAGCGAACGTGAACCCCGCCGCGACCAACAACGTACCGGCGCCAACGGCACCACCGAGCACGTTCACCAACACCATGCTGGTCAACCCACCGGTCATCCCGGCATCAAGATAGAAGATGTCCTGAAGCGCGAACCACCCGATCGCGCACCCGGTGACCAGCGCGAGAACGCCCGCGATCCTCGCCGCAACGGCATTGGCCCGCAGCTCCATCCACACCTCTCACGTGTTCCGGCGACACGAACTGCCGCCCCTCATGACCCGCGCTCATCGTAGCCAAACCATCTGTCGCCCCGCCTGGTCCGAAATGCTCGATAATATCCAATTCGTCCGTTTGCGTCCGCATGGTTTGATGGCCCCATCAACAGGGTGTAAACAATCGCTGAGAGGACGTCCAGTGAATGACTTGGAGTCAACTGACGGTGGCCACGGTTCAGGCGACACGAGCTCTGGGCTCAAGAAGTTGGCCAAGGACCTTCAGCGAGCCGCAACGGACAACACCATCGAAAGCAAGCAAACCGAAACGACGTTCTACTTCATTCTCGACGATTCGTCAGGCATGGATATCACCGGAGCAAAGAGACGACCTGACGGAACGTATGAGAACGGTCTTCAGGGTGAGACGTTCATATACGTCCCGAGAGACTCGCAGGCTTGGAAAGACGTCCATGACTCGTATCAACCGATAATCGACAACCTGGTCATGTGCGGTGAGCTCAAGTACGACGACCTCGCTCTCCCTCTGACATACATGGACTATGTATGTCAGGCCCTGAATCAAGGAGATAGCAAGGCTCTCAAAGAACTTGGTGAGAGCATCCAGAAGGGAAGCAACAAGGTTTCCGACGGCGATATAGCGAGCATCAAGAAGGAACTCACCAGCGGGAATGGCACGTGGTCCGTCGCGGACAAGATGGGTTCGACACTGGAGCCGTGGAAGGGGCGGGCGGCCAACGTCTTCAAGGTGACTTACATGGACCGTCTCCCCGACATTCTGGTGGGGCAGGCGGTGCTTGCCATCGCGCTTCGGGAAGCTCTGAACATCGCCAAGGAAGCGTTCAGAGGCGCAAAGGAAGATGGAGAAAACCTGGCACAGGCCGCCATCGACGCACTGGATGCTGGCGGGGCGTCCTTGGACGCCACCTACTCGGAAAAACTGAAGGTCATAGCGAATGTCGCTGGTATAGCCGCGGCGGTAACGGCGTTCGCACCCGGCACTCAGGCGTTTTCCGCGGTTGCCGGACTGGTCGCCGCGTCCGCGGGCGCAGCCGAATATGTGATCAGCAAGTACGAGAAGACTTCCGGGGGAACGGACCCGAAGATCGCGCTCGACGCGGGGAACGTCGAAGAACTCATGGATCAGGTGAACAGTCGCGCCAACGATATCCAAAAAGCGGTGGTGGATATCGAATACGCCACAGGTGAGATGCTCTACGAACTCTACCTGCTTGCCACGAGCAAGGAGGTCGTCGATATCGCGGGCGCCAGCGGCGAGAATGCCGGTGACCTCGGCATAGAGCTGACCATGCGGCAAGCGTATTTCGAGCCTCGAAGCCCCGGCAAGGAATCCGGGCATGGACCCGGCATGCGTGACTTCGGCAAACAACTCGACGACAAGGACAAGGGAAACGACCCCGGGTATTCGGACTTCAAGGATGAGGACGCCATGGGAGCGATCGACAAGGGCGAGCACATGGCGACATCCATTTACGATCTCTGGCACGCGGGCGATACCACTCTGCCCGCGTTCGCTGCCGAGTACGACGGTGCCGCAGGTGATGTCGATTCCTCCACAACAGGACTGTCGGACGCGTTCACCCGCCCGTTTGGAGGCGGTGATGACGGCGCTGGCAGCAGCACGGGCGTCCTCTATCCCGAATGGACTAGATTGCAAGAGGAGCTGCACACCATCCTGAAGAACTCCGCCACCAACCTCCACCTTGTAGGCAAGGCTCTCGTCGCGGCGGCGATCGCTTACGCTGAAGCGGACGGAGCCGCAGCGAAAGCCATAGAAAAAGACCACGAAGACTTCCCCAAGATCTGACGTGTCCCGTGCCTTCTAGCAGTTTCTCAACGAAAGTTGTGTGGTATGACCGATCAGCCAGGTACCGAGTCACATGACGAAGCTGTGTCCTCTTCGGCCGCAAGTAAGTCAAGACGTAAATGGTTGATAGCGAGCATATCGGCGGTATTGCTGATCGTCGCTGGTGGAGCGATTTATGCGACTACGGGCATCTTTGGGAACCATGATGGAGACACTCCTCCAAACGGCAATGGTTCCGCTACTCCCGAACACTGCCGTGACTCGTCGAAGGACACGGGGGTCTCCGAGCCGGAATCCCCACCAATGAACGGTGGTGTCGAAGTCGCCGAAGACGGAGTCAATCTGGCGAAGGCAAGCGACATCGCCGACGTGACATTCGGCGTTCTTGTGGAGAACTCTTCTGATCTCGTCGCACGAGACGTCACCGTCAAGATGACGCTCAAGCAAAAGTCCGGGCCCACGCTTCGCAATACCGACGGTGAATCTGTGGTCCGCAAGTCGACGATCCCCTATGTAATGCCGGGCAAGGAATTTGGTACGGGTGAAGATGTACGTGTTCCCATCGGTGAGGTCGAGGACGCGCCTTCGGTGAAAACCGAGATCACTGTCGGCGAATGGTGGCAGCCCAACAATGACGTGCACGAGTTCGCCAGCATTTCCGCCACTGTGACGAACAAGCAGGACGACCCCGACGATCACATAAACGTGACCGTGGATTCGCAATACTGCGACGATGCGGGAGTAGCAAAGGCTGGCGTGATATTTCGCGATAGCGCCGGCAAGATAATCTACGGAGCCAGCGGATTTCAGGCTTCGAGCGACACAGCGGACTTGATCTCCGGATACGCACCCCTCAAGAACTACAAACCCGGGAAAACAAAGAATCTGGCGATGCCCAATTTCTGGTCCATTAGTACGCAAGGTGCTCCGGGCGCTGGATTCGAGAAGCAACCCGATTGGGAACAGACTGAAATCTTTCCATACGCAGATAGCGACAAGGGTTGACGATCCCACGGAAGGAGTAATCAATGGGCCGCTTGGCTGACACTCTCGACGCTTTGTCCGTGCGAGCGCTCTCCCCCGACCATCGTATACAAGGTCAACTGCACCATCGAACCAAAGTGGACATATCCTTCACCTCTGAGGATTCATACTACGAGTACAAGTCCGAACAGGCTGTCGCAGCACAGCTGAGCGCAGTGCTGAATGCCCTCATCGTCGGCAGAAACGAGGGATTTTGCGCCGCGGTTCGAGAGGTCACCGACTTGAGACTCGACGATCGTCCGCACTGGGATGCGCGACGGCGGCGTTTTCGTGAGGAACGGGATGGCGCCCCGCTGGAGGGACAGTCCGCTGGCGGGTGGCTGACGGTTGCGTCCGTTGGACTTCGCGACGCCAATGCCACGGTCAAACCGGGTGCGTTCGACGAACTCGACGCATCAGGCTTCCTGATCGAGGTTCATTCAGCCATCGCAGACTTGTGGAAAGACCAAGCCATGGCGATGAGTTATCTCAGGCGCACGCACTTTGGGTAATACGTCTTCCATCGGAGCCTTCAAGGCTCCGACACCTCATCTGGTGGGCGCGATAGGGATCGAACCTACGACCGCTCGGGTGTAAACCGAGTGCTCTTCCGCTGAGCTACACGCCCGTGTCGTGACGGACCGGACAAGCGTACGCGACGCTCGTCCGGTCCGGGAAGCGGGTTTCAGCCGGTCAGCTCGGCGAGGGCCTTCTGCCAGGCGCCCTGGTCACGGGGCTCGCCGGGCAGGTTCATCTCGGCGAACCGGACGGTGCCGGTGGTGTCGATGACGAAGGTGCCGCGGTTGGCGATGCCTTTGTCCTCATCGAACACGCCGAAGGTCTTGGCGACGCCGCCGTGCGGCCAGAAGTCGCTCAGCAGCGGGAATTCGAAGCCCTCCTTGTCCGCCCACACCTTGTGCGTGAACACCGAGTCCACGCTGACGGTCAGGACCTGGACTTCGTCGCTCTGGTAGGACGACAGGTTGTCGCGGACCCCGCACAGCTCGCCTTCGCACACACCTGTGAAGGCGAGCGGGTAGAAGACCAGCAGGACGTTCTTGTGGCCCTTGAAGCTCGACAGGGTCACTTCCTGGTTGTTCTGGTCCTTCAGGGTGAAGTCGGGCGCCTGGGTTCCCACGGCGACGGTCATGTGCGTCTCCATTCGTCGGTAAGAGTCTCGCGTTAGCGCCTCGACGTTACCTGCCGCGCGGCGCGACCAGTCGGGTGGCGACCCAGTCCTCCCCGGCGTTCACACTGGACGTGGACGACAGACCGGCGGTAGGCGCCGCCTCGGAGATCTCGGCGGACTCTATGTGACCGTCCCGACCCGGTTTGGGGGTCAGCAGCCACACAACGCCCTCCTCGGACAGCGGAGATCGCGCGTCCATGAGTACGTCCACAAGGTCCCCATCCTCATCCCGCCACCACAACAGGACCACGTCGACCACCTCGTCGGTGTCCTCGTCGTGGAGTTCGCCGACCCTGGCGATGACGGCTTCGCGCAGGGCGGAGTCGATATCGCTGTCGAAGCCGATCTCCATGACGACGGCATCGGTGTCGATGCCGAGCTTGTCGATGATGGTCCGTACGCCGTCGGCCGACCCAGCCGTGGCACTCACGTCGCGCATCCTCCTCTTGTCGTGACCGGACTCTCACCGGCGCACCTGGCTCGTAACGCGGGCCTACTCACAGACGCCGCACCGTGAGAATACGCAATGCCATCGATGGATGGGCGCGCGAGTGTGTCGGCGGTCCCAGTCGCTCGGGTCCCTTACGACAAGTCGGGCGAGCGAGGAGGCAGGATAGGAGGTAGCGCCTTGTCCTATCAAAGTCGATATGCAGAGGGAACAGCCCGTGACCAACGAACGTAAACGTCCGGTCATCAGTGACGGCCTTCCGAGCCAGCTGCCGGACATCGATCCGCAGGAGACCGCCGAATGGCTCGAGTCGCTGGACGGGCTTGTGGACGAACAGGGGCGGCAGCGCGCCCGGTACGTGATGCTGCGGATGCTGGAACGGGCCCGGGAGAGCCAGGTCGGGGTTCCCGCGCTGACCAGCACCGACTACATCAACTCCATCCCGCCGGAGGCCGAGCCCTGGTTCCCCGGTGACGAGCACGTCGAGCGCCGCATCCGGGCCTACATCCGCTGGAACGCGGCCATGATGGTGCACCGGGCCCAGCGGCCCGGGATCGGCGTCGGCGGCCACATCTCGACCTACGCCTCGGCGGCCAGCCTGTACGAGGTGGGCTTCAACCACTTCTTCAAGGGCAAGCAGCACGCCGGTGGCGGCGACCAGATCTACATCCAGGGCCACGGCTCGCCGGGCATCTACGCCCGCGCCTACCTGGAGGGGCGGCTGACCGAGCACCAGATGGACGGGTTCCGGCAGGAACTGTCGCACCCGGGCGGGGGGCTGCCGTCCTACCCGCACCCGCGGCTGATGCCGGACTTCTGGGAGTTCCCGACCGTGTCGATGGGTCTGGGTCCGCAGGGCGCGATCTACCAGGCCCAGTTCAACCGGTACCTCCAGCACCGGGGCATCAAGGACACCTCGCAGCAGCGGGTGTGGGCGTTCCTGGGCGACGGCGAGATGGACGAGCCGGAATCGCTGGGTGCCATCCACCTGGCCGCCCGCGAGGAGCTCGACAACCTGACCTTTGTGGTCAACTGCAACCTGCAGCGGCTCGACGGGCCGGTGCGCGGCAACGGCAAGATCATCCAGGAGCTGGAGTCGTTCTTCCGGGGCGCGGGCTGGAACGTCATCAAGGTGATCTGGGGCCGCGAGTGGGACTCGCTGCTGGCCGCCGACACCGACGGCGCGCTGGTCAACATCATGAACTCCACACCCGACGGTGACTACCAGACCTTCAAGGCCGAGGACGGCGGCTTCGTCCGCGAGCACTTCTTCGGCCGCGACCCGCGCACCAAGCGGATGGTCGAGCCGCTGACCGACGAGCAGGTGTGGAACCTCAAGCGTGGTGGCCACGACTACCGGAAGCTGTTCGCGGCGTACAAGGCCGCCACCGAGCACACCGGACAGCCGACGGTGATCCTGGCCAAGACCATCAAGGGCTGGACGCTGGGCTCGCACTTCGAGGGCCGCAACGCCACCCACCAGATGAAGAAGCTGACCCTGGACGACCTGAAGTCGTTCAGGGACCGGCTGTACCTCGACATCCCGGACTCGGCGCTGGAGGAGAACCCGTACCTGCCGCCGTACTTCCACCCGGGCAAGGGTTCCGACGAGATCGAGTACATGATGGAGCGACGCAAGTCGCTCGGCGGTCCGGTTCCGACGCGGCGCACCAAGCACAAGGCGCTGGAGCTGCCGCCGTCGTCGACCTACGACGTGGTCAAGAAGGGCTCGGGCAAGCAGAAGGTCGCCACCACGATGGCCTTCGTCCGGCTGCTGAAGGACCTGATGAAGGACAAGAACATCGGTCCGCGCTGGGTGCCGATCATCCCGGACGAGGCGCGCACCTTCGGGATGGACGCGATGTTCCCGACCTCGAAGATCTACTCGCCGCACGGGCAGAACTACCTGTCGGTGGACCGCGACCTGTTCCTGTCGTACAAGGAAGCCGAGAAGGGGCAGATCCTGCACCTGGGCATCAACGAGTCCGGCTCGTCCAGCGCGTTCATCGCGGCGGGGACCTCGTACGCCACCCATGACGAGCCGATGATCCCGATGTACATCTTCTACTCGATGTTCGGGTTCCAGCGGACCGGCGACCACCTGTGGGCGGCGGCCGACCAGATGACCCGCGGCTTCCTGCTGGGCGCCACGGCCGGACGCACGACGCTCAACGGCGAGGGCCTGCAACACGAGGACGGCCACTCCCCGCTGCTGGCGGCCACCAACCCGGCGGTGCTCACCTACGACCCGGCCTTCGGGTACGAGGTGGCGCACATCGTCGAGGACGGTCTGCGCCGCATGTACGGGGAGAAGCAGGAGAACATCTTCTACTACCTGACCGTCTACAACGAACCGATCACGCAGCCCGCGCAGCCGGACGGCCTGGACGTCAACGGCGTCCTCAAGGGAATCTACAAGTACCGTTCGGCGGCGGACAACGCCAACCTGCCGAAGGTGCGGCTGCTGGCGTCGGGCGTCAGCATGCAGTGGGCGCTCAAGGCCGCCGAGCTGTTGGCGGCGGACTGGGGCGTGTCGGCCGACGTGTACTCGGTGACCTCGTGGACGGAGCTGCGTCGCGACGCGGTCGCGTGCGAGGAGGCCAACCTGCTCAACCCGGACGCCGAGGAGCAGGTCCCGTTCATCACCCAGCAGCTGTCGGACGGCTCCGGCCCGGTGGTCGCGGTCAGCGACTTCATGCGCGCGGTACCGGACCTGATCTCCCGCTGGGTACCCGGCGAGTACACCTCGCTGGGAACCGACGGCTTCGGCCAGTCCGACACGCGGGGTGCACTGCGGCGTCACTTCCATGTGGACGGTGAATCGATCGCGGTGGCGGCGCTGCGCCAGCTGGCCCGCCGCGGCGACCTGCCCACCGAAGCGGCGGCCCAGGCGGCCCGCAAGTACGCCATCGAGGACGTCTCGGCGGCCGAAGCCGGTGAGACCGGCGGCGACTCGTAACGACTGAGCAAGCCTGAGGGCCGCCCGGCTGACGCCGGGCGGCCCTCAGCGTTGGGGGCTTGGGAACGGGGTTGGCGTGATCAGGCCGGAGCGGGTGCGGCCCGGTCGGAGCCGGGGTCGGCTTGTGGGCGGCTTGGCTGAAGGCGGCGCATTGTGGCTTGGCTGGCGCGGCCCGGCCGGAGCTGGCGCGACTCGCGGGCGGCCTGGCCGAAGGCGGCGCGTTGCGGCTTGGCTGGCGCGGCCCGCGAGGGAGCTCGGCGGGCTGGCGGGCTGGCGGGCTGGCGGGCTGGCGGGCTGGCGGGCTGGCGGGCTGGCGGGCTGGCGGGCTTCAGGAGGTTACCGGGGCTGTGCCCGACAGGAAGCGGTCCAGGTCGGGGCCGTGTTTGAGGCTCAGGTTCAGGCGGGGGCGGGCCGCGGCGGTGATGCGGTCCAGGGGCAGCGTTTCGGACTCGGCGGCGGCCACGATGACGACGTTGCCGTCCCGTCGGCCCTTCCACATCGCGGGGGTGGACAGTAGGGCGGTGTCGGTGTAGGCGGTGCGCACCGTGGCCAGCTGGCGTTTGGTGAGGACGAGGCCCGCCGCGTCCAGGACGTTGACGATGTAGACACCGCCGGGCGCAAGGAGCCGGGCCGTCTCGGCGACGAAGCCGGTGTCACTGACGCGGGCGGGCATCACCGCGCCCCGGTAGGCGTCGGTGATGACGACGTCGAAACTGTTGTCGGCCCCCGACTCGACGGCGGCTCGGGCGTCGTCGTGCTGGACCGCGATGCCGCAGTCCGGCGGCAGGGGTAGTCCGAAGTGGAGGAACTCGATCAGCGGACGGTCCCTTTCGATCACCAGCTGGGCCGAGTTCGGGCGGGACGCCGCGAGGTAGCGGGGCAGCGTCATGCCGCCGCCCCCGAGGTGCAAGGCCCGCAACGGTTCCCGCGGAGCCGCGATCACGTCGAGGATCGACGCGATCATGCGGGTGTACATCATGTCCAGTCGCAGCGGGTCGTAGAGGTCCACGTGGGACTGGGCCACACCGTTGACGACGAGCGTCCAGCAGCCGTCCTGACGCGGGTCGGCCAGCAGCTCGGCGGTCCCCGAGTCGATGCGGGCCGACAGGTCCATCGCGTCGTACTCGGAAGTGTTCACCAGTCCATGCCCGTCTGCGGCGCCGATATCGTCGCGAGCATCGTGGCACACCGCGTGAATTCACCGTTTCGTCGGTCCCCGCGTGCGTGACGCCAGCTCGGTAATCTATCGGTATTCATCGATACGTTGCCCGCGTGTCGAACCCGTTCCCAGGAGGCGAAGTCCGCCATGAAGCTTGCCCGCACCCTGACCATGCTCGCCGCCGTCGTCGCGCTCACCGCCGTGCCGACCACGGCCGTCGCCCACGAACCCGAGGCCCGGGGCGGGGTCGTCACCGCGGGGCTGCCGTTCTCCACCGGGACCACGTCGCGGTGCACCACCGGGTTCGCCACCGAGCACGCGAGCCTCGGCGACGGGTTCCTCGCGGCTGGGCACTGTGGATCGGTCGGGGATCGGGCCTACGTGAACAATGTGGCGGTCGGCGTGGTGCGACTGCGCGCGAGCAACGGCTTGACCTGGTTGTGGGTGGAACTCGACGACGGCTGGACCGCCTCCCCCGCGCTGCCGGGCGGCGGCTCGATCACCGACGACCGCGAGACCCCGATCGGCGGTTCGGTGTGCCGCATCGGTTCCACGACCGGGTGGCACTGCGGCACCGTCCAGGCCAAGAACGCGACGGTGTCCTACCCGCAGGGCACCGTGACCGGGCTGACCCGCACCAACGTGTGCGCCGAACCCGGCGACAACGGCGGGCCGTTCGTGTCCGGCTCCAGTGCCCAGGGCATCGCGCTCGGCGGTTCCGGCAACTGCTCCAGCGGCGGCACCACCTACTTCTATCCGGTGCGGCGCGTCTTCAGCGAAGCCCCCGCGCTGAGCATTATCGGCGGGTGAGCTTCACAGCGCCACCGACACCGGCGTGAACCGTCGGGCGGCGTCGCCGGGGAGCTCGCGGCCACCGTGGACCATGAACGAGGTCGCGGTACCCGGCACCAGGCCGTGCTCGACGGCCCAGGCGCCCAGTTCACCGAACTCGTGCAGGATCTCCAGCCGGATCGGCGACTTGATCGCGCGGGCCAGGTCGGTCAGCAGCGTCTTGGCGTCGTCGGCGCTGGCGGCGACGACCGGACCGGCCACCACCTTGTCGAGGTTGACCCAGGCACCGGCGTAGCCGGTGATGGCGCCGTCGGCTTCGATGACCCGCAGCTGCGAGCAGAAGTCCGGCAACCGTCGCACCAGTACCGAGCGATCGGCGCCGTGCACCTCGGCGTCCAGCCGCTCGATCGCGGGCAGGTCGGCGGCCGTGGCAGGGCGGGAGCGCTCGGGGGCGTCGGTGCCGGTGAACTCTCCGATGTGGGTGACGTTGTCGGACACGACGGTGAAGCCGAGCTTCTGGTAGAGCGGGAGGCCGAAGCTGGTGGCGTACAAGGTGACCACGGCGTCTCCGGTGTGGGCGAGCACCTGGGTCATCATGCGTCGGCCCAGGCCGTGGCCGTCGAACCGCTTGGCGACCAGGACCATGCTGATCGCGCACAGGCCGGGGCCGTAGCGGGTCAGCACGGTGGTGCCGACCAGCGCGCCGTCGGGGTCGTCGATGCCGTACACCTCACCGATGTCGAACAGCAGCCGCCACTTGTGTTCCTCGCGGGGCCAACCCCGGTCCGCGGCCAGGTCGAGGCACGCCGGGAGTTCGGCGATGTCCAGCCGCCGCACTGGAATCGAGTCGGCGGGGGCCCACAGCTGCGGCATGTCTGTCCTTCCGTCGGGTCGATGCGAATCTAGCGGGCGTTGGGGGCGGTGGCACCCGATTAAGGCTTGGGTCACAACGCTCGCGTCTGGGCTGGGCGGCCTGGTGGCCCGGCGATACTGATAGGCCGGACGACGCGATGGACCAGGGAGGCGCTCGATGATCACGAAGGCTGATGTAGACGCGGCGGCGGCTCGGATCGCGGGGCGGGTGCGGACCACGCCCGTCATGACCGTCGAGCCCGGAGTCTTCGGCCCTGCGGTGGTGCTCAAGTGCGAGTACACGCAGCACACGGGCACGTTCAAGGCGCGCGGTGCGTTCAACCGGATCCTGTCAGCGGCCGAGCCCACGCTGGGCAGCGGCAGCGGCAGCGGCAGCGGCAGCGGCAGCGGCAGCGGGGACAGCATGACGGGTGCTCAGCGGGAGCGGCTCGGGCCGGCCGGGGTGGTGGCGGCGTCGGGGGGCAACGCGGGGTTGGCTGTTGCCTACGCCGCCGCCCAGCTGGGGGTGGCCGCGACGGTGTTCGTTCCCGAGACCGCCCCGGCCGTCAAGGTGAACAAGCTACGCGCGCTGGGCGCCGTGGTCCGGCAGGTCGGCAGCGAGTTCGCGCTGGCCAACGAGGCGGCGCTGGCCCACGCCGCCGAGACCGGCGCACTGCTGTGCCACGCCTACGATCAGCCCGAGATCGTGGCGGGACAGGGAACGCTCGCCATCGAGCTGCTGGGCCAGGCGCCGGACGTGGACACCGTGTTGGTGTCGGTGGGCGGCGGCGGGTTGGCGGGCGGGATCGCGGCGGGGCTGGACGGCCGGGCCAAGCTGGTGGCCGTCGAACCCGAGACGATCCCGACGCTCCACACCGCACTGTCGAAGGGCGGACCGGTCGATGTGGAGGTGTCGGGGGTGGCGGCGGACTCGCTGGGTGCCCGCCGGATCGGGGACATCGCGTACGAGCTGGCCGTCCGGCATGGGGTCCACAGTGTCCTTGTTGACGACGCGTCGATCATCGCGGCCCGGAAGCTGTTGTGGGACAAGCTGCGCATCGTCGTGGAGCATGGCACCGCGGCGGCGTTGGCAGCGCTGGCCACCGGCGCCTACCAGCCAGCGCCGAACGAGAGCGTGGCGGTCATCCTGTGTGGAGCCAACACCGACCCGAGCGACATCAACGCCTAGCGCAGCCAGAGACGCTCGCGACGTCCGCTGAGCAACCGACGCTCGAGCTGGAGCCACATGGCTGGCGGGCGGGCTCGACGAGCGGGTTCGCAAGGCATGCTTGGCTGTCAGCGGCGAGCTCGGCGGTCGTCAGTGAGCGCTAGGCCGTCGTCGAGCTGGAGCCACATGGTTGGCGGGCGGGCGTGTGAGGCGGTGCTTGGCTATCGGCGGGCGGCGGGCGTGCTCGGCGATCAAGCTCGGCGATCAAGCTCAGCGGTCGTCCGCCAGCGGCGATCGGCAGGCGTGCTCGGCGATCGAGCTCGGCGATCGGCGATCGGCGATGAGCTGGCAGCGCGCGGGATCGGCAGTCATCGGCGGTCGGCGACAGGCTGGCAGCAGTCGGGTTCGGCGCTTGGGAGCGACAGTCCGCGGGCGGCATCGAGCCAAGCGGGCGGCGGTCGGTTCTCAGTGGGCTCGGGAGGCGTGGTCGGGGATGTCGGGTAGTCGCAGCTGGCGGTCGCATTCGCGGCGCAGACTGGGGTAGGCGGTGGCAATCGCGTTGTACAGCTTGGCTCTGATGGCTCGGGTGGCGTCGGCTCGGCCGACGCGGCCGGTGACCGCGCTCATCAGCTGGTCGTAGCCGGTTTGTCGGCGCCGCAGGTAATCGACTTGCCAGCGTGCCAGGGTCACCGGGTCGATGTCGTCGACCGTGGCGGGTTCGAAGTGACGGTCGGGAACCAGGTAGCAGCGTTGTTCCTCGCGTTTGTTGCGGTGGCGGACCGCGGCTTCGGCGAGTTCAGCGCGCGTCAGGCTCGGCAAGGTGATCGAGGCGGAGCGCACTTCGGCCAGCAACGCGTCGCGCCGTCGTTGGGCGGTGGCCTTGGCTTGGGCGGAGCGCAGGCGGGCTCGGCGGGACAGGCGGGCGAACTCGGCACCGGCTTCGGCTTGTTCGACGCGTTCCAGTCGGTAGAGGTACATCGGGGTGGACGAACGGTAGAACGGGTTGGGTTTTCGCTGGTCGGGTGGGTCGAGCAGTTCGATCACCATCGAGCGGGTCCAGCCGCGGGTGGACAGTTCGGCTCGGGTCAGTACCGGCCCCAGGTGCGTCAAGATGGTCACGACGACTCCTTCCATAGTGTTGTCATCGGGACGCACAGTAGTCGGAGGGTGTGACAACTCGGGTCAGTGCGAGGGTTGGCTCAGAAGATGCCGGGTGGGGGTGGTGTGGCTTGGGTGTAGACCACGGGGCCGGACGCGGCGGTCAGCCACAGGTTTCCGGCCTGGCCCTCGTTGATGGAGATCGTGAAGCCGTCGCGGGGGTCGCGGACGCACAGGCGGCGGGGTGGCGGGTCGACGACGCGGATGAGGGTGTCGTAGCCCCGGCGTTGCCACAGGGTTTCGACCTGGCCGAAGACGGAGGCGTTGTCGGGGGCCGGTTCGGTGGTGCCGGGTTCGAGGGAGTAGGTGACCTCAACATTGGTCATCCGCTGGACGTCGCGGTTCTCGTCGGCCTCGTTGAGCTCTTCGTCCTCGTCGAGTTCCGGCATCGAGTTGCGCAGCCCGGGTTTGACGTGGAAGCGGGGCCGCAGTTCGTCCACCACCTGCCGGATCAGGTCCTCGGCATGGCGGAAGCCCCGGACGTCGTCCATGAGGAACTTTGATTCGGTCATTCGCCCCCCTCGTCGTTCGTCCACGGCCCCGGCTGGATACGGACATCGGCATCGGTGCCGCCGACGACCTTGTGGCCGTGCCCGGTGATGATCGCGGCGAAGTCCTGACGCACAGGGTTGTCGTTCTTCCAGTATGCGCTGTGGGCGGCGATCTGGCTGCCGTTGTGGTGAGGGGTCGGGAACACCTTGGCGCCGAAGGATTTGTGGACCGGGGAGGTTCCATGGGGGACTCTGGGAACTCTGTGGATGATGTCGTTGGGAGCCGTGGTGGCGTAGACGTCGTCCTTGTCGATCTTCAGCTGGTCCGCCGACTTGACGCCGACCCCCGGGCTGGCCACCAGGATCAGCTGGCTGGCGGACACCTGTTGTTCCCGGACGGTGAACCCGATGGCGACGGTGCCGTAGGAGTGTCCCATCACGGTCACGCCGAAGCGGTCCAGGCCGCGTCTGCGCACCGCCCGAATGCCGGTCAGGAACCTCGGCAACGGCTTTGTGGCCGACTGCGCATAGCGCTTGGTCGCGGCCGCGAACAGGTTCGGCGGGGCGTCGTAACCCAGCCACAGGATCCCGGCGGTGTGGCGGGTCTCGTAGAGGTTGGCGTCGCCGACCATCCGCTCGACGCGGGCGATTTCCCCTGCGAGCTTGGGCAGCGAGGCACCGGTGCCGGGAATGTGGACGATGACGTGGTCGGCGATGTCGGGATTGCCGATCGCCAGCACGATGCGGCCCGGGTCGGAAGGTTCGGCCAACAGCAGGAACGCCCGCTCCCGGGTGCCGTCGCTGGCGTCGTCGGCAAGCCGGTGCTGGACGGCGAGCATCACCGCGAGCAGTCGGGACGCCGCGCCGCTGCCCGACGCGGCGCGCTCTTCCAGCTCGCGAATGTGTTGCCGCAGCAACTGTTCGTTCGCCGCGCTGCGCGCGGCGCTGGGGATGCCGTCACTGTCGGGTCCGCCGACCAGGTTGGGTTCGGTCTCGATCCGGTGTTCCCGTTCGGCGGCCGAGCGGCCGGTCCACCAGCTGTGGTTCTCGTAGGGGCTGCGGATCCGGCTCGGGCCCGGCTCGGTCAGCGCGGGTGACTTCTTGGCGATGTCGGAGGCGGCGTCATAGTCACTGGTGTTGGCCAGGGTGTGGGCGCGCCGCATCTGGTCGGCGACATCGCGCAGCTGGGCCTTGAAGCGGGCGAATCCCTTGGGGTCCGCGTCAGCCTGCGGTACCTTGCCGAAGTCGAGCGTGATGACACCCAGCGAGTAGTCCACTTTGGCAAACTTGTCGGCGCGCCTACGTGCCTCTTCGAGTTCCATTCGGCCACGCCGGACGTCCTCGCCGAGGCTCAGCAGCGACGTCTCGATGGTGCGCAGTGACAGCTGCGCTTCCCGGAGCCGATCGGTCTCGGCGGCGACCCGGTCCCGAATCGCGTTGACGGTCGCGAAGTCGTCGTCGGCACCGCTCAGTACCGGTACCAGGGCCTCCAGTTCGTCGATCATGGACTCGACGTTCTGCGCCAGTTCACCCGCCTCCTGGGCCGCGCGGTCGAATCCCCCTGGCTCGCACCCTTCCAGGGCAGGGTAGTCGACCACTGTAGATCCTCCAGGTCATCACTCGGGCATCGGGGGCTCTTCGTCGAACCGTCGCAACTCGTCCGCGTTGTCGAGGTCGACTCCCTCGACCTCGTCCGCGAAGTTCTTGAGGTCCACGGCAGCCGCCTTCAATTCCCCCGAAATGGATTCGAGCAATTCGGTCAGCTCACCGCGGACAGTTCGAACTTCGGCTACCGTATCGAAGCCGTCATTGTTCTCGATGTTCAGGCCATCCTCGCTTCGGCGCGCGCACGCCAACGCGGTCTCGCTGAGTTTCTCGATGTTCCTGGCCCGCGCCCGCATCAGCGACACATCGAATCGCACGTTCTACCTGCTTTCTCCCGTTAGCAAGGGACACAACGATTCCAGATGCTTCCACAGAAATCTGAGATCAGGCAACACTAATCTCACGAAAGAGCCACTGTGATCAAAGAACTGTCAGATACCCGACAGTCGCCGGTTTCCGGACAATACGAAAAGGGCCGCGCGGAGAATCCGCGCGGCCCCTGTGTCCTATGTGATTAGCTCCGGGTGATTTGAATCTTCATCGGAGCACCCTCGTCGTCACCCATGTCGAGGATCTTGACCTTGATCCCCTCACCGGCGACCTTCACCGAGGAGTTCGGCAGGTCCTTCGACCAGTACGCCTCCGGGTCGGAGTCGTCGAAGACGCCGACACCCTTCTGCGACACGAAGATCTTCTTCTTGCCGTTGAGGTGAAGCGTGACCTCCTTGGTCTTGTTCAGGCTGAACGGCGAGTCGAAGGACTGGTGCGTCGGGTGCACCAGCTGACCGTTCGACCACTTCAGCGGCTTGGCGTGCGCGTCGACCGGCAGCGCCAGACCCTGACCCGGGTGCAGACCCGTGTTGTTGTCACCGAACTTGGTGTTGACGAACCACACCAACATGCCCTCTTCGTAGCGGTAACGCTCGACCCAGTCGGGCTTCGTGTTGGCGAAGCCGAAGTTGTACGGGCCGGTCTTGAGGAACTTGTCGTAGCTGACGTGCTGACGGTTCTCCACCAGGTAGAAGCGCGCGAAGGTCAGCGTCTCCTTGCCGGTGGTGCGCTTGGCGCCGTAACCGGTCCAACCGTTGTCGCCGCCCTCGACGTCGTCACTCCACACCTTCTCGCCGTCGGCGACGACCGCGAGGTCGTCGACGAAGACGCCGGTGCCGTGAGTGTTGCCGTCGGTCTGGTAGCGCATCCGGAACTGGACCTTCTGGCCCGCGTACTCCGACAGGTCGAACTTGAGTTCCTTGAACTCGCCGGACGAACCGCTGTGCTTGTCGCCCACGCGCTTCCACTTGCCACCGTCGGTGGACACCTCGGCGAAGAAGTAGTCGTAACCCTCTTCGGTGTCCAGGAAGGTGTTGGCGGTGAACTCGGCCTTGTCCTTGGCAGCGGTCAGGTCGAGCTCGCGGCTCAGCGAGGAGTTCAGATCGTCGCCCTCACCGAACATCCACTCGTACTCGCCACTGGAGGGCTTGGCGTACTCGCGTTCTTCGGTCTCGTCCGGCAGGTTCACCTTCGTGGCGGCGTTGAGGCTGCCTGGCTTACCAGCGGCACCGAGCTTGGACACCTTGGAGTTCTGGTTCATCTCGACTTCGTCGTAGTCGAGCCAGCCGAGGAACCACTTCTCCCACGGGCCCATGTAACCGGGACGGTTGCCGATCTCCTTCTTGCCGTCGTTGAGCCAGGATCCACCCGACATCAGCGTCCAGCGGCCGGTGCTGTTGGCGGCACCCTGGGTGGCGTACAGGTCGGGCAGACCGAGGTCGTGGCCGAACTCGTGCGTGAACACGCCGAGGCCGCCGTTCTCGGGCTCGGTGGTGTAGTCGCCGACCCAGATGCCGGAGTCACCCAGCGGCGCCCCGCCGACCGGGTTGGAGTCCGGACCCGCGAGGTTGGTCTGGGCGAACCAACGGTGGGACCAGATGGCGTCCTCACCCTGGGCGCCGCCACCGGCCTCTTCACCCTCACCGGCGTGAATGATCTGAATGTGGTCGACGTAGCCGTCCGGCTCGTCGAAGTCACCGTCGAAATCGAAGTCGTAGCGGTCCTGGCGGTCGAACTGACCCAGGTAGTCCTGGATGTCTTCCTTGCTCTTGCCGGACTCGATCTGGGCGTCGTACCAGGCCTGCGCCGAGTCGGTGACGAAGGCACCGTAAGCCTCGGCCTCGTTCTCGTTGTAGCCGTAGCGGGCCTCGTTGTAGGGCAGCTTGACCCAGTCCTCCACGGTGCCGTCCACGGTGTACTGGCCACCGGACTGCTTCTCGTAGAAGTCGGTCATGGAGTAGCCCTCGCCGAAGAGCATCTCCTGGTAGTACTCCTGGGTGTAGTCGCTCTTCCAGGAGGTCGAGTTGTCCTTCTTGCGATCCGGTTCCGGGATCTCGTTGCGCAGCGGACCCTTGTCACCGCCGTGTTCGGAGACCTTGTCACCGAACTCGACCAGCAGCGTGAAGATCTCGTCGCCGGATCCGGTGCCGAACTCTCCGAATTCGCCGTCCTCCAGCTTCACCGAGCGATCGCTGGACTTGGCCTTGCCCTGGGCGACCTTCTGGGCGGCGGCCTTCTGGTTCTCTTCCCGCTCAAGCTGAAGCGGGGTCTTCGGAAGGTCTTCTCCGTGAAGGGAGCTTGACTTTTTGGAGGACTTATCCTGTGTTGTCTCATCGGTAGGCGACGCGGTGGCCACCATGGCAGTGCCGAGCACGAGGGCGCCGGTCACTCCGATCACAGACAACGTCCTCAAACGGGGTATACCCATCTGACGTTACCTTTCGAGGGGACTAAGGGGCGTATCTAAAGTGCCGCATGCACACCGCTACGAACAAGAGACAAATGGTCAAGATTTGGTCTCAAGCTGTAGACCGCACAGCTTCTTTATCGAGGTGACGCGGCAATTCCCACGACATTGCGCATGTGACAGCTAAATAAACATACATGCATGAGAATGCCTAGATTTAGGCAGAGCGTGGCATCTTCTTGACACGACCCATCACAATGAACTCGCCGAGGTCACGAGGGTAATTCGGTGAATAAGCGCGCGCATGGCACACTCGATGCGCCACAACAATAGACCGGGAGTTTTGGGACATAATGGACCACGTGGTGCCGCAGGGCGATCGCCGTTCGCGCTTCGAGGCTCGGCTGCGCGACGTCGAGACGGAGCTGGCCCGGCTGCGCGGAGTCCGCGACACGATGGTCGCCGCCGGGGCGCGGGCCCGGGAACTGGCCGCGACACTGGCCGCCGACACCGTCGCCAGCACCTCCGACGACGGTGTGGCCACGGTCAGCTGCGACGGCCGCGGCCACGTCGACACGGTCGTGTTTGACAGGGCGGGGTACAACAGGATCGATGAGAAGCAGCTGTGTGACTCGGTTCTGCAGGCGCGATACCGCGCCCGTGACCGGGCGCGACGGGAATCGGCCGCCGTCGGCCGCGACCTGTTCCACGGCGATTCCGGCGCCGCCACAGGAGTCTAGCCACAGTGGAGACCCACAGCGATCCCGCCGAACCGCGATCCCGGCAGGACGCCAAGCTGTCGAAGGCCCGAGTCGCCGCCTCCTCCCCCAAGGGCGTCGTCACGGTCGTCTACAACGGTCACGGCGACGGGCTGAGCCTGGAACTCAAGCCCGGCGCCAAACAACGCTACGAGTCCGAGACCATGGCCGGGTTCGTGACCGCCGCGCTGCGAGCCGCCGACCGGGCGGTTGACGCGCTGCGCCAGCACGCCGTCGACGACCGCGACGACGACACACGACCGAGCCGAGCGGCGGCCAACATGGACGTCGCCCGGTGTTTCGGAAGAGCGACTTAGGGGGCGGCGTGAACGACAGCATGACCGCGGTACTGGCGACGCTGCCCGAGCGGCTGCGCCGGGCCGCCGACCGGCTGTGGCGACACTCCAGTGAGGCCACCGACGAGGTCACCGAGACCCTCACGGTGTCCTATCAGGTGCTGCGCCGGGTGTGCGGCGATCCCGAGTCCATAGCCGTGGCCGGTGACCTGCTGTCGACAGTGGTCGCCGCCGAGATCGGCGCGGCGCGCGGCGCGATCGACACCGCCGGTCCACAGGTCACCCGCGCCTGGCAGGGCACCGGGGCCGAGTCCTTCGGCGAGTACCTTCCCCGGCTGTCGGCCACCCTGGCGGCCGTCGAGGACGGCGCCCGCGACACCGCCGAAGCCGTGGCGCTCTTCGGTTCCGGAGTGGCGAGCCTGTACGCCGCCGTCGTGGAACGGACCGAGGCGACCGACGCCGAGGTCGCCGCCACCGTCGCCGCGACCCGCCAGACCCCGCACGAGGCCGTCGGCCCCGTCATCGACCTCGTGGCCGAGTACTCCGAGTACGTGGAGGAACTGGCGACCGCGCTGGTGAACCTGACCTCCGACAGCCATCCGGCCGGACAGCGGCTGGCCCTGGCCGCCGAGCTCCCGGCCGGGATCACCGACGGCCACCGGCTGCCACGGCTCGACCTCGCCGGCGACTTCCATCCGGCGCACGACCAGGTCGCGCTGGACACCGCCGCGATGGCGCGGCTGACGTCCTGTCTGTCGGACACCGGCGGCCACTGGGCCCGCGCCGGTGACTCGGCGGCGTCGGCGGCCGAACGGCTCACGCCCGAATCGCTGGGGCTGGCGGGTTCGCACTTCTGCGACGACGTCCACTCTGTTCTGGAGCGCGACCGCGGCCTGTACGCCACTGTGACCGGACAACTGGACGATCTGGCGCTCGGCCTGCGCCGGGTCTCGTCCGCCTACGTCACCGCCGACGACGAGATCGCCGCCGAGTTGCGGCGGGGGCTGGAAGGTCCGGACGCGGACCGCTGAGGCGGGCCGTTGGTGCACATGGAACGCTTAATACATGGAATTGGCCGCCACGATTCAGAAGATCGAACGCGCCGCCAGCGCCCTGGCCACCCAGAGCGTGGCCCGCATGGACGCCGAACTGCCGTGGTTTCGCGAGCTGCCCGCCGAACAGCGGGCCATGGTCACGCTGGTCGCGCAGGCCGGGGTCGGCTCCTTCGTGGAATGGCTGCGCGGCGACGGTGAGGCACCGGCCGTCGGCGACGAGGTCTTCGACGGCGCCCCGCGCGAGCTGGCCCGCCTGATCCGGTTGCAGCACACCGTGGCGCTCATCAAGGTCACCATCGACGTCGTCGAGGAGCAGGTGCCGCACCTGGCCGCGCCCGGGGAGGAGGAGGCGCTGCACATCGCGGTGCTGAAGTTCTCCCGCGAGGTCGCCTTCGGTGCCGCGCGGGTGTACGCCCGCACCGCCGAGACCCGGGGCGCCTGGGACGCCCGGTTGCAGGCGATGCTGGTCGACGGGCTGCTGCGCGGCGACGACGGCGACGAGATCGCCGGACGCGCCGCCGCGCTGGGCTGGGGCGACTCGTCCCCGGTCGCGGTGGTGGTGGGCCGCTCCCCCGGCGGCGAGGCCGCCGTCATCCTGCACGCGGTGCACCGGGCCACCCGCCGGATGGGCATCGACGTGGTCGCCGGTGTGCACGGCGAACGGCTGATCCTGGTGCTGGGCGGAAGCACCGAACCCGAGGAGGTCGCGGGCAAACTCGTCGGGCAGTTTGGCGAGGGCCCGATCGTGGTCGGACCGGCGACGCCGAGCCTGGCCGAGGCGGGCGCCTCGGCGCGGGCGGCGCTGTCGGGACACCGGGCGGCACCGGCCTGGCCGGGCGCGCCGCGTCCGGTCTCGGCGCATCAACTGCTGGCCGAGCGGGCGCTGGCCGGGGACAACGAGGCCCGACGGATCCTGCGCATCGACGTCTACAACGCCCTGGAACGCGCCGGTGGTTCGCTGCTGAGCACCGTGGACACCTTCATCGCCACCGGCGGCGTCCTGGAGGGCACCGCGCGGGCGGTGTTCGTGCACCCCAACACGATTCGCTACCGGATGCGCCGGGTCGCCGAAGTGACGGGTTTCTCCCCGTTTGTCCCCCATGACGCTTTCACTCTGCACGTGGCCTTGACCATAGGTCGCCTGGATCCCACCAGTGACGTCATACGTTAGAGCAGCTCAACAGCCGCAATTAGAGGAACCCTACAAAACTTTTGATGAGTTATCGTGCGCGGCGCCAGGTTGAAAAGCCGCCATGATCAGTAAGAGTCAAGGGCGTGCTTTCCGTACTCGCGCCCGGGCAGGGTTCCCAAAAACCCGGGTTTCTGATTCCCTGGCTGGAGCTTCCCGGCGTAGCCGAGCGCCTGGGCTCCTGGTCTGAACTCATCGGCATCGATCTCGTCCACCTTGGAACAACCGCGACCCAAGAGGAAATCACCGACACCGCCAAGACGCAGCCGCTGCTGACCGCCGCGGCCCTGCTGGCCGCCGAACAGCTGCCCATCGAGGACGTCGACCTGGTCGCCGGACACTCGGTCGGCGAACTGGGCGCCTCCGTCATGGCCGGAGTACTCACCCCCGAAGCCGCGCTGCGGCTGGCCACGGCCCGCGGCCGCGAGATGGCCGCCGCCTGCGCCCTCACCCCCACCGGCATGTCCGCCGTCCTGGGCGGCGACGACCAGGTGGTCCGCGAGGCCATCGAACAGGCCGGGGCCTACCCCGCCAACATCAACGGCGCCGGGCAGGTCGTGGCCGCCGGCACCACCGAGGCACTGGCCCGACTGGCCGACAACCCGCCGCCCGGCGCGCGGGTGCGCTCGCTGTCGGTGGCCGGAGCCTTCCACACCCCGTACATGAAACCCGCGCAGGCCAAACTCACCGCCTTCGCGTCCACACTCGAACCCGCCGACCCCGAGCGAACCTGGCTGTCCAATGCCGACGGTTCGGCGATGGAGTCCGGCAACCAGGCGCTGCTGCGACTCGTCGCCCAGGTCACCACCTCGGTGCGCTGGGACGAATGCATGAAGACGATGACCAAGCTGGGCGTCACCGCGATCGTGGAACTGCCGCCCGCGGGAACGCTGGCCGGGCTCGCCAAGCGCGCCATGCCGGGCATGGAGATCGTCAAGGTCAACACGCCCGACGACCTGGAGGCCGCCCGCGACCTCATCAACCGCAACCGTAAGGAACGCACAGCATGAGCAGCAAGGGTTCCCGCGTCCTGGGCCTTGGCCACTACCAGCCGTCCAAAGTCCTCACCAATGAGGACCTGTCCAAGATCGTCGACACCAACGACGAGTGGATCCAGTCGCGGGTCGGCATCAAGGAACGGCGCATCGCCGAGAAGGAGTCGGTGGCCGACATGGCCACCGAGGCCGCGGCCAAGGCGCTGACCGACGCCGGACTCACCGCCGCCGACATCGACCTCGTCGTCGTGGCCACCTGCAGCAACATCGACCGGGTTCCCAACACCGCCTGCCGCGTCGCCGACCGGCTGGGCATCGAGGCGCCGGGCGCCTTCGACGTCAACACCGCCTGCTCGGGCTTCTCGCACGCCCTGGCCACCGCCGACCACGCGATCCGGGCCGGTGCCTCGACGACGGCACTGGTGATCGGCGTGGAGAAGCTGTCCGACTTCACCGACTGGACCGACCGCTCCACCTGCGTGATCTTCGGCGACGGCGCCGGAGCCGCGGTCATCACCGGCACGAACGACGCCAAACCCGGCGTCGGCCCGGTGGTGTGGGGCTCGGTGCCCAGCATGAGCGACGTGGTGCGCATCGAGGCGACCCACCCGTACATCGCCCAGGAGGGACAGACCGTCTTCCGTTGGGCGATAACGACGCTGGCCCCGCTGGCGCGCAAGGCCGCCGAGGCCGCGGGTGTGGCCATGGAGGACGTGGCCGCGTTCGTCGGACACCAGGCGAACCTGCGCATCATCGAGGGCATCGCCAAGAAACTGCAGGCGCCCAACGCCATCATCGCCACCGACATCATCGAGTCGGGCAACACCTCGGCGGCCTCGGTGCCGCTGGCTTTGTCCAAGATGGTGGAACGCGGCGAACTGACCTCCGGAGCTCCGGTCCTGTTGTTCGGGTTCGGCGGGGGTCTGACCTACGCGGGTCAGATCATTTACGTTCCATAAGACAATCACTTACCGAAAGGAAACATCCACAATGGCAAAATCACGTGAGGAAATCGTCGAGGGTCTGGCCGACATCCTCGAAGAGGTAGCCGGTGTCGAGCCCGCCAAGGCCACCGAGGACAAGAGCTTCGTCGACGACCTCGACGTCGACTCGCTGTCCATGGTGGAGGTCGTGGTGGCCGCCGAGGAGAAGTTCGACGTGAAGATCCCCGACGACGACGTCCAGTCCCTCAAGACCGTCGGTGACGCCGTCTCCTACATCGAAAAGGCGCAGAAGTAGTGACAGACGTTGTCGTAACCGGGCTCGGCGCGACCACCCCGCTCGGCGGGGATGTCGCCTCGACGTGGCGTGCGCTGGTCGCAGGCGAATCCGGCGTCGGCCCGCTGGAGCAGGAGTGGGCGGCCGAACTGCCGGTGCGCATCGCCGCGCAGCTTGCCGAGGATCCCGGCGAGAAGATTCCCCGGGTGCGGCAGCGGCGGCTGGACCGCAGCGAGCAGATCGCGATCATCGCCGCGACCGAGGCATACGCCGACGCCGGACTCACCGACGCCGGACTCGACCCCGAACGCCTCGGGGTGTGTTACGGCAGCGGCATCGGCGGGGCCATCACCCTGCTGGAACAGGACGACATCCTGGAGGAGAAGGGCGCGCGGCGGGTCTCCCCGCACACCGTCCCGATGCTCATGCCCAACGGACCGGCCGCCTGGGTGGGGCTGGAGCTGGGCGCCAAGGCGGGCGTGCACGCGCCCACCAGCGCCTGCGCGACCAGTGCCGAGGCGCTGGCCTGGGGCCTGGACATGATCCGGCTCGGACGGGCCGACGTGGTGGTGGCCGGTGGCTGCGAGGCCGTGGTCGCGCCGCTGCCGATCGCCGGGTTCGCGTCCATGAAGGCGCTGTCGACCCGCAACGACGATCCGACCAGGGCCTCGCGTCCGTGGGACAAGGGCCGCGACGGTTTCGTCCTCGGTGAGGGCGCCGGTGCGGTGGTGTTGGAGCGGGCCGAACACGCCGCCGCGCGCGGGGCCAGGGTCTACGCGAAGCTGGCCGGGGCGGGTATCACCTCGGACGGCTTCGACATCGTGCAGCCCGACCCGGCCGGCGGCATCCGGGCGATGCGCGCGGCGCTGCGCGACGCCGACGTCGCCGCCGCCGACATCGGGCACATCAACGCACACGGAACCTCCACTCCGGTGGGTGACATGGGTGAGATCCGCGGCATCGTCGAGGCCGTCGGCAAACACCCGATCGTCACCAGCACCAAGTCCATGACCGGGCACCTTCTGGGTGGCGCGGGAGCCGTGGAGTCGATCGCCATCATCAAGGCGATCGGCGAGGGGATCATCCCGCCCACCATCAACCTGGACGACCCCGACGACGACCTCGTCGTGGACGTCGCCGCCAACACCGCTCGCAAGGCGGACATCTCCGCCGCGATGAACAACTCCTTCGGCTTCGGCGGCCACAACGTCTCGCTGGTTTTCACAAGGGCCTAGGAGGTCTACAGTGTCTAATCCAACTGTCGAAGCCGAACAAGAGGTCGTCGACGTCCGCGACCCGATGCCTCGGCTCACGGCGCTGTTCGACACCGGAACCATCTCGCTGCTCCACAGTGGCGATGACTCCGGCGTCGTCACGGCGCGCGGCGACATCGCCGGTTCCCCGGCGATCGCCTACTGCTCCGACGCTCGCGTCAAGGGCGGCGCCATCGGCATCGACGGCGGTAAGCACATTGTGGACGCCATCGACACCGCGGTGCGGGAACGGATTCCGGTCATCGGGGTGTGGCACTCCGGCGGCGCCCGGTTGGCCGAGGGTGTCACGGCCCTGCACGCCATCGGTGAGATCTTCGCCGCGATGGTGCGGGCCTCGGGGCGGGTACCGCAGATCTCGGTGGTGCTGGGCCCGGCCGCGGGTGGCGCGGCCTACGGTCCGGCGCTGACCGACATCGTCATCATGTCCAACTCCGGCCGCATCTTCGTGACCGGCCCGGAGGTCGTCAAGAGCGTCACCGGCGAACAGTCCGACATGGAGACACTGGGCGGACCGGACGTGCACGGCAAGAAGTCCGGCGTCGCCCACATCACCACCAAGGACGACGCGACGGCCTTCGCCACTGCCCGCGACCTGGCCTCGCTGCTGGGTCGTCCGGGCCGGTTCGAGGCCGCCGACGCCGACGACTCGACCGACCTGGGCGCGCTGCTCCCCGAGCAGGCCAACCGCGCCTACAACGTCAAGCCGCTGGTGAAGAAGCTGCTGGACTCCGGTGAGGGTGTGGAGTCGCCGGTGGAGATGCACGGCAAGTGGGCCGCCAGCATCGTCACGGTGCTGGGCCGGTTCGCCGGTCGCACCGTCGGCGTCATCGCCAACAACCCGCTCAAGCTCGGCGGCTGCCTCAACTCCGAGAGCGCCGAGAAGTCGGCGCGCTTCGTGCGGATGTGCGACTCGCTGGGCATCCCGCTGATCGTGCTGGTCGACGTCCCCGGCTACCTGCCGGGCCTCGGCCAGGAGTGGGACGGCGTGGTCCGTCGCGGCGCGAAACTGCTGCACGCCTTCGCCGAGTCCGTGGTCCCCCGGGTCACCCTGGTGACGCGCAAGTCCTACGGCGGCGCCTACATCGCGATGAACTCGCGATCCCTTGGCGCGACGGCGGTCTTCGCGTGGCCGACGGCCGAAGTGGCGGTCATGGGCGCCTCGGCGGCGGTCAACGTCCTGCACCGCAAGAAGCTCGCCGCGGTCCCCGCGGAAGAGCGGGACGCCTTGCGCGAGAAGCTGATCGCCGACCACGAGAACGAGGCGGGCGGCGTGTCGAAGGCCATCGACATCGGTGTCGTCGACGAGGTCATCGAGCCGTCCCAGACGCGGTTCCGCATCGCCCAGGCGCTGGCCAGCGCTCCCCCGGCGCGCGGCGCCCACGGCAACATCCCGCTGTAGAACCACACGAACGCGAGCCCCGCACAGACTTCACGTCCGTGCGGGGCTTCGTCGTGTGTGGACCGGCTAGGCGGTGCGGTTGGGGCGGCGGGTGTGGGCGGCCCGGAAGGCCGTGGGTGACAGGCCGTAGCGGCGGGTGAAGGGTTGGCGCAGGGCTTCGGCCGAGGAGAAGCCGCTGCGGGTGGCCACGGCGGTGACCGACAGGCCGCTGGTGTCGAGCAGGCGCGCGGCGGCGGCGAGGCGGGCCTCGCGGACGTAGCGGCCCGGGGTCTGTCCCGTGTGTTCGGTGAACAGGCGGGTCAGCTGGCGTTGGCTCACCCGGGCGCGGCGGGCCAGTTCGGTGGTGGACAGGTCGGCGTCGGGGTGGCTGGTGATGTGCTCACAGACCTTGCGCAGCAACGGGTGGGTGGTGGCGGGGGCGGCGACGTAGACGCTCATCTGGGCCTGGTCGGCGGGGCGTTGCAGGTAGGTGACCAGGACGCGGGAGGTGAACCTGGCCAGGTCGGGACCGTTGTCGTCCTCGACGAGGGCCAGGGTGAGGTCGAGGGCGCTGGTGACCCCGGCGGCGGTGAACACCGAGCCGTCGCGCACGAAGATCGGGGCCGGGTCGATGGTGACGGTCGGGTGGGCCGCGGCGAGACGATCGGCGAAGTACCAGTGGGTGGTGGCCCGTTTGCCGTCCAGCAGGCCGGCGGCGGCCAGGATGTCGGCGCCGGTGCACACCGAGGCCACCCGCCGGGACTCCCGGGCCAGGCGGCGCACGTGGGCGACGATGCGCCGGTCGGCGGCGGCCGAGTCGTGGCCCCAGCCGCCCGAGACCACGAGCGTGTCGAAGGGGCCGGTCAGTTTCTCCAGGCTCGCCTGGGCGTGAAGGGTCTGGCCGGAGTCGCAGCGCACCGGGTTGCCGCCGGGGGCGGCCAGGACGGTGCGGTACGGCGGGTCGGCTCCGGCCCGGTTGGCCGCCGCCAGGGTGGAGGTCACGCAGGCGATGTCGAGCAGCATGGCGTCGTCGTAGCCGACGACGGCCACCAGGCGTTCATTCATATATGTAAGTATGGCAAGAAGGCGGGCATCCCAGGATTTCGGACAGACCACAGTCGCGTCCGTCGCCCGCCCGCAGGGGTCTGTTTCAGGCAGGCACCCGTCGGGTAAGGACCGGTCATGGAACTCATCTTGTGGATAATCGCCGTGATCCTGGTGGTCGCCGGGATCTTCCAGCTGTTCAAGGGCAAGCTGCTGTGGGGCATCGTGCTCATCATCGTCGGGCTGCTCGTCGGTCCCGGCGGGGTGAGCATCTTCACCTAGCTCCACAGCCCGGACATTCCTCCCGACAGATGGCGTCAGGGCGCGGTACGGATGCGAATCCGCCGCGCCCTCGACGTCATTTCGCGTCGTCCATGGCCGCGTTGGCCAGGGCGTCGGCTCGGGTGTTGTCCGCGCGGGGGATCCACGTGAAGGTCACCGAGTCGAACTGGCGCACCAGCGCCGCCGCCTCGGCGGCCAGCGGACGCAGGCCGGGGTGCCGGACCTTCCAGTTGCCGTTCATCTGCTCGACGACGAGTTTGGAGTCCATCCGCACCGCCACGTTGGCGGCGCCCAGTTCCCGCGCGGCGGTGAGCCCCGCGATCAGACCCGAGTACTCGGCGACGTTGTTGGTGGCTATGCCCAGGAAACCCTGGCGATCCATGAGTTCCTGGCCGGTCTCGTCCAGTACGACCGCGCCGTACCCGGCCGGTCCCGGGTTACCGCGCGACCCCCCGTCGGCCTCCACGATGACCTTGTCGATTTCGCTCACAATCCCGACTCCTCCGTGCGCACCAGAATGGCGCCGCAGTTGTCACAGCGAACCACATCGGACTCGTCGGCGGCGCGCAGGTCCGCCAGCTCCGCCCCCGATTGCTCAAGACGGCAGGACTCGCAGCGTCGTTGCCGAAGCAGCGCTGCCGCGATGGGTTTGGTCCGGCGAATCTTCTCATAAAGCTTACGCAGATCCTCGGGAATGTCGACCGAGATGCCCTCCCGGGTGGAGCGCTCGGCGGCCAGCTCGGCATCGATGGCGGCCAATGCCTCGTCGCGGCGCTTCTCGATCTCGGCCAGAGCGGTGCGTTTGTCGGCCAGGTCGCGGGCGTCGGCCTCGGCGGCGGCCTGCTTCTGCTCCCGCTGCTCCATCAGGTCCAGTTCCTGGTCTTCCAGTTCGGATTGCCTGCGGGCCAGGGTTTCCAGTTCGTGGGCGATGCCTTCGAGCTCCTTGGGGCCGAGTTTGCCCGAGGCCTGGCGTTCCCGGTCGGTGTCGGCCCGGCGGCGCACCTGGTCGATCTCGCGTTCCACTTTGGCGATGTCGCGGTCGAGGTCACCGACGGTGGCCTCGTTGCTGCCTGCGCGGTCGGCGAGCTCGTTGACCTGTTGCCGGAGGGTGACGATCTCGGCCTCCTCGGGCAGGTTCGCCCGACGATGCGCCAATTGCGTCAATGAGGTGTCGGCCTGCTGCAGGTCCAACAGGCGTCGCTGGTCGGCCGGGTTGGCTCGCACTCGCGCTCCTTCTATGTAGTTAGTGGGACTACGTTGACGACCGGTGGAGCGTCCACGGGTCGGTGTTGCGGTCGCTCACCACGGTAGCCACGTCGAATGCCGCGCGGATTCTGGCCGCCTCGGCTTCCAGCCACGGCCACTCGGTGGCCCAGTGCGCGGCGTCGACCAGGGCGGGGCCCGCGGCCTCGAGGTGTTCGCTCACCGGATGATGCCGCAGGTCGGCGGTGAGATAGACGTCGGCACCCGCGGCTGTGGCGTGGCCCAGGTACGAGTCGCCCGCGCCTCCGGACACCGCGACGGTCTGGACGAGGCGCCGCGGGTCACCGGCGGCGCGCACTCCCCAGGCGGTGGGCGGGAGCGCGGCGGCGGCCCGGGCGGTGAACTGTTCCAGGGTCTCGGGCGCGGGCAGCCGCCCGACGCGGCCGATGCCGCGATCGGTGTCCTCGACGGGCACCAGTGGTCGCAGATCGGTCAGGCCGAGCCGGTGCGCGAGCGCGTCGGAAACGCCCGGATTGGCGACGTCGGCGTTGGTGTGCGCGACGTACAGCGCGATGCCGGACTCGATGAGGGTGTGGACGATCTCGCCCTTGTAGGTATCCGGGGCCACTGTGGAGACACCGCGCAGCAGCAGCGGGTGGTGCACCAACAGCAACTGGGCGCCGATCTCGGCGGCTTCGGCGACGGTGGCGGGAACACAGTCGACGGCCAGCGACACCTTCGTGACCTCGCGGTCGCCGCGCCCGCACACCAGCCCGACCGCGTCCCAGCTTTCGGCCCAGTGCGGCGGGTAGACGCGTTCGAGATCGGCGGTGAGGTCGGCGACGGTCGTGGTCATCGCCGACACGTTACCGGTCACAGCTCCTCGGGCAGATCGGCGGGCGTACGCCCGAGCACGAACTGGTCGAAGCGGGCGCCGCCGCCTGTCGCGCGCAGACTCAGGCCCTGTACGTCGGGCACCTTCAACGCCCACAGGTCGAGCCGGACCGTGCGCCACTGGGTCGGCGGCCTGTCGCCGGGTACCCGGACCTCGGCGAACGGGGGACGGCCGAAACCGGGATCGTCGCCGACGACGACGTCCACCGCGGCGCCCGGCCACTCATGCCCGATCCGGATCCGGATACCGGTCGTGTCCCCCGAGGTCGCCTTCCAGGCGAACTGGAGGTGACGGTACTGCCCCGGTGCCGAAGGATGCTCGACGATCGTGAAATCCCAGTCCGGAATCCGGTGGGGGTACGGCGACTGATGGGTGGGGTGAACCGCCACGGCCCCGGTCAGCTCGATGCTGAGCCGACCGTCGCCGACCGCGTCTCCATAGTGGTAGTCGACGAACGGCGAGTTCACGAGGGTCTCCAGCCGCCGCTGCTCGTCGAACAGCACCGCCGCGGGCCGGTCGTGGATCACGTCGGGATGGGACGATCCCAGGACGCTGCCGTGGAAGACGAGTTCCCCGAGCCGCAGGTTCCCCACGGGCCAGGATCCGCCGCCGGTGGTGACGAGCTGGAACCTGCGCGCGTCGATCGGCGTGGGCAGCACGTGACTGTGCAGGGGCGCGTCGGACAGCAGCATCGGCCCGTCCCGCCAGGCTTCCGCCTCGATGTCCCAGTACCGCAGCCGGACGTCGCGCAGCCACGATTCGGGATGGTCCGGGTCCTCGGCGAAGGTCACGCCGGTGACGTGCATCCGGTGGACGACCGCGTCGATGTCGACGGCGAGTTTCTTGTAGACCGGGCTGTCGATGACGCCAATGATGTTCCACTGTAGCCACGGCGTCGGCGGTGCGTCCGGTTTGCCGTCGCGCAGCAGTGCCAGCGGATGGCGCCAGGTATAGGTGTACGGGACGTCGTTCACCGATCCCAGCGGATTGATCAGGGCCCTGGTGGCGGCCAGCAGGTTGGGGGTGAGGGACAGCGGGATGTCCTCGGCGTTGCCCCAGCCGGTCACGCGGGTCGTCGGTGTCGGGTCCGGCGCTCGCAGCTTCGCCGCCGCGTCGGTTTCGGTCGGCGCCAGTTTCGTGGACCATCGGACGTCGAGATCGCCGTCGAACCGGGTGACCTCGCCGGTCCAGGTGGCCACCAGGAGATCCCCGCCCGGCAGCCAGGTGGACACCGGCAGCGACAGCAGGTCCTTCTCACACAGTATGGCGCCGTGGCGGTCGAGCACGGTCAGCGTCCCGAGTTCGCTGCCGACCGCGATCCGCTCGCCGTCGGGCGAGACCTCGGGGCGGCGCAGCAGGTCGTCACCGGTATATGTCCACACCAGACCACCGTTGGCGTCCCACACCAGCAGCTGCCGGTCGGCGGTGGTGGCGATGAGCGAACCGTCGGCCGACACCGAGACCTCGTCGGTCGGGCCCGTGGCGATCGTGTTCGTCACCGTCTGGTCGCGAACGACGAACATCCGGCCGCCCAGGGTCGTGGACCAGAACAACAGCGTCGAACGGTCGGCGCTGACGGCGGCCCCCTGGAGGTGACCGGTCTCGGCCAGCCGCAGGCTCCACAGTGTAGCTCCGTCGGCGGCGGCCCGCGCGGTCACGGTGCCGCGGACGTAGGTGAGCAACGTCGATGCGTCGAAAGCCAGCAGCCGCAATGGATCCCGCCGGTCGGACCACCATGCGTCGGTCCACCGCCGGGTTCCGTCGCGATCCCACACGGCCAGCCCCAGGTCGCCGCAGGTGGCGACCCAGGCGCCGTCCGGCGAGACCGCGAAGTTGTTGAGACCGGTGTCGAGCCCCCATTCGGGGGTCGACCACTCGGTGGCCCGCTTGGGCAGGCCGAACAGCGCGAATCGGCGCTCGGCCTCACCAGCGGGATTCACGAGGTACAGGTGGTATCCCTCCGGGGAGTCCACATCGTATCCCTGCGCGGCGATTCCTCCACGGTAAGCGGTGGGGCCGAAGGCGAAGAAGTGACCGACCTTCTCGCGCCAGCGGGTACTGCCGGTCCGCAGGTCGAGGCCGTAGAGATTGTGGTCCCAGTTGAAGCAGCTGAGGACCCCGGTGCGCCCGTCGTCGGCGATCGCGATGTCACGCACGTGCGGACCGAACCAGTCCTGCGCCACCGGGGTCCGGTGCTCCGGCAGCGGGTGCAGCAGCGGCAGGATCGCGTACAACCGCACCGGCATGGTCCGCAGGTCCGCGGTCACCTTGCCGCCCAGGGTTCCCACCGTCTTGCCCGCGTATACGTCGAAGACCTTGTATCCCAACGGGACTCGCAGGTCGAGTTCGGCCACGACCGGTACGCGGTGAGCGGCGAACATGCTGACCCGCCACGTCAGTCCCGGCTCCCAGTCCAGCACGGTGTTGTTGACGGCCCACACGTACCGGACCTCGCCGTCGCGGCGTTCGCTCAGCAGCACCTCGGGGTTGTCGCACCCGGCTACCGGCGGCACCACGTCGTCCAGCAGCTCGCGCAGGGTCTCGGAATGCGTGATGAAGTACTCCCGGAACCGCCAGTGAGCGGAGTCGTCCTTGGCGCTCGGGTCGGTCGCCACCCGGTTGAAGCTCACGCCCAGTCGCTGCGCATAACCGGGCATCAGCTCGGGGCGGCAGGTGTCGTCGAAGTAGACCTTCACCGCGTCGGAGTCGAGCGCGTCCAGTGCCGCCGCCAGCGGTGGTTCGAGGGTGACCTTCTGGCCCACCACCAGGACGGCCCGGTATGCGGCGAGGGTGTCGGGGGTGAGGTCCTCGGTGAACACGAAGGACGCGGGCCGGTGCGCGTACAGGCAGGTGTTGTACGCCTCGAACAGCGCACTGAAGTAGCCGCCGAAGTCGCCGTTGCCGGACGCCTCGTCGATGCGCTGCATCCGGCTGGACACGACGATCGCGATCGCGTCGGCGGGCTCGGTGCCGGCCATCGTGGATCCGTACCGGGCGATGGTGCGCTGGATCGCCCGCAGCATCGTGGTCTTGCCCGCCCCGCCCGAGCGCACATCGCCGGGCCGGGGGCCGGTGCCGTCCGAGCGCGGATCCCCGGCCAGTACGCCGCCGTGCGCGGAGCCGACGTCGCCGAAGGGACTGGCGGACCCGGTGCCGTCGACGCCCCGCATCGCCATGGGGAACAGCGCCGCCGCGAACATCGCGCCGGTGCCGTCGTCGTTGCGCGGTTCCGGGTGGCCCCGGGCGGGTTTGCCGGGTCGGCGGTAGAAGTCGACCTGGTGCGCCCCGGTCAACGGCGGCGGAATCTGTTCGGCCTGGTAGTGCAGGTCCACCTCGTCGGCGTTGGCGAAGTTCACCGGCGGGTGGGTGCCCAGGGCGCGGTACGGCCCGGTGATGGCGCTGATCTGGCCGGGCGCGATGGCGGTCAGCTTGTCGTGGAACAGGGCCTCGGCGGCGACCTTCAGGTCCCAGATCCGATCGGAGACGGTGTCCAGCACGGTGGCCCAGGCTCCGGTCTCCTTCGCGGCCGCCAGCGCCCTGACGTACTCCTGGCGCTCGGTCTCGTCCTTGGCGGCGGCGGCCCCGAGCTTGATCAGCCACCAGTTGGCCGCCCAGCTCCAGCCCCGGAACGCGGGGTAGTCCCGCAGTTTGTTGACGACGTCCTCGATGTCGAGCAGCATCTCGGCGGGCGTTCGCGTGTCGCCGAACGTTCCCAGTGGCAGCCCGGCGTCCATGGTCAGCAGGATCGACTGCTCCTCAATGCCGTACGCGCCGTATCCGGCGATCGCCCGCCACAGGGCGTCCTCGAACTCCACTTTGCCCGGTGACACGCCGGACGGATTCCGGACCAGCCGGTCGTGGGTGGCCTTGTCGGCGATGATCGGCGTGAAGCGGGGCAGGAAGCTGCCCTTGCCGAGCCGGTCGATGAGCAGGTTGATGCCCAGTTTCCGGCTGCGGACGAGGTGGGTGTCGATGTCGTCGGGCAGGTCGGCGAAGATCGACGGCTTGGCGAATCCCTTGACGCGACGATCGACCGGCAGGCTGTCCTTGTAGTCGCCGTGCCTGGTGATGTGGAAGGTCGGCCGGACGGCGATCCCGGGGCCGAGCTCCAGATACTGTGGGGCGACGGTGAAGCCGGGCACCTCGACGTCCAGTGTGTACCGTCCGGGTGTCAGGGTCCCGGTGTCCGCGGCGGTGAGCCGGGCGTCGCCCGTCCCGGCGTCGAGCGTCACCGGCACTTCCTTGACGGTGTCGTCGCCGTGCCGCACCCGTACGGTGACGGCGGTCGGCGGGGTCTTCGTGGTGCGGGCTTCGACGGTGAACGGTATCGGCTCGCCCTTGCCGAAGTAGAACCGGTTTCGCTTGGTCAGGATCGATATCGTCCCGATCGCGTCCTTCTTCTGGACCTCGACGACCCCGTCGAGCACGTATTCGCTGAGGCCACCGCGCAGGTCCGGCGACACCCGCAACTGGTACAGCCCCCCGGCGTCGGCGGACGGCGTGACGGTCTGCCCGGTGATCGGCAGCGCGGTGAACTCGGGCACCCCCAGCGGTCGCAGCCACGCCCGGAAGCCCGGAGCGGAGCCGTATGGTCCACTGTCGTGGGTTATCGTCAGCGGGACCGGCTTTCCCGCCTCCCACACCGGATCGGGATACTCGGCCGTCAACCGCTCCAGTTCGGCGGGTACCCGGCGCCGCAGCTCGCCGGTGCCGCGCTCGTACACCTCGAACAGGGTTTCCCGGTCGACGCGCTTGACGACGAGTTCGTCGCCGTGCACCCGCAGATAGGTCACCGGCAGCGCCGAGCCCTTCAGTGTGACGGCTTCGGCGGGCCGCTCGACTCCGTCGAGCCCGAACACCCGCACCCGGTTGCCGGACTCCAGCACGTGAACGCTGCCGTCGGCCGCCAGGTCGTAGGCCCCGAGGAACCGGCCAGCGGGCCGGAACGCGATCGGTTTGGTCCACAGTGGTGTACCGTCGAAGTCGGACGCCCAGATGACCGCGGAGTTCCACGCGGTCACCAGCCGCCCGCGCTCCTCGTCGACCCGCAGTCCGACCGGCTGATTCACACCGGCCACCACATTGAGCCGTTCGAGGCCGAAGGTGTCGACCACCCCGCGACGCGGACTCATCCGCCGGACCTTCAGCCGGTACTGGTCGATCGCGTAGAAGTCACCCGACGGTCCGGCCTGGACGTCGGAGGGCGCCAGCGTGTTCCCACCGTCGTGGAGGAAGTCGCCGACCTGCCCCTGGGCGGTGAGGTTCTTGTCCCAGAACGTGACCCGGGCACTGCCGACGACTTCCGCGACGGCGACGGTGCCGTCGGCGGTGGCCGCGACGGCGACGCACGAGGTGCCCACGATCGCCTCGCGGAGCCCGTTGCCGGATGGATCCACCCGGATCAGGTGGCCCAGCGGATGGGTTCTGGCGTAGACGAGATAGACGAGACCGTCGAGACCGAGCCCCAGCCGCGCTTCGGCCACGTCAAAATCCGGGTGATAGCGGGAGATGATCTGTTCGAGACGCACGGGTCCTCCATTCACCGAGGACAAAGGACGAACCATGTGATGCGGGTGCGATCGGTCGCGCCAGACTCTGCCGGAGGGCTTTCCCTTGTCGGACTTGGCGTCAGGGGGCAACTCTACCGAGTAGCCATCGACCCGTCACCCGGATTTCGACCAGGGCCGACACGGTGCCGACGAGCGCATCCGGGCTATCTCCTCTCGCACGCGCCCCCACGGAAAGGCCCGCTGGACCTGGGTTCCGGTACCGGGTTCGTGCAGCGGGAAGAAGTCGTCTCCGAAGAGGACGTTGACGCCCCAGCCGCGCAGCCGCCCGATACTGTCCACGACGGCGGGATGGGAGGCTTGGGCGCGGTTGCTGAACGGGACCACGGTGACCGGGCAACCGCGGCCGTATGCCTCGACGAGCAGGCCCAGTGCCAGCGTGTCACAGATTCCGGCGGTCCATTTGGCGAGCGTGTTGCAGGTGGCCGGGACGACCACGATGGCGTCCGCGTACGGGACGTCCACCGGATCGTCGGGATGCCGATACCGGTAGTGGACGGGATGACCGGTGACGGCCTCGGCGGCATCGGCGTCCAGGAACCGGATGCCGTACTCCGAGGCCACCACCCACACGTCCCAGCCGTCGCGGACCGCGGGGACGAGCACCTCGCCGATGTCGGCGGCCAACGGGGAACCGCACACGATCACCTGTAGCACCGGTTGCGAGGTCACCGGCTGGAACGGCATAACGCGGCGATGCCCATGCGGTCGGCGAGCTGCCGCACCGGCAGCGGGGCCGAGCCCCGGGTGCGGCGCAGCACGTCGGAGATGACCTCGTGGGCGATGGGGCGGCACCGGATCTCGCTGGGGGCGTTGCGATCGGCGGCCACCAGTGCCCGGCCCGCCTTGTCGAACTCGCCGATCTGGGCGCAGCCCCGGGCCAGGTCGAGGTAGTGGTGGGCCCGGCGTTCGGGCACCAGCCCCTCCAGCTCGGCCCGGTCCAGTCGCTCGTGGATCTGCAGCGCCAGCCTGCCGTCGCCCAGTTCCACCGCCGAGGCGGCCCGGTGCAGTTCGACGTTCATGGGCCCGAAGGAGGTCCAGTAGTGGTTGACGCCCGGCCCCACCCGGCTGGCGGCCCGGCCCGCCGAGTTCAGCAGGTCCCGCGTGGTCGCGGTGTCCCCCGACAGCGAGGCGGCCATGGCGCCCTGCAACAGCAGGATTCCGTAGACGCTCAGGGCTTCGGGTTGGGCGCGCGCGGCCGAGCCGATCTCGGTCATCAGTCCGTGCGCGACCTGGACGTTGAGGTCGAGGGCGGCCTGGTGGCGGCCCAGGGACCGCAGCGCGTTGCCGACCCGCATGGTGGCGATGCCGATGAGCAGCGGGTCGTCGCAGCGTTGCGCCGCCCCGATGGCCCGGTCGGCGGCCAGCCAGGACAGTTGGGCCTCACCGAGTTTGCGCAGCACCGAGGAGGCGATCTGGTACACCTGCGTCAGCAGTCCGGCCGCCTCGGCCTTCTCGTGTTCGGGGGCGTGTTCCTCGGCGATCGGCGCGGACTTCAGCAGTTCGATGAGGGTGCGCGCCAGCACCGGATAGTTCGCGCCCTCGAAGGCGAACCACGCGTGTTTCACCGACTTGCGCAACTCGGAGACCGAGACGGGTTCCAGCGCGGCGGCGCCCAGGTACCGGCCCAGTCGTTCGTAGCGCTCCAGCGAGGCCCGGATGCTGTTGACCTCCAACTGGTCGATGCAGTTGTAGCGATCGTCGCGACGCGGGGTGTCCCGGCCGAGCAGCAGTTGCGCGTCGATCGCGAGCGCGTCGGCGATCTCGTTGAGCACCGAGTACTTGTCTAGTGTGCGCACTCCCCGTTCTACTTTGTCCACCCAGCTCTTGGACTTGCCGATCGCGTCGGCGAAGACCTGCTGGGACATTCCACGTCGTTGTCGCCAATAGGCGACTCGGCGACCTATAGGCCGTTCTGACCACTCCATTTCGGACCCCACCGTCCTGCTAGAGCTAATACATACGGGGTAGAAGGCGGTGCCAGTTCCCGGCGGCCGTACGGACCGCGCGAAATCCACCTGATGCGGCAATCCATTGTGGCGAACAAGGAATAGATGTTCACTCTGACTTTTGTTGTACACCGTCTTGCTAAAGAACGCAACGAGCCGTCACGCGAACGGTGACGGCGCTTTCAAAAGTCGTCCCTTCTTTCACTTATTGAGTTTTTGTCCATGTTTATGCCCTGTTCAACCGGTTTATGGACACGGTTAGTCACCCACTTCGGCGAAATCTGCACATGCACCGTGGCTTTGCGGGAGCTGAATCGTTGTGTCTGATATGCGACAAAAACCGCTCAGATCGAGCCGACAAGCCCATCCGCTGGCCGTCGCGGCCACCCTCGCCACCGGGATCATGGTGGTCGGCGGCGCGGGCTTCGCGCTGGCAGTCAACGACCTGGCCCGCTGGGTGGTCGTCGTGGCCGCCGTGGGGGCCATCCTCACCGCCTGGACCGAGGGACGCCACGTCGCCGCGACCAAGAAGCAGATCGCGTCGCTGGGGATCGCTCCCCGGCCGCGCACGCCCGCCGACGACAACCCGCAGTTCTTCGCCGGACAGTAGGACCCGGGCCTACAGGTCCTGGTATCGGTTCAGCTCATAGGCCGAGACCTGGCACCGGTAGTCGTCCCACTCGGCCTGCTTGTTCTTGAGGAAGAAGTCGAAGACCTGTTCCCCGAGAACCTCGGCCACCAGCTCCGAATCCGCCATCGCGTCGATCGCCTCGGCCAGGTTGGCGGGAAGCTGCCGATAGCCCGCCGCCCGGCGTTCGCGATCGGTCAGCGCCCACACATCGTCCTCTGTGCCGGGAGGCAGCTCGTAGCCCTGTTCGATGCCGCGCAGACCGGCACCGAGCATCACGGCGAACGCCAGATACGGGTTCGTCGCCGAATCCAGGGACCGCACCTCCACCCGCGCCGAGTTGGGTTTTCCGTACGCGGGAACCCGAACCAGCGCCGAACGGTTGCGGTGTCCCCAGCAGACATACGCCGGGGCCTCGTTGACACGATTGGCCAGCGGCATCGAGAACAGCCGCTTGTACGAGTTCACCCACTGGTTGGTGATCGCGGTGTACTCCGGTGCGTGCTTCAGCAGCCCCGCGATGAACGCCTTGCCCGTCTTGGACAGTTTGATGTCGTCGGACGGGTCGTGGAAGGCGTTGTCCTCGCCCTCGAACAGCGACAGGTGCGTGTGCATCCCGCTGCCGGGCTGGTCGGTGAACGGCTTGGGCATGAAACTGGCCTGCACCCCCGCCGACAGCGCCACCTCCTTGACCACGTGCCGAAACGTCATGATGTTGTCGGCGGTGGCCATCGCGTCGGCGTAGCGCAGGTCGATCTCCTGCTGGCCCGGCGCCACCTCGTGGTGGCTGAACTCCACCGAGATCCCGATGCGCTCCAGCGCCAGGATCGCCTGCCGCCGGAAGTCCCGCGCCACCGCGTGGGTGGTGTTGTCGAAATAGCCGCCCTCGTCGACCGGGACCGGCGGCTTGCCCTTGACGGGATCCTCGAACAGGAAGAACTCGATCTCGGGGTGGGTGTAGTACGTGAACCCGGCGTCGGCGGCCCGGGCCAGCGCCCGACGCAGCACGTGCCTGGGGTCGGCCCAGCTGGGCGCGCCGTCCGGGGTGACGATGTCGCAGAAGATCCGGGCGCTCTCACCGATGCCGGTGCCCTCGAACGGGAAGACCTGGAAGGTGGTGGCGTCGGGCATCGCGACCATGTCGGACTCGTAGACGCGGGCGAAACCCTCCACCGCCGAGCCGTCGAAACCCACGCCCTCGTCGAAGGCCGACTCCAGCTCGGCCGGGGCGACACTCACCGATTTCAGGGTGCCCAGCACGTCGGTGAACCACAGCCGGACAAACCGGATGTCACGCTCTTCCAGCGTGCGCAGTACGAACTCCTGCTGGCGTTCCACGACGACGCATTCCTTTCCTTCGGGGTCTATCAGTGTGCTCCCACGTTGTTTCGGCGTTGTTTCGCCCCCGACGGGGGATTCCCGTGCCGTCCCTCCCCGGGTTCGGGGGCCACCGGTGACAGTATGGACGCCATGGAGCGCACGTCCGGCCAATCGCCACACGAAGTCGCGTCCGGATCGGTACCGGCATGAGGGACGACCTGGGCGTCGAGTACCTGGCGGGTCCGCCGAGGCGGGTGGTGTCGCTGGTGCCCTCGGCCACCGAGACCATCGCGCTGGCGGCGCCGTGGCTGTTGGTGGGCGCCACCGACTACTGCGATCATCCGATCGATCTGGCGGTGCCCCGGGTGGGCGGCAGCAAGTACCCGAAGCTGAACGCGGTGCTGTCGTGTCGTCCGGATCTGGTGGTGGCCAACGCGGAGGAGAACCGCAAGTCCGATGTAGAGGAATTGCGGGCGGCGGGGATCGCGGTGTGGGTGAGCTTCCCCAAGACGGTGCCGCAGGCGTGTGACTCGGCCGCCGCGATGCTGGCGGCGCTGGGCGTCGGGGAGCCGGAGTGGATCGGACGGGCGCGTCGGCTGTGGACGCGAGCCGAGCCACTGACCCGCTCGGCGGTGATCCCGATCTGGCGCAAACCGTGGATGGTGCTGGGTCCGGGGACATTCGCCGGGGACGTGCTGGCGCGGCTGGGCGTGTCCAATGTCTTCGACGACTCCGCCACCCCGTACCCGAAGACCACTGTGGAGGACATGCTGGCGCGGCGGCCCGACCTGGCGGTGCTGCCGGACGAGCCCTACGCGTTCACCGCCGACGACGGCCCCGAGGCGCTGGCGCCGCTGCCGTGCTGCCTGGTGTCGGGGCGGCACCTGACCTGGCACGGGCCCAGCCTGGTGGAGGCGCACGAGGTGCTCGGTCGGCAGTTGCGCGAGGCCACGGCCGCGCGTTAGCGCGTCACTCGCGGTCGGAGTCGCTGGACGTCAACAGCTTCCACACGATGAACGCGACCACGACGGCGAACAGGAACACCGCCCAGTACATCGACGAGATCGCGGTGGCGGTGCCCAGCGCGCTGGCGATGAACGGCAGCAGCATCGCGGTCAATGCCGTCGCGGCGATACCGCGCGAGTGTCGTCGCATCCAGCCCACAACTACCGTCCTTCGCTCATCCGGTTTCGGCCTCTACGGTGCCACGGCGTCCGAAGAACCGTCGCACCAATGCCACAACCGCGAGGCTGAACACGTTCATTCCCACGGCCAGGCCCAGGGCGAGCGACAGTCCCCCGGCGCTGAAGGCGGCGCCGCCGACGGCGGTGTAGCCCAGCGACCCGGGGATGGCGCCGATGAGCGTCCCCAGCAGGTACGGGGCCAGCCGCACCGAGGCGGTGCCGCAGGCGTAGGACAGGAAACCGAAGTGGGACAACGGGATGACGCGTGCGATCCAGATGCCCAGGACGCCGTGCCGTTCCAGCAGGCCGTCGGTCCTGGCGATGCCACGCTCGACCCAGCGCACCGCCTTGACGCGGGCGCCGGGTGCCTCGCCCGGTTCCACGGTCGACCAGCGGCGCAGCTTCTCGGCCACGAACTCGCGGCCCAGCAGCCGTCCGAGCGCGAAACCGATACCGGCGCCGAGCATGGTGCCCAGGATGACGTAGACGAATCCGGCCAGCCAGCCGAACAGCATTCCCGAGGCGATGGACATGAAGGTGCGGGGGATCATCACCACGATGCCCAGCGCGGTCCCGACGACGGCGACCACGGGCGCGATGATCCCGGCCTGGTTCACCAGATCCTTCGCGGCGGCCGGGTCCTTGGGCCCGAACGCGAGCGTGAGCGCCGCCAGCGCGGCGACGCCCACGACCAGGTACGCGAATCGCCGGACGCGTCTGCGAACCGGAGATGGCTTCATGCGGTAAGACGGTACCTTGGTCGGGCCCCGGACGGAAAGATCCGCGGCCCCGACCGAACCCGGAAGTCCGACCCCTACGGGAGCCCGCCGCCGGACTCGCGACTGCGTCGCGGCAGTCCGGCAGCAGCTGAGAGCTTGGGCCCGCCGGGCAGCGTCGGGGCACCACTGGCCGGGCTAGTGGAAGCCGTGTTCCGGGGCGGGGAAGGCGCCGTTCTTGACCTCGTCGGCGTAGGTCTTCGCGGCCTCGGCGATGACGGAGGCGACGTTCGCGTAGCGCTTGACGAACCGGGGGGCCGGTCCCTGGCGCAGGCCGGCCATGTCCTGCCACACCAGTACCTGCGCGTCGGTGTCGCCGCCCGCGCCGATGCCGATGGTCGGGATCTCCAGTTCCTTCGTGACCCGCGCGGCCACGTCGGACATCACCATCTCCAGGACCACCGCGAAGGCTCCCGCCTCGGCGACGGCGTAGGCGTCGGCCAGGACGGAGTCGGCGTGCTCGCCGCGTCCCGCGACCCGGTAGCCGCCGACCAGGTTCTCGCTTTGCGGGGTGAAGCCGATGTGGGCCATGACGGGGATGCCCGCGCCGGTCAGCGCGGCGATCTGCTCGCGCATCCGCACGCCGCCCTCGAGTTTGACCGCGTTGGCTCCGGCCTTCATGAACCGCACCGCGCTCTCCAGGGCCTGCTGGGGTGAGGCCTCGTAGGAGCCGAACGGGAGGTCGGCGACGACGAGGGTGCGTTTGGTGGAGCGGACCACGGCGGACACCAGCGGCAGCAGTTCGTCGATCGTGACCGGCAGCGTGGTCTCGTAGCCGAAGACGTTGTTGGCCGCCGAATCGCCGATGAGCAGCGCCGGGATGCCGATCTCGTCGAACATCGCGGCGGTGTACTGGTCGTAGCTGGTGAGCATCGCCCACTTCTCGCCGCGTTCCTTGGCCAGTTTCAGGTCGCGGGTGCGTACCCGGCTGGTCTTGCGGGCGGGACCGTACAGGCTCGGCACTTCTTTGTGCTCGGACATGACTGACTCCTTTTGATCCTCGGGGCCGCTTGGGGTCCCCGGGCGGGTATGTCAACGCTGAGCCTAGTGCGCCCGCATCCGGGCGCGTGTGTGATCTACGCGACCCGTTTCACTATGGCGGCGGTGAACTCCGAGGTGGTGGCGGTGCCGCCGAGGTCAGGGGTGCGCAGTGGAGTTTCTGACAGCACCGCCGCGATCGCGTCCACCACCTCCGTGGCCGCCTCGGGATGCCCCAGGTGGTCCAGCAGCATGGCGGCCGACCAGATGGCGCCGATCGGGTTGGCGACACCGCGTCCGGCGATGTCGGGGGCCGAGCCGTGGACGGGTTCGAACATGGACGGGAAGTCGCGTTCGGGGTTGAGGTTCGCCGAGGGCGCGATGCCGATGCTCCCGGCCACCGCCGCGGTCAGGTCGCTGAGGATGTCCCCGAACAGATTGGACCCGACGATGACGTCGAAGCGGCCCGGGTCCAGCACCACCTTGGCGCACAGGGCGTCGATGTGCTCGGCGTCCCAGTCGACGTCCGGGAAGCCTTGCGCCCGTTCGGCCACGACCTCGTCCCAGAACGGCAGCGTGTGGACGATGCCGTTGGACTTGGTGGCCGAGGTCAGCCGGTGGCGACGGGTGGTGGCGAGGCGGAACGCGTAGTCGGCGATCCGGCTGACGCCGACGCGGGTGAACACGGTCTCCTGCACCGCCATCTCGTCGGGGAAGCCGGAGTTGATGCGGCCGCCGATCTGGCTGTACTCGCCCTCGATGTTCTCCCGCACCACGACCAGATCCACGTCGGCGTTCCGCAGCGGGGATTCCACGCCGTCGAAGCAGCGCACCGGCCGCAGGTTCACGTACTGCCGGAAGGTGCGCCGGATCGGGATCAGCAGCCCCCACAGCGACACGTGGTCGGGCACCCCGGGCGAACCGACGGCGCCCAGCAGGATCGCGTCGTGGTCGCGCAGCCGGTCCAGGCCGTCGGCGGGCATCATGGCGCCCTCGGTGCGGTAGCGCTCGCAGGACCAGTCGAACTCGCGGTAGTCGAAGCCGAAGCCGTGCCGGGCGGCGACGGCGTCCAGGACGGACTGGGCGGCGGGGGTGACCTCGGTGCCGATCCCGTCCCCGGGGATCACGGCCAAACGGTGAGTCGTCATGGGCCGATTCAACAGCGCCGACGCCGTCCGCGTCCAAGACGCGGTGACGATGCGGGATATAGGCGAAACCTATCCGTCGGTGGCGATCTTGAGGAACTCGGCCGCCGCGGGGGTGAGCCGGTCGGCGCGGCTGACCAGCGCGACGTGCAGGTAGGCGGCCGGTTCCAGCTCCAGCACCAGGGCGCCGGACTTCTCGGCCAGCGTCGTCCACGCCTCGGTCAGCACCGCCGAGCCGACGCCCCGCAGCACCAGCGGCAGGATCGCCTCGCGGTGCTCGGTCTCCACCGCGATCGTCAGGTCCAGCCCGTCGGCCTTGAGGTCGTCGATGTAACGGCGCATGCCGGTGCCGGGCTGCCCGGCGATGACGCGCTGCCCCGACAGTTTCGCGGGGGTGACGACGGTGCCGGGCGCGAACGGCCCGTCCGGCGCCGAGATGAGCACGAACCGGTGCCGCCCCAGATCGTGCACCTTCAGGTCGGCGTCCACGACGGGTTCGGGCGCCGCCAACAGCCCCAGCTCGGCGATTCCGGTGTGGACCATCTCGGTGACGACGCGCGGCCACGGCGCCGACTTGATCGACACCGACATGCCCGGGTGCCGGTGCGAGAACCGCTCCACCATGCCCGACAACGGTTCCACGGCCTGCGAGGGCATCGCGGCGATGTCGACGCGTCCGGTGCGAAGCCCGGTGACCGAGCCGATCGAGGCGCGCGCCAGCTCCAGGCTGCGCACCGCCTGCCGGGCCGGTTCCACCAGGGCGCGCCCGGCCTCGGTGAGCACCACTCCCCTGCCGATGCGGTGGAACAGCATGCTGCCCAGGTCGCGCTCGAGCGTGCGGATGGCCTGCGACAGGGACGGTTGTGCCAAATACAGCGCCTTCGCGGCCCGGTTGAACCCGCCGTTGTCGACGACGGCGAGAAAATACTCGAGCTGGCGGACGTCCATTCAGTCCTTCCTGACCACACCGGGCACTGATAGGCGCAGCCTAACGGTCAGGTAGTCAACTTGTCTTGGACCCGACCCATGATCACAGTCTTGAATAGATGAATATTTGCCGACGGTCGCGTGCCCTCGCGACCGGCAAGCCCGAAAGGGAATTGTCTGATGAGTGAGAAGAACGAGCCCACGGCCGCGACGGCCACCGACGTCGACAAGGCACTGCTGGGCCACGCCACCTACCGCAGCCTCGGCGAGCAGGTGCTGACACCGGCCGAGGAACGCTTCGAGAAGGCGCGCCGCACCACCGGCCTGTGGCTGGCGCCGCTGGTGACGCTCGTGTTCCTGCTGTTGCCCATGAACCTGAAGTTCGAGCAGCAGACGCTGGCCGCGGTGCTGCTGGGTGTCATCGTCTTGTGGGTCACCGAGGCGGTGCCGATCCCCATCGGCGGTCTCATCGGTGTCGGAGCCATCGTGGTCCTCGGGGCGGCACCACTGGTGGAGGACAAGAAACCCGCCGAGATCGTGTTGGCGCCGTTCGGTTCGCCGACCCTGTTCACGTTCATCGGCGCGTTCATCATCGCGCAGGCGATGCTCAAGCACGGCCTGGCGCGACGGTTCGCGTTCTTCATCCTGAACCTGCCCGGCGTCGGCAAGTCGACCACCCGCGTCATCATCGCCTTCGGCGTCATCACCTGTCTGCTGTCGGCCTTCGTGTCCAACACCGCGACCGTGGCGATGCTGCTGCCGACGGCACTGGGCCTGCTGGCCGTCATCGCGAAACTGTTGCAGCGCAAGGAAATCGTCGCCAAGAACTTCGACCCGACCCGGCTGCGCGTCGGCGCGGCCCTGGTCCTGATGCTCGCCTACGGCGCCAGCGTCGGCGGCCTGTTGACCCCGGTGGGCAGCCCGCCCAACCTGATCGGGCGGGAACTGATCCAGAAGGTCACCGGCAAACCCATCACCTTCTTCGACTGGATGGGCGTGGCGGTACCGATCTGCGCGCTCATGTTCGTGGTGCTGGCGGTCGTGCTGCTGCTGCTCAACAAGCCGGAGATCAAGAAGCTCGAAGGCGTCGAGGAGTTCGTGCGCGGCGAACGCGCCAAGCTGGGCAAGCTGTCCCGCGCCGAGAAGAACACCCTGGTGGCCTTCGGCGTCACCGTGACACTGTGGATCTTCCCGGGTGTCATCGCGCTGATCTTCGGTCCGGAGTCGGAGACCTTCACCTTCGTGCGCGACCGCCTCGACGAGGGCATCGTCGCCGTGCTGGGCGCCTCGCTGCTGTTCGTGCTGCCGGTGGCGTGGAAGGCCCGCGAGTTCACGCTGCGCTGGAGCGACGCCGCCGCCATCGACTGGGGCACCATCGTCCTGTTCGGAACCGGCATCATCTTCGGTTCGCTGTTGGCCAGCACCGGCCTGGCGGAGCTGATCGGCAAGTCCGCCTCCAACGCCCTCGGCCTGACCAGCCTGTTCGCGATCACGGCCTTCGCGGTGGTGCTGGCGATCGTGGTCTCCGAGACCACCAGCAACACGGCCTCGGCGCAGGTGGTCGTGCCGATCATCCTGCCGATCGCCGCGGCGGCCGACGTCAACATCCTGATCCCGGGCCTGGCCGCCACCTTCGCGGCCTCCTTCGGGTTCATGCTGCCGGTGTCGACACCGCAGAACGCGATCGCCTACGGTTCCGGCGTCGTGCCCATCACCCGGATGATCCGCTCCGGCGTCAGCTTCGACGTGCTGGGCGCGATCCTGATCCTGCTGCTGTTGCCGCTCATGGCCGGAGCACTCGGTCTGGTCTAGGGCATCAGCGACCGCGACCGCAGCCACGAGTCCAGTTCGCCGAAGAACAGGCTGCGGGCCGGTTCCCGCGACAGCGCCAGATCGTGCCGGCCGCCGGTGATGCGGACGACGTCGACGTCGGGCCCCAGTTTCGGGGCCCAGCGGACGATGTCGTCCGCGTCCAGCACCGCGTCCGAAGTGTGCACCGCGTCGCTCCACTGTGCCTCGCGGTAGGTGTCGGCCGCGGCGGCCACCAGCACCGGCACCTTGATCTCCAGTCCCCGCCGCAGTTGTCGTTGCGCCCGGTCCACCGCCCGCAGCCAGCCCAGGCGGATCGGGGTGCCCGCCAGCGGTTTCCAGGCCAGGTCGAAGTCCCACTCGCCCTTGTGATCCCGGTGTAGTGACTCCACATTGAGGCTCGCGCCCAGTTTCGGCAGCACCCGCATCGGCGCGAACAGGCCCGCGATGTCCAGCGGCGCCACCCCCAGCCGCTGCACCAGTTCGGCGATGTTGATCTCGAAGAACGGGCTGTTGAAGATCATCCCCGACAGCCACGGGTGCTTGCGCATCCGGTGCGCCCACAGCGCGGCCGTCAGCGCCCCGGTCGAGTGCGCGTAGACCACGATGGAGTCGTGGCGGTGCTCCTCGGTGAGGATCTTGGAGGCCACGTCGAGCTCGGAGAAGTACTCCGGGATGTGCCGGATGAAGTGCGGCGTCTGGTGCGGCAGGATGCTGCGGCCCGCCTTGCGCAGGTCCAGGGCGTAGAACGCGAACCCGCGCTCGACGAAGAAGTCGGCCACGTGCGGGTGGAAGAAGTAGTCGGAGAAACCGTGAATGTACAGCGCGGCCCGGCCGGTGTTGGGCGAGTCGACGCGCCGCACCAGGGTGGCCACCACCTCGCCCTCCCCGTCCTCACCGAGGTACAGGGTGCGGTGCTTATACAGTTCGCCAAGCTTGTCGGGTTTCACGAGATCTTTACTACCTGAACCCGCCCGGCGATTGGAGTCAACCCGCGCAAGCCGACGGCTGCGTCACGTCCCCGAGCACACCGCTGCCCGCCAGGGTCGTGCCTGGCGGGCAGCGGTGGCTCAGTCCTCGGTGACGGTCAGCGCCGCGGCCGGGCACAGTACCGCCGCCTCGCGGACCGCCTCGGCCCGCTCGTCGACGACGCCCGGGTCCAGGATCACGACCCTGCCCTGCTCGTCGTCCTGGTCGAAGACCTCCGGGGCGGTCAGGACGCACATCCCGGCCCCGACGCAGGTGTCGCGGTCCGCCGACAGTCTCATCGGGCCACCTCGTCCCAGGTCACCGGCAGTTCGTGGACGCCGTAGATCTGCATGTCGGTGCGCAGTTTGACGTCCTCGGCGGGGATCGCCAGCGCCAGGCTCGGGAACCGGCGCAGCAGGCCCTCGAAACCGGCGCGCATCTCGACGCGGGCCAGCTGCTGGCCCAGGCACTGGTGGATGCCGTGGCCGAAGGCCACGTGGCCGCGCGCGTTGCGACGGATGTCCAATGTGTCGGGGTTGTCGAACTTGGCCGGGTCGTGGTTGGCCGCCAGCAGCGAGACGCCCACCGAGGAACCCTTGGCGATGGTCTCGCCCGCCAGTTCCAGATCCTCTGTCGCGTAACGGACTCCGATGTCGGCGATGCTCAGGAACCGCATCAGTTCCTCCACGGCGCCCTGCATCAGTTCCGGGTTGGCGCGCAGGTCGGCCAGCTGCTCGGGATGCCGCAACAGCGCGAAGGTGCCCAGGGCGAGCATGTTGGCGGTGGTCTCGTGTCCGGCTCCCAGCAGGAGCTGGCCGATGCCCACCAGTTCCTCGTCGCTGACGTCGTCGCGTCGGGCCAGGTCGGACAGCAGGTCGTCGCCGGGCTCGGTGCGCTTGCGCCGCACCAGTCCGCTCATGTACTCGGCGCTTTCCATCGCGACGGCGAGCCGCTCCTCCATCGGGAGCTTCAGGTCCATGCTGCGCGAGGTCTTCGACTGGAAGTCGTCCCTGTCCTCATAGGGCACACCGAGCAGTTCGCAGATCGCCAGCGACGGCACCGGCAGCGTGAACTCCCGCACCAGGTCCACCGGCGGCGTCAGCCGCGCCAGCTCGTCCAGCTGCCGTTCGACGAGCTGGATGATGTGCTCCTCCAGCAGCCGCATCCGTTTGACGGTGAACACCCCGGTGAGCATGCCGCGCAGCCGGGTGTGGTCCGGCGGGTCCATGCGGACGAACATGCCCGGCTGCTGCGGGATCGGTTCGGTCATCTCGCCCTGGCCGGGCAGCTCGATCGGCATGTGGAGGATGTCGAGGTCCATCCGGGAGCTGAACCTCGGGTCGGCCAGCAGCTGCCGGGTGACCTCGTGGCCGGTGACCATCCAGCCCTCGTGGCCGTCGGGGAAGACCATCCGGCTCAGGGGCCGTGCCTCGCGCAGCCGGGCGGTCAGGCTGTGCGGGTTGAACGGCCCGTTGTCGCGCTCGGTCGGCAGGCCGTGCGGGACGGGTACTTCGGTATTCATCGCGGGACTCCTTTTCGTGACCTTGTGAGGGCCACGGTGTCGCGGAGTCCTGATATCCGGCTGTCACGGCGCTGGCAGCGACGTGACGGGCTCAGCCGTCCCAGGTGAGACCGGTGATCCGTTCATAGGCTTCGATGTACTTGGCGCGGGTGGCCGCCACGACCTCGTCGGGGATCTCCGGCGGCGGCGAGGTCTTGTCCCAGCCGGTCGTCGCGGCCCAGTCGCGCAGGTACTGCTTGTCGAAGGAGGGCTGCGGCCGACCCGGTTGCCAGCCGTCGGCGGGCCAGAACCGGGACGAGTCCATGGTGAGTACCTCGTCGGCCAGCACCAGTTCGCCGTCGGTGTCGAAACCGAGCTCGATCTTGGTGTCGGCGACGATGATGCCGCGCTGGGCGGCCAGGTCCCGGCCCCGGCGGTAGATGTCGAGCGTGATGTCCCGCAGCCGCTGCGCGGTCGGGTGGTCCAGTTTCGCGGCCACCTCGCCGAAGGTCATCGGCTCGTCGTGCTGACCGACCGGCGCCTTGGTGGACGGGGTGAAGATCGGTTCGGGCAGTCGCGAACCGTCCTCGAGGCCCGGCGGCAGTTCCAGGCCGCTGACGGTGCCGTCGCGCTGGTACTCCTTGAGCCCGGAACCGGTCAGGTAGCCGCGGGCGACGCACTCGACGGGAACCATGTCCAGACGGCGGCAGCGCACCGCCCGGCCCGCGAACTCCTCGGGCACGTCGGTGGCGGAGATGACGTGGTTGGGCATCGCGTCGGCGAGCTGGTCGAACCACCACAGGCTCAGCGCCGTCAGCAGCCTTCCCTTGTCCGGTACCGGGGTCGGCAGCACGATGTCGTACACCGAAACCCGGTCCGAGGCGACGAGGATCAGCTCGTCGCCGTCGGCGTAGACGTCGCGGACCTTGCCCGAGTGCAGCAGCTTCACGTCCGCTATTCGATCACGGCGCGGGCACCCTGGTCGACTCGGCCACCGGCTCGTCCTCGCGCTTCTTCAGCGCCGAGTGGATGTCGAAAGCGGCGACGACGCCCCAGATGATCGGTACCTTGACCAGCCCGGCCATGAACAGGACCAGGTACTCGGTGCGTTCGTAGTCGCCGACGATCCACACCAGCAGCCCGGTGACGGCCCAGGCGATCGCGTACATGCCCAGGCAGCGCGCGAACATCATGATCTCGTAGCGGACCCGGGGCATGCCGCGCTTGGGCGGCTTCCACGGCGGCGGACCGTCCGCGAACCGGTGCGCGAAGCGTTCGTCGGCCCAGCGGATCGTCCGGTGCCCGAACATGATCGAGTAGCCGATGTAGGCGGCGGCCAGGGCGTGCCGCAGTTCCCCGTCGGCGCCGGAGCGCATGTCGAAGATGGAGAACGCCAGCAGCACCACGTCGATGAGCGGGACGCTGATGAGCAGCGCGGACGACAGGCGGCGCATCTTGAGGAAATAGCGGACGGCCAGACCGCCGCCCAGCAGCACCCAGAACCCGACCTCACAGCCGATGATCACCCACCAGAGCATTGACAACTTTCTCTCCCTTCCGGTTCGCCTCCAGCCTCACCGGCGAAACCGGCCCGCGCGTCGGCACGCGTGATGAACCGGGGTGCGACTTTGGATGTAGGCGGGTTCTGCCACGGGGACGACGCGAACGCCCTCCGGCGGTGGTTCGATAGAACCGTGGAAACCGAGAAGCGAGTGACGGTGCAGCGTGCGCTGCTGGTCGCGGTGACCGTTTTCGCGCTCGGCTCGGTGATCGTCGGTTTCAACTTTCACTCCAGCACCGGCGTGCAGGTGCCGCAGTGGCTGCGGTTCGCGACCCTGGGGATGGTGTGCGTGGCGCTGTTCTTCCGGTCGCTGGCGCCCCGGGTCGGGCTGCTCATCGGCACCGTCGGTTTCGCCGTCGACGCCGTCATCGGCATGTCGATCGCGACGATGGCCGTCTACACCGACAACATCTACTCGGCGACGCTGCGCGGCCCGAGGTACATGCCCCGGATGCTGCTGCTGTTCTCCTGCCTCACGTCCGTGGGGCTGAGCACGCTGGTGTACCTGGCCGAGCAGTTCCGGGTCGCGGTGCTGGTGCTGGCGGTACTGGCGCTCATCATGATCTCGCCGGTCGCCACCGGCATGATCGTGCGCGAGCACCGGGAACGCGCCGAGCTGGAGCGCGACCGGGCCGCCAAGATCGCCCGGCTGGCGGAGGTGGACCGGCGCGCGGCCGTCAACGAGGAACGCACCCGGATGGCGCGCGAGCTGCACGACACCATCGCCAACCACCTGTCCGCGATCGCGATGCGCTCCTCGGCGGTGCTGGCGCAGCCGAACATGGACGCCGAGACGATGCGCGGGATCGTGGCCGACATCCGGGCCGGAAGCGTCGCGGGCCTGGCCGAGATGCGCGGCACCATCGAGCTGCTGCGGCGCGGCGAGTCCGAGGACGAGGTGGTGCAGCACCGGCTGTCGGGCCTGGAGGAGCTGGTCACCCGGATGAAGGAGGCCGGGCTGGACGTGGCGCTGCGGGTGCGCGGCAACCTGGCCGACCTGCCGGTGGCCGTGGACTTCGCCGCCTACCGGATCATCCAGGAGGCGCTGACGAACGTGCTCAAGCACGGCCGCGACGCCGAAGTGGAGCTGACGTTCTCGTCCACGAAGGTGTCCATCACCATCGACAATCGACTGCCCGAGACCGCTTCGGGGGTACCGGGTTCGGGCAACGGTCTGATCGGGATGCGGGAGCGGGCGACCATTCTGGGCGGTAGTTTCTCGGCCGGTCCCCACGGCGCGGGCTGGCGGGTGCGCGCCGAACTTCCGTCCACCAACGACAAGAAGGAGTCCTGACGTGATCCGGGTGCTCATCGCCGACGACCACGCCGCGGTGCGGGCCGGGCTGACGCTGATCTGCGACACCGCCGAGGATCTGACGGTGGTCGGCGAGGCCGCCGACGGCGTCGAGGCGGTCGACAAGGCGATCCAGCTGCGTCCCGACGTGGTCGTGATGGACATCCGGATGCCACGCCTGGACGGCATCGCCGCCACCGCGAAACTGACCGGGGTGGCCGATGTCCTGGTCCTGACCACCTACGGAGACGATTCTCACGTATTCGACGCGCTGGCCGCCGGGGCCGCCGGATTCCTGCTCAAGGACACCGACGCCGAGGCACTGGTGGCCGCGGTGCGTGAGGTCGCCGCCGGCAACGGACTCATCTCGCCGGCCGTCACCCGGCGGCTGATCGCGGAGTTCGGCCGCCGTCGTCCCCGTCCGGGCAGCCAGGCCGATCTGAGTTCGCTTACCCAGCGCGAGATCGAGGTGCTGTCCCACATCGGCCGCGGACTGTCCAATGCGGATATCGGCAAGGACCTCGGGATGGCCGAGGCCACAGTGAAGACCCACGTCAGCCGCATATTGTCCAAACTGGAACTACAGTCGAGGGTGCAGGCGGCCATTCTGGCCCAGGAGAACGGCATCACCTGAACGAGCGAACACCTTAAGATTTCCTGTGAGCTTGCCGTGCGCCTGGCATTCCCCCCACCTCGGCTGATACGGTGAGAAGGTCAGGTGAACTGAGGGGCGGAACGCCCTTTAGCCCCTTACATTCACCCGGGACTCCGAATGGCAGCGGTGTCCCACAGCAAGGACAACACAAAATCGTGCCGGGTTGGACTCGGCGACAACGTGTTGGCGTTGCTTCGTCTGTACTCCCGCTCGGCGCTACCCCTCCGTCCAGCACGCGTGAGGAGACGGCAACAGCCCATGAGCACAGAAGTTCTCGCCCATACGGGGGCAACGACCAGGTCGGCGGCCCCTGCCCCCAGCAAGCCCGAATCCCCGAGCGGCGGTACCGCGAAGGATCCGCTGTTCTCCAACGCGAAGCTCGCCCTGATCGTCCTGGTCGTCGTCGGACACTCCTGGGGCCCGCTGTTCACCGACAGCGACACCGTCCGGGCGTTCTACATGACGCTCTACGACTTCCACATGCCCGCGTTCATCCTGGTGTGCGGCTACTTCTCGCAGTCCTTCTCCGGACGGCCGCACCAGATGCGGCGCCTGGTCACCGGCGTCGCCGCCCCCTACTTCATCTTCGCGCTGCTGTACGGCGCGATGCGGTACTTCACCGAGGACGAGTTCAACCCGAGCCTGCTGACGCCGTACTACCTGCTGTGGTTCCTGGCGGCGCTGTTCGTGTGGCGCATCACCGCTCCCATCTGGAAACTGGTGCGCTACCCGCTGGTGGTCGCGCTGGTCATCTCCATCGGAGCCTCCACGATGGAGCTCCCCAAGGAGCTGGACCTGGGTCGTATCCTGCAGTTCCTGCCGTTCTTCGTCGCGGGACTGCTGATGAAACGCGAGCACTTCGAGAAGCTGCGCAACCCGGTGGTGCGGATCGCGGGCCCGATCCTGAGCGTGGGCATCCTCGCCGCCGCGTTCTTCTACGGCAACGACATCCACATCGACTGGATCTACTACACCGCGGGCGCCACCCAGCTGGACGTCCAGTGGCACACCGCCATCGGCCTGAAACTGGTCATGCTGGCCGCCGCGACGGTCCTGATCGCGACGTTCTTCGCCTGGGTGCCGGACAAACAGCTGTCCTTCACCCGGATGGGCGAACTCACGATGTACCCGTTCCTGTTGCACGGCTTCTTCATCAAGATCGCCGAGGACGGCTACGACCTGTACGACATCCCGTTCGTGGACACCGGCGCCGGAGCCGTCGTCATCACGCTCACCGCGCTGGTGCTGGCGTTCGTCCTGCTGTCCAAGCCGATCCGCTGGATGACCTCGCCGCTGGTGGAGCCGAAACTGAACTGGATCCTCAAGCCGACGCCGCGACCACCGTCGCCGCGACCCCGGCCGCAGGCTCGCGAGGACAAGCCCACGGCCGAGACCTCTACGACGTGATGTCCTTGGTGGTGAAGCGCGCCCAGGCCGCCGAGCCGAAGACCAGCGTGTAGGCCAGCGCCGACAGCAGTCCGACGCCGACGCCGCCCCATTCGACGGGGTCGCGCATCAGGCCGCTCCAGTTGGCCCAGTAGGTGGTCTGCAGGAACGGGTGCAGCCACGACAGCGCGTCCAGGCTGGTCAGGATCTGGTGCAGGATGATCCACATCAGCGTGCCCACGGCCGCGCCGATCGGCTGTTCGGTCAGCGTGGAGGCGAACAGCGCCACCGCGCACACGCTGACCAGCATCGCCATCACGTAGCCGCACACCAGCGCGACCCGTCCGATGGATTCGCCGAAGCTCAGCGTGGTGCCCGACAGGGTCAGCATCTCCCCGGCGCCGAACAGCGACAGTCCGATGATCGCGGCGGTGACCGCGACCGCCAGCACGCCCACGATCGCGCCGATGACCAGCGAGGCGAACTTCACCGACAGCAGCCGGGTGCGCCCCACCGGGGCGGTCAGCAGGTACCGCAGTGTGCCGACGTTGGCCTCGCCCGCGATGGAGTCGCCCGCCAGGATGCAGACCGCCATCGGCAGGAAGATCGTCATCTCCATCATCAGGCTCGTCAGCACCACGAACAGGCCGTTGCCGTACAGGATCGAGAAGAACGGCGGCGCCTGCCCGTCGCCCCCGCCGGTCGGGCGGGTGACGGCCAGGATGATCGCCAGCACGATCGGGATGGCGCACAGGATGGCCAGCCCGACCAGGTTGCGGGTCCGGCCGGACATCAACCGCAGTTCGGCGTACAGCAGCCGACGGCGCGGCCGACCCTCCGTGGCGGTCTCGGTGGCCTCAAGCACTGACATCGAAGCCCTCCCCGGTCAGCGAGACGAACAGGTCCTCTAGGCCCGGCGCGGCGACGGTGAAGCCGTGCACCGGGACCCCGGCGTCGACGAGCGCCACCACGATCTTGTCGCGCGCCATGTCGCCCAGCAGGGCGCTGGCGGTGTCGGCCGTGGTGTCGACGTCCGTCAGCGACAGTCCCTTCAGTACCGACGCGGCCTCGGCCGGGCTCGGCGTGGTGACGCTGACCCGGGTGGCGCCCTCGGCGTTGAGGTCGGGCAGCCGTCCCTGCGCCTTGAGCTTGCCCTTGTGCATGATGCCCACGTGGCTACAGATCTGCTCGACCTCGTTGAGCAGGTGGGTCGACAGCATGATGGTGGCGCCGTCGGCGGCCAGCTGACTGATCAGCGACCGCACCTCCCGTGTCCCCTGTGGATCAAGACCGTTGGTGGGTTCGTCCAGGATCAGCAGATCCCGGGGCCGCAGCAGCGCGGCGGCCAGCGCCAGCCGCTGCTTCATGCCCAGCGAATAGGCCCGGAACCGCTTGCGGGCGGCCGACAGCAGCCCCACCCGGTCCAGGGCCAGGTCGACGCGCTGCGACGTGGTCGAAGGCGACGTGGTCGGATCGGCGTCGTCGAGGTGCCGCAGGTTCTCGCGCCCGCTCAGGTAGGGGTGGAACGCCGGGCCCTCCACCAGCGTCCCCACCCGCGGCAATACCTTCTCGATCGCGTCGGGCATCGGCTCGCCCAGCAGTTCGCAGCGGCCGAAGCTGGGCTCGATCAGCCCCAGCAGCATCCGGATGGTCGTGGTCTTGCCGCTGCCGTTGGGGCCCAGGAAGCCGTAGACCGCGCCGTGCGGCACGTCCAGGTCGAGGCCGTCAACGGCCAGGTGGTCGTTGCCGTAACGCTTGCCCAGCCCGATGGCGCGCACGGCGCGGGAGTCGTCCTCCCGCGCCGGCGCTGGTGCTGACGCACTCACTTGCCGTCCGCCACTTCGTAAAGCCGCTCGGGTGTCACCGAGCCGATGTAGAAGCGGCCGTCGTCGGTCAGGAGCGCGTTGACGAGTTTCGACTCGAAGAGCCGTCCCGAACCCCATTTCCCCGAGACCTCCGGCAGCTGCTTGAGCACCTTCTCCAGGTCGACGCTCTCGCCGCCGTGTTTGGCCTTCTTCTTGGTTTCCTTGGACAGTTCCTTCAGGTCGAACTCACCCGTCAGCACGGTGGTCCAGCCCTTGCCGACCGCCTTGACGTCGGCGTCCGCGGCCGGTTTCTTGCCGTTGGAGAGGAAATCGCTCAGCTCGTCGGTTCCCTCGGTCACCGTGACGCCCTTGGGGGCGGTGAAGGTGAAGTTCTCCTTGTCGGGCGTGCCGAAGTCGACCCGCGAGAAGCCGATGTCGAAGGCGGCTTCCTTCTCGTCGTCGGAGTACACCTGGGTGCGCAGCGGCACTCCGTGCTCGGCGTCGATGGCCAGCGTCACCCGGTCAACGAGCGATTCGCCGTCCTTGGGTTCCAGGACCAGTTCGTAGGCGTCGCGTCCGGCCACCTCGACCGGCTGGCTGGTGGACACCTTCGTGGTCGGTTCGATGGCCTTCAGCGCCTGCTCGGCCGCCTTGGCCGGGTCGGCGCCGCCCATCTCGGACGGCGGCCACAGCGGCGCGTCGGCGGCCTTCTTGGGCAGCGTGTAGTGGGTGGCCTCGCCGCCCTCGCTGTTCCAGGTCCACACGTCCTCGCCGTTGCGGATGGTGTCGGACTCGCCGTAGTCGCTGAGCACGGCGGTGCGCATCTTGTCGGGCGCGGCGTACCAGACCCGCATCTGGTTGGAGCCGTCGGCGAGCTGCGTCAGCCCGCCACCCGACTGCCCCAGGCTGGGAAGCCCCAGGTTGGCGTTCTGCACGACCGTTCCCGACAGGCCCTCGATGTCGGAGTTCTGGACGTCCTCCAGCAGCTGGGCCGCCGAGCGGTCCGGCAGGTCACTGGCACCGCTGGCCGAGACGATCCCGGTACCAGCCGCGGCGGTCACGATCCCGGCCGCCAGCGCGATCGGAACCGCGAAGCGACGTCGCGCGGATTTGCGTGACATATCCTGTCCTTTCTTCGTTAAGTCGGAGAAATTCGGTGTCGGCGCATCGGTTGCCTCGATGCGCCGACACTGGGCCTGCGCAGGTCCTGTCCATAGATTCTGCGTGATCCGGCTGAGGTCCCCCTGAGAGAACCTGAGCAACATCACAGTGCCGCGCCACCTGCGCCGCCGTGGTTTCTTATGGACGTTGTATGCACCGGGCCGTCGAGAATTCACCAAGCCCTCACCCCCGCCGTCAAAGGTGCGCCCATGCGAATGCCCCGGATCGCCCTGTCCGCCGCCCTGCTCGTCGCCGCCTCGCTCGGTGTCGCCACGCCCGCTGCGGCCGCTGAACCCGTCACCGTCAAGCTGCTGTCCATCGCCGACTTCCACGGCCAGCTCGCCCCGCCCCCGGCCAACGACGGCGGCCAGATCCCCGGCCCGAACGGCTCGAAGGTCACCGTCGGCGGCGCCGCCTACCTGGCCACCCACCTGAAGAACCTGCGCGCCGACGCCGAGAACTCGATGCTCATCGCCGCCGGTGACCAGTTCTCCGGTTGGCCGTTCACCGTCGAGATCCACCGCGACGAACCCACCGTCGAGGTGCTCAACAACCTGGGCCTGGACGTCAACGGCGTCGGCAACCACGAGCTGGACGTCTCGCGCGACTTCCTCGTCGACCACATGGCCAAGGGCGAGTGCTTCGGCGAGATCGGCGAGGACTCCTGCTTCACCGACTCGTCCGGACAGCGGTTCCACGGCGCCGACTTCGACATGTCCACCGCGAACGTGGTGGCGAAGAACAACGGCGAACCGATCCTGGCGCCGTACGTGATCAAGGAGATGAAGGCACCCGACGGCAGCACCATCCCGGTCGGCGTCATCAGCATCACCCCGCCGGGCACCGAGCACGGCTCGACGTCGTACCAGACCGACGTCACGACGCTCGACTCCGTCGAGACGCTCAACAAGTACGCCGCCGAGCTGAAGGCCAAGGGCGTCAACGCGATCGTCGCCAACGTCCACGACGGCGCGGCGAACAGGTCCAGCAGCGCCTCGTACAACGACTGCGACCTCAAACCCGACGGTCCGCTGGTGAAGGTCGCCAACGAGGCCTCGTCCGACATCGACGCGATCGTCGGCGGCCACTGGCACACCCGCTTCAACTGCACGCTGCCCGACCCGGCGGGCAACCCGCGTCCGGTGGTCGAGCCCGGTCACCACGGCGGCGTCATCAACGAGATCAACCTGGCGCTGGATCCGGCCACCGGCGAGGTCGACCGCGCCGCGACGACCTCGGAGAACCACCCCGTCACCCGCGACGTGACCCCCGACCCGGAAATGCAGGACATCGTCGACTACTGGAACGAGCAGGGCGACAAGCGCTTCGCGCGTC